>JABSRH010000144.1 GCA_013215175.1 Parvularculaceae bacterium | reverse complement strand
GGCCACCGTCTCGATATCGCCATTCACAACAAGCGGCAGAGACGTCGCCTTCACCACATCAGCAACAGCTCGCCAGTTAGCCGTACCTTTGTAGAAGTCGCAGCGCGTCCGCCCGTGCACGGTCAACATCTTAACGCCAGCCGCCTCGGCCCGCTGCGCCAGCTCGGGCGCGTTGAGGCTCTGCCAATCCCAACCCAAGCGCATCTTGAGGGTCACCGGCACCGAGCAACCGTCTACAGTCGCACGGATCAAGCTCTCGGCGTGATCGAGGTCGCGCATCAATGCCGAGCCCGACAACAGGCCTGTCACCTTGCGCGCCGGGCAGCCCATATTGATGTCGATGATGTCGGCGCCCATGCCCTCCGCGATGCGTGCGCCCTCGCCCATCCAATGGGCTTCGCGGCCAGCAAGCTGCATGACTCGGAGGCCATCGTCTTGCATCGCGGCCCGCAGGACCACGTCGGGCCTGCCATCTGCGAGGTCATGCGACGCCACCATTTCCGACACCACGTACCGACAGCCCAAGGCCTGCGCCTGCCGACGAAACGGCAAGTCGCTGATGCCCGACATGGGCGCCAGGAGCACCTTGGTGTCAACGCTATGAGGACCGATTTGCAGCATACTGGCGGTGTCTAACGCACACAGCCGAAAAGCGCACCCTGCTTCAGAGTCGCTTCGGCAAACGCTCGCGCGCCTCGGGCAAAGCCCGGCCAATTGGCTCTAGCAAACGCGCGCTGATGAAGTGCCCCGTGAGCTCCAAGGCCGCCTTCACGTCGCCCTCCATCGGCTCACCCCTATCGATGAGAAATGGTGGCAGCGGAAACAACTTATCCTTGTACGGCAGGCCAGCCTCGTAGCTAACGGCACCACCAGATTTCGGCGACACGAAACAAAGCGCTGCCCCATCTTCGAGCAGCGTGTCGGTCGCAACACAACGATCCAACGTTAATCCCATACCCAGGGACCGAAGGAGACCCAGTTCCCACTTGGCCAAGATAATCGGCCAAATCATGCGCTCACTGAAAGTATCGAACAAAACCTCGGTGGCCTCGTAAAGGCCCGGCACACGCTCACCCTCCGGCAAGCAGTGCAACAAGACTTCCGCGGTAGCCGTTAGCGCAGCCAAAGCCTTCGGCTCACTGAACAGTCCCGCAGCGCGCGGCTCGGTCAAGTTAACGGCGAAGTGGCCGAGGCTATCGGGCGTTTTGCCCTGCCAAGCGACATCCAGACCGTTGCCGCACTGCAAGATCGGCGCCTTACCCTTGCCCTGTCCTCCATAGACCAGCGCAGAGGCACGCCCATGCTGAGGTGTAAAAACCGTCAGCAAGCTGTGATTTTCGCCTTGTGCTTTGTTGGCGAGGACGATCGCCTCATCGCGCCATTCCACGCGTTAGACCTCGAGGCCCATATTCCGCATGCGCTCTTTATCGTCGGCCCAGCCCTCGCGAACTTTGACGTAGAGGAAGAGGTGCACGGTTTCGCCGAACATCTCCTGCATATCCTCACGCGATGTTTGCCCAACCGTGGCAATGGTCCGGCCCTTATGGCCCAGCACCAGTTTCTTCTGGCTATCGCGATCAACGTAAATCGTCTGTTCCAAGCGCAGCTCACCGCGCTTTGTGCGTTCCCAACGATCCGTCTCAACTGTGAGGCTATAAGGCAATTCCTCGTGTAAACGCAGGAAGAGCTTCTCACGCGTGACCTCGGCGGCCATCATTCTGTCGTTGATGTCCGACAACTGATCTTCTGGGTAGAGGTGCGGCCCGGGCGGGGCTTGCTCCACCAACCAGCCCTGCAAGTCCTCGGTACCGCGAGCCTTTTTCGCCGAGATCATGAAAGTCTCGGTGAAAATGTCTTCGTCGTTGAGTACCTGGGCTAGGCGCAAGAGCGGCGGCCGCGGCATCCGGTCAATCTTATTCAGTACCAGGACCGCCTTTTGGCCTGTTTGCTTGAGACTAGCGATGATCCGGTCGGTGTCTTCTGCCGACTTCATCGCCGCCCCACTGGCGCCTTCGTTCATCGTCGCCAGGTAGGCCGGGGCGTCCACAAGCAGAAGGATAACGTCCGAGCCTGCGACGGCGTCCCACGCCGCCGTGACCATCGCCCGGTCCAAGGACCGCTTCGGCGAGAAGATGCCGGGCGTATCCACGTAAACGATTTGGGTTTGGTCATGCACCGCCACGCCGCGGATCCGCGCTCGCGTGGTCTGCACTTTGTGCGTCACGATCGAGACCTTCGCCCCAACCATTTCGTTGACGAACGTCGATTTGCCAGCGTTGGGTGCCCCCAACACAGCGACCACGCCGCACTTGATTTGATCGTCCTCGTCGCGCACCGCTCGCTCACTCGGAATATCGTCTGCCCTGTGTGACGAGATAGCAAACTTTCACAGAAACGCCACAGAAGATCGTGAGCGAAAATCAGCCCTTTTGAGCGATCCAGACCCCTTCACGGAGCAGGATCTCGCGTGCCGCAGCACCCTGGGCATCGCGTTTCGATTTACCCTTCGCGCTCGCAGGATCGAGGCCGCCGGCACGGACCTCGATAGTGAACTCCGGTGCATGATCTGGGCCCGAACGATCAACATCCCGGTAGGTTGGCGTGCCGTGACCCTCAGCTTGAGCCCATTCTTGGAGGGCTGTTTTGGGATCGAGATGTTGGTCGGCGATCGCATCAAAACGCTGGCCCCAATATTGGTCATAGACCTTAACCGCAGCCTCCAGGCCACCGTCGATGTAGAGTGCGCCCAAGAGCGACTCCATCGCATCGCCGAGAACCGAGTTGCGATCGCGGCCCCCATTGCGTTCTTCACCGACCGACATGCGAATGGCTGGGCCCAGGCCAAAGTGGCGAGCTGCATCGGCGCAGGTCTCCTTGCGCACCAATTGGTTGAGGCGGGGCGCAAGCTGACCCTCATCCATCTCGGGATAGCGACGCCACAAGGCCTCTGCGGTCAGCAGACCCAAAACACGGTCCCCGAGAAACTCGAGCCGCTCCAGGTCCACACCGCTCTGCGACGATAAGCTGGAATGGGTCATCGCCCTTTCCAACAGCTTTTTGTTCTCGAAGGTGTAGCTGGTGGCCGCCTCAACCGTGGCCAACTCAGCAGCAGCACGCGCCACTACTCGACCTTATCGCCGATCCGGGCGTAACGGATGGCAAACGGCCACTTCCAAATTTCCCAGAGGCGGGCTCGTTGGCCATCCACCGAGAAAGCCACGCGGCGCGCTCGACCAACGAGCTGATCGTGCGGAATGAAGGACACACCGGGCGAGCGGCTATCAAGCGACCGGTCACGGTTGTCACCCATGGCGAAATAATAGCCTTCGGGCACGGTACGCACCGCCGTATTGTCATAGGCCGACCGGTCGCCGTCGCATTCTTGCACGAGATAAGTCGGACCGCCCTCCGGCAGCGTCTCGTAATACTGCCGCGCCCCGGCGCCGATGCGCTCGCAGGTAAAGTTCGGCTCAGCGACAGCTTCCCGGGTCACCGGCTTGCCGTTCACATGCAGGACTCCTTGGATCACCTGAACCTTGTCGCCAGGCAGGCCAATTACACGCTTGATGTAGTCCTTGTTCTTGTCGCGAGAGTTTTTGAACACCGCGATCTCGCCGCGGTTCGGCGTGTCCGAGAACATCCGCCCAGCCATCGGCATGCGCGTGAAAGGATAGATCAGCGAAGCCTTTGAATAACCGTAGTCAATCTTATCGACGAGGATGAAGTCACCCGTCATCAAGGTCGGCTCCATCGACGCCGAAGGAATATTGAAGGGTTGGATGAAGAAGAACCGCACGAACAGGGTGATGCCCACGGCGATCCCCACCGTTTTCAGCACGTCCAGCGTTTCTTCGAGAGCCGAGTTCGGCTCTTTCTCAGCAGCATCGCTCATCAAAACTGTTTCCTTCTAACCCCGCTTCACCGCGTAGAGGATGACAAAAGCCTGCGCCAGCGGATAGTCGTCTGTTATCGTCAGATGGATTTGGATTTCGTGTCCGGGCGGCGTCAGGACGGTCAGTCTTTCCTTCGCACCACCCGTCAGCTGGAACGTGGGCGCGCCGGTGGGCAGGTTGACGACGCCCATGTCTTTCCAGAATACGCCCTGGCTCAGGCCAGTACCCAACGCCTTCGAGCAAGCTTCCTTGGCCGCGAACCGCTTGGCATAGCTCGCGGCGCGGTTGCGTCTCTTGTCCGACTTAGCCCGCTCTATTTCCGTGAAGCAGCGATGTGTGAACCGCTCCCCATGGTTTTCCAGCGTCTTCTCAATCCGCCGAATGTCGCAAAGGTCCGAACCAATTCCGATTATCATCGGGTACCATCCACTTCGCCTCTTGCGGGGCGGTGTCTTGTTGCTCGACTGACCCTAAACACCCGCCTAGGGCGACGCCACCACCATTGCAGCAAGAGAGCGACATGGCCACGCGATCGATCAGCGACAAGCCCAGCATGATGTTCGTTGCCGGGTTCGGCGACAATTCCAGCATGTTCGCGAAGCTTGCATCGACACCCCTTGCCGACAGCTTTGATCTCGTGTTCTTCGATTTGCCGGGCTTTGGCGCACCCGCCCTCTCCCGGCCCACCACGCTGGAAAGCCTTGCCGAAGTTGTCGCAGGCGAGGCCGCAGCACGCCAATGCGCGGTCATCGTTGCTCACTCCGTTGCCTCCATTGTTGCTGCGAAAGCCGTTGCCGCACCCGGCTCGACCCTCACCACGATCTTCTCCTTGGAGGGTAACCTCACGGCAGAGGACGCCTACTTTTCGGGCACGGCTGCGGACTTCGATGGTCCCGAACCCTTCCGCGGGGCCTTTCTTTCTCGACTAGATGACATGGCCCTCGATGACCCGATCCTCGCGCGATATCGACGCGAGGTGGAGAAGGCGGATCCTTCGGCGCTGTGGGATCTCGGCTGTGATGCGAGAGCGTACAGCAGCGCTCGTCATCCGGGTCAGGATCTTTTGGCTACGCAAGAGGCGAGCTACATCTACAACCCGAAGAACTGTCCCACTTCATCGAAGGCCTGGTTGGCGGAATCATCGCTCCCGTCGATCGAACTACCGGACGCCTCCCACTGGATGCCAATCGATCAACCGCAGCAAACTGCTAAGGCGATCCTCTCAGCACTGAGTTAGCGGCCACCCCGCTGAACAAGATAGACGCCCAGCGCCAGGCACAGCGCACCGGCGATGCGGGTCACGTCCATCGATCGAACGGGTACAGATAACCATCCGTTGTGGTCGATCACCATGGCACCGATCAGCTGCCCCGCGATGATGGCCGCAGCCCATGTGGCCACGCCGATCTGCGGCACGAAATAAGCCGCGCAAGCGACGACGGTAGCGCCAAGAAAACCGCCCAAGAACGTCCACCACGGCGCCGCAGCCACACCTGTGGGACCCGGCCAAGGCTGGCGCAGCAAGACGGTGACCAAGATCAAGGCCGAGAGACCAACCGAGAAACTCACGACCGCGGCGGGCAACGCTCCGCCAAGATGGCCAGCCAGTCGGCCATTGATGGCGCCCTGGCTCGATAACGCGAGGCCAACCATCAGCCCAATGAACAATCCGATTTGTGCGTTCATGCTAGAGCAGCATCCCCGTACGGGCATCGCTGATCAGCTTCTTCATTTCTTTGATCGCCCCGTCGAGACCCATGAAGACAGCCTCGCCGATCAAGAAATGGCCAATATTCAGCTCACGCACTTCAGGCAGCGCTGCGATGTTCTGTACGTTAAAAAACGTCAGCCCATGTCCAGCATGCACTTCAACACCGAGCTCGGCAGCCAAGACTGCGCCACGCCTCAGGGCCTCAAAACTCTCGATGAGCGCTTGCTTATCCGTCGCCATCGCTGCGTGAGCATACGTTCCTGTGTGAAGCTCGATCACCGGTGCCCCGAGCTCAGACGCCATCCGAATTTGATCCTCCTCCGGATCAATGAATAGTGAAACGCGGATGCCTGCATCACGCAAGCGCGCCACGGCCGGCTCAAGGCCAGCGCGGTGAGCCACGAGATCGAGACCGCCCTCTGTCGTGCGCTCCATGCGCCGCTCGGGAACAAGGCAGCACGCGTGCGGAGCAACACCTAGAGCGATCTCCACCATCTCCGGCGTGGCGGCCATTTCGAAGTTGAGGGGCAAGCCGATCTCATCCTTCAGCCGCTGCATGTCCTCGTCCCGGATATGCCGCCGGTCCTCGCGCAAATGGGCTGTGATGCCATCGGCACCGCAAGCCTCCGCCAGCATCGCTGCACGTACAGGATCAGGGTGCGGACCACCTCGGGCATTCCGGATCGTGGCCACGTGATCGATGTTCACGCCAAGCCGACAAGGCGGCGCATCTTTCGCAGGATTGCCATTCATCAGGGCCTCTGCACGAGGAAGGCCAGCGCCGTCGAAGGTGCTCGTCATGCAAGCCCCCGGCTACCTGGCTTCACCGCTGGAACGTCCGCCAAGTGCGCCGGGAGGTCGCTGCGATCATAGGTCGGAATTGAGAGCTCCGCCAACGGAAGAAGCGGCACGCCCAGTTCAGCTTGCCCGCCTGAGCGATCGATCAAGCACGCCACCGCTAGAGGTACACCGCCGGCTTGGCGCACAGCCTCAACGCATTCTCGTGCCGACAGACCCGTGGACACAATATCTTCAACAACGATGACCTTCTGCCCCTGGTCGAGCCCAAAGCCACGGCGGAAAGTGAACTCACCGTTCTCACGCTCCGTGTACATGAACGGCAAATCCATGGCTCGTGCCACCTCATAGCCGAAGAGGATCGCGCCCATCGCCGGCGCCACCACGGCCGTTGGCTTTTCATCGAGCGTGCTGATCAACGCCGCCAAGGCTTGGCCCAAACGCTCGGTGGGCTCGGGGAACCGGCTGACAAGCGCTTTGTTGAGATAGGTGTCAGCGTGCCGACCAGAAGAGAGAATGAAATGCCCTTTGAGCAGGGCACCACACTCTTCAAATACCTTCAAGACATCATCCGTTTGCATCATTTTATACCTTCAGAACGCTCGACTGCGACGACGAAGTCAGAGCCGCGTAGAGCTGTCAAAACATTGGCGAGGTGGCGCGAGTCAGTCACCTCAATCTGCAGACGCAAGTCCGAGAACTGAACCTCGCGGTTCTCGACGCGTAAGTCGTGAACGTCGGTCTCATACTTCGCCAGAAGATTGCCGATATGACCAAGCGCGCCAGTGCGATTGGTCACTGTGACCACGACCTCTACCACAAACGACGCGTCCGGATCATTCTTCCAGGCTAAGTCAATCCAGTGTGCTTCGCGCTGGTCGGCTAAGACATCACAATCAACCCGGTGAACCATCACCCGACCGAGGTGATCCGCCACCCCGACGATGCGCTCACCTGGCAACGGCGAACAGCAGGGACCGAGGGTTATCGAGGCACCCCGATGGATGCCGTCGATAGAGATCGTCCGGCGATCATGCTCCGCACCCGCCTCAATCGCCTTGCCTGGCCCCCGCTGTGTTTCACGAAGACTTGGGTAGACCTCGTCGAGCACCTGTGTGTCTTCGACTTCCAAGCGGCCCACAGCCTCAAGCAAACTGCGAATGCCTTTATAGCCCATGCGCTTGGCCGCCTCGCGCACAGCTTCTCGCGAATAGGGCACGTCGTGGACAGAGAAAATATTTCGGATGATCCGCTCACCAAGCGCGCGCTGCTCTTTCGCAGCCACGGCCTTCATGCGCTTGCGTAGCCCTAGCTTGGCTGAACCGGTAACAACATAGCGCTCCCAATCGGTGGTGATCGGCGCATCCTTCGCCGTATGAACCCACACCAGATCGCCGTTCTTCAGCGTTGTTCGGTTCGGCACCTGCCGGCCATTCACCCGCGCGCCGGCAAAGGAATT
>JABSRH010000143.1 GCA_013215175.1 Parvularculaceae bacterium | reverse complement strand
GAGGTGCAGCTTCTGATTTTCGTCCAGCACGGCGACCATCCCATCACGGAGGATGCCGCCAAAGTTACCGCCTTCGACAAGAATGCTAGCGGGGAGGATGACAATCCCGCGGCCGTTCACAAGCTGAACAGGCTTGCCTGCAACCATCAATTGGCCTGCCTCAATCGAGACAGCGACGAGGCCTTCTGCGGTTTCGGCGTAACCGTCAGCACCCGAAGGAACACCCTCGACCACCACAGGCTCTTCGCCGAGCACATCCACAAGCTCCGAACCGTTGTCGATGAGGAGGTGGCTCTTGGTGGCGTGGCAGCGTTGTTCGCCCTCAAGGCCGTCAGCGATGCGGATTGGGCGGCCTTGCGGCACGTCGGGGCTCACGTCGAACCGGGCCACCCGGCCGCGTGTGGTGACCACGGCGCCAACGCCTTGCGTGACGCAGAGGTCCAGGAGCTTCTCATCAAGGGACCAAGATCGGACCGGTTGTGAGGTGGGGTCGTCGAGGATCAAGAGCTCCACGCGGCTGAGGCCATCAGCTTCTGGCACGAACTGCAGGGCGAGAGGCTTATCACCAAAAGCGTAGCTGGACGCTACGAGGGTGGCAGCCTTGTTCTCAGCACGCGTGACGGGCGACAGAATACCAAGGAAGGTACCGTCAACCTGCACCATTTGCACCCCGGCTAGGCCGTTAGGCACCATGATCCGGCCTTGAAAACCCAGCGGCCGGGCCTCGATGGCGGCCAGGTCTGTGACATCGCCGTCAAAGGTGCCGAGGGTGATAGCGATTTCCACCTGCGGTACGCCTGGGAGCTCAATGGTCTCCTCAGCTGGAGGCGCTGGTGTCTCATCAACAGTGGCATTGTCGGACTGCCCGCAAGCAGCCAATAGCAAAGCGGTAAGCGACGTCGTCGCGAGGAAGCGTTTCATAGGTCTCTCTGAAGTCGGGGCCCGGGATCTGTTCGCATAAAAGCGAAGCCGGAGGCCCTTGGCCAGCACGTAAAAAACCTTGGTTGCGAAAGGGCTTCTCCAGTTTGTGGTAATATGAAACCACATTTCTAAGCAACTGACACCCAAAAGCTTTTTTAGGGGGTGTTGACACAAACACGCATTTGTTGGAGAGGCCGCGCTTCGCATTTCACACTTGGACAGAAGGGGAGAGCGATGCAAACCGACGCTTCGCGCACCTACAACACCAAGCCCGCTGACGTGGAGAAGAAGTGGATCCTGATCGACGCCGAGAATCTCGTCGTGGGTCGCCTCGCTTCATTCATCGCCATGCGTCTGCGCGGCAAGCACCTGCCGACTTTCACGCCGCACGTCGATGACGGCGACCACGTGATCGTCATCAACGCTGAGAAAGTGGCCTTCACCGGCCGTAAGCGGACTCAGCAGACTTATTACTGGCACACCGGCTATCCGGGCGGCATCAAGTCCCGCACGGCGGACAAAGTGCTCGACGGTCGCTTCCCTGAGCGCGTGCTCGAGAAAGCTGTGCAGCGCATGCTGCCGAAAGAGAGCCCTCTGGCTCGCCGTCAGTTCAAGAACATGCATGTCTATGCTGGTCCTGATCATCCGCACCAAGCGCAACAGCCTGAGACCATCGACGTCGCTGCGCTGAACCCGAAAAACACGCCTCGCGGCTAACGGAGTTCTGAAGACATGAGTGAGACCCAAGGCCTCGATAGCCTGAAAGACCTCGCCCAAGACGCGGGTGTCGTGAGCGACGAAGCCGTCGTTGAAGAAGAAGTGATCCTCGCTGAGCCGAAGATTGACGAACTTGGCCGTTCTTATGCAACGGGTAAGCGGAAGACCGCTGTGGCCCGCGTGTGGATCAAGCCTGGTTCGGGCAAGATCACGGTGAACAAAAAGGACTACACGGAATATTTCGGTCGTCCAGTTCTGCAGATGGTTCTGCGCCAGCCGCTTGAAGCTGCTGAACGCCTCGACCAGTTCGACGTTGTCTGCACCGTCAAAGGTTCGGGTCCATCGGGCCAGGCGGGTGCTGTGCGTCACGGTATCAGCCGTGCCCTGACCTATTACGAGCCAGGCCTACGCTCTGTGCTCAAGAAGGGCGGCTTCCTGACACGCGACAGCCGTGCTGTTGAACGTAAGAAATACGGTAAGGCGAAAGCCCGCCGGAGCTTCCAGTTCTCGAAACGCTAACGCGCTTTCAGTTCGACATTTCAAGGCCGTATGCCTTCGGGTGTGCGGCCTTTTTTATGCGCGCTTGACGAAGGTCAGCGCCACACCGCCTAGGATAATCACGGCACTGATGATGAGATCGACTGTGATTGGCTCGGCCAGCAACAGCGCTGCGAGCATGACGGTGGCCGGTGGCACGAGCAGCTGGGTTGCGCCAGCGGTGATGGCGCTGAGGTTGGGCAGCACGCGGTACCATAGTGCGTAGCCTAAGCCGGATGTGATGGCGCCGGAGAGGCAGGCATAGGCAATGCCAAGGGGCTGAGCCTCTGTGCCCGGGACAATTAGCAGTGGCAGGCAAAGCAAAGAGGCGCCGACGAAGTTGCGCGCTGTCCGCTCTGTCGGATCGCCTGCACCGCGGCCGAGCAGCGTGTAAGCTCCCCAACACAGACCAGCGATGGCCATGAGGAGGGCTGAAGCCAGCGGCACATTCTCTGTCCCCGGACGAAGCAACCAGGCCAGACCGCCTGCCGCGATGATAACGCCAACGATGGCAAGGGTCGTGAGCTGCTCCCTGCGAACGACGCTCCAGCCAATAGTGGTGACTTGAACCATGCCGAACAGGATCAAGGCACCGACTCCTGCGCCGAGGGCCACATAGGCAAAGGAGAAGGCTGCCACGTAGCCGAGCAGTGCCAACATGCCGCCTGCGTCTTGAACCTTGGGCCAGGGACGGCCGCGTTGCAGGAGCACAAGGCAAGCCAGGCAAGCACCACCACTGACCAGGCGGAGCAGCGAGAAAAGCCCTGCACTAATGAGCTCCCCATCAAGCGCGCCCCGCGTCAGCAGGGAGTTCCCCGAGAACGCAAGCAGCACCAGCGCGAGAAGAGCTGCTAGCCTCACGGAGAGGGGAGTTCTGTCAGCCCGAAGATCTCTTCGAACGCGATGCGCAAAGCCTCATCCACATCGGCCATGGTCGCCTTCACGCCAAGGTCGGCCAAGCTGGTCACGCCAAAGTTCTCCTCGCCAATGCCGCACGGTACGATGCCGGAGAAATGCTCCAGATCTGGAGAGACATTCAGCGCGATGCCGTGAAAAGTTACCCAGCGACGGATGCGGACGCCGATAGCGGCGATCTTATCTTCCCGCCCATCGCCACGATCGACCCACACACCCACGCGGCCATCACGAATGCCACTCTCCACGCCCAAGTGCCTCAGCGCCATGATCAGCCAGGCTTCGGTATCCTGGACGAAGCGGCGGACATCCTTTTTGCGACGGGAGAGGTCGAGCATCAGATAAGCCACCCGCTGGCCGGGGCCGTGATACGTGTATTGGCCACCGCGTGGGCTATCGTAGACTGGGAACCGCTCTGGCTCGCGCAGATCCTCGACCTTAGCGCTGGTCCCGGCGGTGTAGAGCGGTGGATGCTCGAGCAACCAAACTTGTTCCTGGGCGCCAGCGTGGATTTCGCCGGCCAAGGTTTCCATGCCTTCGCTGGTCACATCGTAGGGCGCAAAGCCTGCCCAGGGACGCCAGAGAACGGGGCCATCAGCGCGGTTGGGACGAGGGTCGGTCATCCGCTCTATCTGGCGACGGAGAACTCGGAAGAAAAGGCGCAAAGAGGCGCTTGCGCGGTCTAGTTTCCTTTGCTACCGGGCGCGCTCGCCTCGAGGCTACGGCCTCGGTGACAGTGCGGTCGTGGCGGAATTGGTAGACGCGCAGCGTTGAGGTCGCTGTGGGGTAAAACCCGTGGAAGTTCGAGTCTTCTCGACCGCACCATTTGCAAGTTTTGCATGCTATCTTTTCCTAAAGCGTTGAACGGCAATGATAAATTGGTGTTCAAGAAGCCGTTTTCTCTTGTGTAGGTGATGGGGCTTGGGACGGTGAGCCTGAGGAGCAGCCGTTTGTGGGCGAAGGTGCCTTTGTCCCAGAGGATCCAGGGGTTTGCGAGGAAGGTCATCGCGGCTGAGAAGGTTTTCTCGAAGGTTTCGGGGAGTTCGAGCGCCGTTTGGGCCTTCTCTTCGAGGACACGCTTTTCCAGCTCGATGTTACCGATTTCCGTTTCGTAGGCGCTGACCACGGCGTCGGAGGTGGCAGTGACCAGGCGCTTCATGAGGGTGGCCATTTGCTTGTTGAGGGCCGTCAGCTGCTGAGCTCGCGCTGCAGCTTGTTCGTGATGGCGCTCAAGGCGCTGGTTCCAGAGGTCGCTGAACATGGTGCGGGCCACCGCGAGGAGTTCGGGCCTGGGGGTCATGGAGGTGATGAGCTTCTGGAAGGCGTCCTCGATCTTGGCCCGGCCAATGGACTTGCCGCGATAGAGGCAGCCCTTCTGCTGACAGGTATAATAGGCGTAAGCCTTGGTCTTCCCCTTGGACCATCCCGCGGTCATGGGCTGGCCACAGCCCTCACAAGCAACAAAGTTGCGCAAGGGAAAGTCTTCATGCGGGTCACTGCGCAAGGATCGGTAAGCGCGGCCCTCGAGCTTCTTCTGCGCCGCCTGCCAGAGGGCGAGGCTGATCAAGGGTTGGTGCTTGCCCTTATGCATCTCAAAGCCCCAACGGGGGATCGTGACGTACCCGGCATAAAGCGGGCGCTTCAGGATCTCTAGCGCACGATGGGTCTTGGTGGCGCTGGGGAAGCTTGGCTGCTTGGCGAGGTGCCGGCCGAGTTCGGCGGCGGTTTCGAACCGTCCACTGACATAGCCTTCGAAGGCTTCCCGTATGAGGGAGGCGTTGGGCTCATCGGGCACCAGCATGCGCCCATGGCCCTCGACCTTCTCATAGCGGTAGCCCACAGGCTTGGAGCGGCAGTAATAGCCCGCCTGGATCCGCGCCTTCATCTTCTGGATGACTTGGCGGCGGTTTTGTTCGCGTTCCAACTGCCCTTGGGCGGCGAACACCGTCTCCACGAACTGGCTTTCGGGCGTGTAGTCAAAGGTGAAGTTGAGGCACTCCACCCGAGCGCCCCGCGCTGACAGGGCATGGCGCAGTTGCAAGTGGAAGACGGTGTCCCGGGCAAAGCGCTTCAGGTCATCGAAGATCACCACATAATCCTGGCCAGGGTAGCGATCTAAGTAGCCAAGAAGTGCCACCATGCCGGGGCGGTGCATATAGTCCCCAGCGCCCGAGGCATCATCGGGGAACACCGCTTCGACGTCATAGCCCTTCTCAGCCGCATAAGTCCGGCAACGCAGTTCTTGGCTCTGAAGGCCTGAGCCCTCGGTGGTCTGCTTGGTGGTGGAGACGCGGCAATAAAGCAGCGCCTTGGTGGCTTGGCTCTTCGGGCTCGTGGGATGGTGACGTGCGGGTGGGTTCATTCAGTCTCCTTTCTCATGGTGGTCTGACTCTATCATGGGAAGAGAGTGATCCGCATGCGTTTCATCGGGCCCGGGCAGAGATATCCCAAGATCAATGAAGGACTGCAGGATCACCCACAGGGACCGAAGGAAGGCGTCCGCCTCCGCTTCGGTGATATCAAGCCCCGAGAGCTGCTCTCGGTACCGATCAAAGGGTACAGGCGGCAAGCTGCCCGGGACTTGATCAAGATGATGGTGGCCATCCATCGCTTGACTGCCTACCGGCCCTGGCTTCCGCCAGGACGAGCCGCAACGCGACCCCACCGGCGACGCTGGCCTTGTTGCGCCTGTGGCTCGGTCTGCTGTTGAGGAGTGTCTTGCTGGAAGCTCTCCCGCAAAGCTTTGTTCTCGTGGTACGCCTGGCGAGCCAGCTCCGACACTTTCAAGAGAACACTTTGCGTGAAGGCAGCGGTGTCTTTCACCTGGCCATCTCGGTCCTCATAGGTCTTGGCGAACTTGGTGGTGAGGTAGGCACCTTTCTCGCCTTGGTTCTCCCAGATGGACGCTTTGATGGCGCCGTCACGCAGGACGGCAAGGGGCGGCTCAGGCCGCTGGTTGTTGTTGGACATGGAAGTCCTCCTTTCGTTTGAGTTTTTGGGTTGGTGGTTGCCGCGAGAGCGCCTGGTGGTATGCTCATCGCGGGAACGTCAGATTATATTCCTACTACAGATCAATCGAAAAGTCAAGGAATAAGATCCTATACGGACTTATTGGCCGGCGGCGCAGTAGTAATCTGTGCAGGTGGTGTTCTTCAGCTTGAGGGGAAAGCCCTCTGACCAGACCGCCAGTTGGGCACCGCCAAAGGCGCAGTCACAAGGCGCGCGGTAGCCGCCTCCGCAATGGGGACAATGGGGATCGTCGGCGCAACGCTCGCGTGCGCACCCGTTGATGACATTCAATGACATGAGAAAACCTCCTTGTTGCTGCAAAGTCCTGTTGGAAGCGCAGCCGCGCCTCGCCAGACTGCTCTTGGAGGAGCGACAGACCATGCGCAGCGCAACGAATGTCATCGAGGGACGAGAGCGTGATCGAGAGACACCGCTGGCGGGGCTCAAAGCCGAGACATCGAGGGGGCCGCAGCCGCAGGCTGCACATCTTGCGTCCCTCAGGCCTGAGGGGCGCTACAGTGTCTTCTACAAGGCTCAGCTGCGGGTCGCGGTGATGGACGACTATGCAAGCTTCTCCGGCGGGGTGCATAAGTATGCGGACCATGTGGTGAGCACGTTGCTCAGCACCCATGCCAAAGACCCGATCGAGGGCTTTCAAGAGGCTTGGGTTCAGTCACCCGACGAGGCGAGCCACCCGTTCCATGGAAGGAACCTCAGAAACTTCCTCGGCGGCAAAGATAGCGCCCATGCCGTGTGGGCGGTGCTTGACCTCTACATCAAGCTGAGAAGCCCCGTTCTTGCGGGCGGCTTCAAGCTCGACGGCTACCTTGAGCGGCTAGGACTGACCGTGAGTGAGTTCGCTGGGGCGCGGCCTCAGACAGGGTCGTTGTCTGAAGGTCTCTATGAACTGAGCGGCACCAACGATGGCATACGGGAGTATGTTCTCGTGCAGCCGCTGGAACGACGCGCCTTCGGTCTGGTGAAGTTTATAAGGCAGCATGTGACTGGCGGTGATCCCCACGCCGATCCAGAACCACACGGCCTGACGGATCAGCGCACCGCCTTTGGGCCCGGCATCGTCGTACCAGGAGACAGTTGCGCGACGTTGCTAGCCAAAGATCCTGACACCGATGAACTGATCCTCGGTAAGCTCAACGTTGACGCTTCGACGCTTACTGTACTGACGGAGGAGGGCGCGCAGGCTAAGACTCTAACCAGAGGTAACAGCGCCGATCTACCATCCCACATTGTCAACACCAGCCTTGGAGACAACGCATGAGCCCAGCCGAACAAGCCCACTTCTATGCCCGCCAAGGCAACGCCACCGCGCTAAGCAAGGTCTGCCAAGCGGACCCCAGCCTGATCAACGTGCGCTCCATCCGAGACGGCTCCACCCCTCTCCACGCCGCCGCCCTCTACGGCAACGCCCGCACGGCACACCACATGCTCACCAAACTCGGCGCCAACCCTCAGCTCAAGGACCAAACCGGACAACGGCCTATCGATATCGCCGCCAAGTCAGGTCACGAGCTTTCAAGCCAGCTCCTCGCAGAGGCAACCTACCCAAGAATCCAGCTCGAGCTCATCAGGTTGGAGAGGGAAACACGGGACGATCCCGCCGAGCAACGCCTACTGACGGAACCTCAGTTGAGGAGGTTGGAGGGGGTTTGAGAGGGCGGCTCTTGTGGTCTGTAAGGCGCCAGTTAACGGGCGCTAATCGACAACACGAAAGTTGGTCTGCGCTCTAAAGCGGAAGTCGTTCAACCTTTCGCTAGAGCCTGCGCCAGGGGCCCTCGCATGTTCTGGGAGTCTGA
>JABSRH010000142.1 GCA_013215175.1 Parvularculaceae bacterium | reverse complement strand
AATCCGCGTGCCGTCTTCAACGCCGGCGGGCACATCGACCTGCAGTGTACGGTTCTTGCGAATGCGACCTTGGCCATTACAGTTCATGCAAGGCTCAGCGATGATCTCGCCAGTTCCCTGACAGGTCGGGCAGGTGCGCTCCACGGTAAAGACGCCCTGCTGCGCTCGTACGCGACCGGCACCACCGCAGGTGCCGCAGGTGGTGGGCTTTGTGCCGGGCTTGGCACCCGTTCCTTCGCACACGTCGCAAGTTTCCGAGGAGGGTATCGTGACCTCCTTCTCAGTGCCGCTGAAGGCTTCTTGCAGTGTAATGTCGAGGTCGAATTTCAGGTCAGCGCCGCGCTGTGCCTGCTGGCGCCCGCCGCGACCGCGGCCTTGGCCGCCGCCCATAAAGTCGCCGAAAATGTCTTCGAAGATATCGGAGAAAGCGCCAGCGCCGCCAAAGCCGCCCGCTTGGCCGCCGCCTGCACTGCCCATACCGCCTTGTTGAAACGCGGCATGGCCAAATCGGTCGTAGGCGGCCTTTTTCTGCTCGTCGGAGAGGACCTCGTAGGCCTCGCCGATCTCCTTGAACTTCATCTCGGCTTCTTCATCACCCGGGTTGCGGTCGGGGTGATACTTCATGGCGAGCTTGCGGAAGGCTGACTTGATCGCCGCCTGGTCCGCGCTCTTCTCCACGCCGAGGAGTTGGTAGTAGTCTTGTGCCATCGCTCGCTTGCGTTTCTCGCCCGTCATCCCGGGCTGAGTGAAGCGAAGACCCGGGACCCATGGACCATCAAGTTGGTCCCTAAGCGATCAACGGTAATGTTGAACGATGGATCCCGGATAGGCCTCCGGCCTTCCGGGATGACGTAAAGTGGGCGCATTGAGTGCAAAAGGGAAGAGCCCGCCAGGCGCGCTCTTCTCTGACACTGTTACTTCTTCTCGTCGCCGTCGACTTCTTCGAAGTCGGCGTCCACGATTTCAGCGTCCTGAGCGGCGTCGGCGGCGGCATCCGCAGCGGCAGCTTGGGCCTCTGCATCGTCGTTGCCTTGGCCGTAGATGGCTTCGCCGAGTTTCATCGACGCCGTCGCCAGAGCCTGAACCTTCTCGTTCATCTCGTCAGCGGTGACGTCTTCTTTTTCGAGCGCTTCGCGGACAGCTGCGATGGCGTCTTCGATGGCCGTCTTCTCAGCGTCAGCGATCTTATCGCCGTGCTCTTTGAGCGAGCTCTCGGTGGAGTGCGCGAGGCTCTCGCCTTGGTTCTTGGCTTCCACCAGTTCGCGGCGCGCCTTGTCAGCATCAGCGTTGGCTTCGGCGTCTTTCACCATTTGCTCGATGTCAGCGTCGCTGAGACCACCCGAGGCTTGAATACGGATCGATTGCTCTTTGCCCGTCGCTTTGTCTTTCGCCGACACGTTGACGAGGCCGTTGGCGTCGATGTCGAAGGTCACTTCCACTTGCGGCACACCGCGAGGGGCTGGCGGGATGCCGACGAGGTCGAACTGGCCAAGCGCCTTGTTGTCCGAAGCCATCTCGCGTTCACCTTGAGCCACGCGGATGGTCACAGCCGACTGGTTGTCTTCAGCGGTGGAGAAGACTTGCGACTTCTTCGTCGGGATCGTCGTGTTGCGATCGATCAGGCGCGTGAAGACACCGCCGAGGGTTTCAATACCCAAGCTGAGAGGCGTCACGTCAAGGAGGAGGACGTCTTTGACGTCGCCCTGCAGAACGCCGGCCTGGATCGCAGCACCGCGGGCCACAACTTCATCAGGGTTCACACCTTGGTGCGGCTCTTTGCCGAAGAAGTTTTTCACGGTCTCTTGGATCTTCGGCATGCGGGTCATGCCGCCGACGAGAACGACTTCGCCGATGTCCGACTGGGTCAGGCCCGCGTCTTTCAGCGCGGCTTTCATCGGCTCGATGGTGCGCTTGACGAGGTCCTCAACCAGCGACTCGAACTTGGCGCGGGTCAGCTTGACGTTGAGGTGCTTCGGACCCGTGGCGTCGGCCGTGATGTAAGGCAGGTTCACTTCGTACTGCGAGGCAGACGACAGCTCTTTCTTTGCCTTCTCGGCTTCTTCTTTCAGGCGTTGCAGGGCCAGTTTGTCCTGGCGCAGATCCATCGAGTTATCTTTTTTGAACTCGTCCGCGAGGTAGTCGACGATGCGCAGGTCAAAGTCTTCACCGCCGAGGAACGTGTCACCGTTGGTGGATTTCACTTCGAACACGCCGTCACCGATCTCGAGGATCGAGACGTCGAACGTACCACCGCCAAGGTCGTAGACCGCGATCGTCTTCGAGTCGGACTTGTCGAGGCCATAGGCCAGAGCAGCTGCCGTCGGCTCGTTGATGATGCGGAGGACTTCGAGGCCAGCGATCTTGCCGGCGTCTTTGGTGGCCTGGCGCTGGGCGTCGTTAAAGTACGCTGGCACCGTGATCACAGCTTGCTCGACGGTTTCGCCGAGATAGCGCTCTGCCGTCTCTTTCATCTTCTGCAGGACGAAAGCCGAGATCTGCGATGGCGCGTAGGTTTCGCCCTTGCTTTCGACCCAAGCGTCGCCGTTGTCGCCTTTGACGATGGCGTATGGGACCATGCCTTGGTCTTTCTTGACCGTCGGATCCGCGAACTGGCGGCCGATCAGGCGCTTGATAGCGAAGAAGGTGTTCTCAGGGTTGGTGACAGCTTGGCGGACAGCCGGTTGGCCGATCAGACGCTCGCCGTCATCGTTGAAGGCCACAACCGATGGGGTTGTCCGAAGGCCTTCTGCGTTTTCAATAACTTTGCTCTCGCCGCCTTCCATGACAGCGACGCACGAGTTGGTGGTACCAAGGTCAATACCGATGACTTTCGCCATAGGTTCAGTCTCCTTTGAAGCGGGTCGCGGTGCCGGACCTTCGAACTGAAGCCTCCGACGGGGCGTCCCCTATTGGACATATGAAAGCGCGCGGTCATGCGCCGCGCGACGCGAAGGATGTGGTGAAGAACGCGGCCGAATGCAACGGTTCTTACGTGATGTGCAGAAACTCTTCGTCGCAGGGTTGAGCAGGCACAAAAAAGCCGCCCGGAAGCAGCTGTTTACGAGCGGTTAGAGGCGGGGTTCCTGATCCGACGCACCACAGCCAGAACAACGCTCACCAGAACCAATCCTGCCGACAGGGCGAAGAGCCCAAACTTCGCTGGCGTGAGAACATCTTTAAGACCCAGTAGGGCTTCGTTTCCGAGCAGCGCGATCATTTGCACTGTGTTCTCGCTGAGATCGCACAGGACGAAAGCCGCTGGCGCCAGGACGAACCCGCGACGCATGCCTCCGGCAAAGCGCCAGATCAGCCCTGCGAGCAAGCCGCCGTTGGCCAGCGGGTAAAGCGTATCGATGATCAGCGTCACCCAGAGGTGCGCGGTCTTTTGCTCCGCCGACATCTCGGCCAGCCGGGCCTTGGCCTCAGCGCCTGTGCCCAACAGGTCCAACAAACCGCCGCCCACGGCTGTCTCCACCAACGAGAACGAAAACCCTAGAGCGATCACGGCGATCAACAGACCGACCATCACCCACGTGCGCGATAAAAAACTGAACATGAGGCGAGCCTAGTCCTGCGTGCCGCTCTTGGCGAGGGCAGGCAATACAAGCGCGTGTGTTCACTCGTCCTGTGTTTCCGTCCCCAAGAACGCGTCAAAGAAGGCGCTGGCGTCTGCTTGATCTTGGAACCCAAAGATGTGGGACGCCTCGGCGGTGTCGGAGAAATCAAAGCCACCAGCCGCAATCGACGGGTTGAGATAGCCGTCGCCATTGTGTCGTTCGCCGATGGTTTTGGCCTCGAGCCACAGGGTGCCTACGGTAGGATCCGCTAGAACTCGGCCCCAGTCGGCCCGATCGGGCGTGTTGTAGTTGGGCGTGCCGTTGGTGCTGAAGTTCCCATCGGCGATCTTTCGGTAGTCGGATTGTTCCTTCACCCAGGCCAGCTTTTCCGGCGTTGTGGTTCCTTCGTTCCAATCTGAGTGCTGAACAACATGAAACCGCTTGAGGTCAATGCCAGGTGTGGCGCCCTTTATCTCCATCATCACATCGTGGGTGAAGTCAGACTGGCCTCCCTCCATGATCCAGACGTCGCCACCGGCATTCAGTGTACGCCTCACCGCGGTCGTCACCTCGAGCAGTGCAGTCGCTCTGTCGTGATGGGCATCATGCCAACGCTGCCCAAAGCCGAGCTCAAAGACATTCGGCCCCTCCACATAGTCGCCTTCCTGCGTTCCGTAGGTCCCGGCGATGGCTCTATACTCAACGCAAGCAAAGCGAGGATCACGGAGAAAGGTTGCCACGGCCGCCGCCGCGTGAAGGTCATCGACATCGGTTTTGACATCGAAGTGAGCCAGAAAGAGGTCGCGGCCTGTCTCAAACTCGCCGATCTGTTGGGACGTGTCGCACTCAGCCTCGACGACAAGCGGTGTCTGTTCCCCGCAGCTGGCAGCTGCGACAAGCAAACAACTCAGGGAAAGCAAACGATGAAGCGGCACAGCGACAATTCATGACAACGTTGACGGTCGGACTCTGCCGGAGCCTCAGCAATCTTGTCAACGGCGAGAGGAGCCTACTGACAGCGTGGCAGGAACGCTTCCAGTTCGCGCAAGAACGTGACGCGGTTGTCGTTGACGTCGAGGTAGTGGGACCCCTCATCCAGTTCGACGAAGCGGACGTCTTTGTCAGCGCGCTCCAGAGCTCGCGCCATGCGTTGGCCTTGGTTGAGCGGCACCACGCGATCTTTCTCTCCGTGGACAATCAGCACAGGGATTTGAACGTCTTCGGCGCGTCGCGCGGGCGAGTTTTCGCGTAGCATGACACGGTCTTTCCAAAGCCGACCAATGTGGCGCGTTGCATAGCTGCCGTTCACGAACTCGGCCTCGTGGGAAATCAGGGCGGGCAAGTCGCTGACGCCGTTAAGAGACACCGCACAGCTAAAGAGATCAGGTGTCTTCACCGCGCCCATGAGGGCCGCATAGCCGCCATAGGAACCGCCGATGATCATCGTCTTGTCAGGGTGTGCACTCCCTTGGTCAATCAACCATTGCGCCCCATCAGAGATGTCATCCTGCATGGCTTGGCCCCATTCGCGGTTACCAGCCGATTTGAACTCAGCCCCGTAACCGTCAGAACCCCGAAAATTCATTTGCAGAACGCCGTAGCCCTGGCTCGCGAGGTATTGGGCGAGCCAATCGAAGCCCGCGAAATCCCTCGATGTCGGTCCGCCATGCGGATTGATCGCAAAGGGAAGGTTTTTCGCGTCCTCGAGGCTCTTGATGCCCGGCGGCAGCGTCACAAAAGCGGGGATCGTGAGGCCATCCCGTGCTTTATACTCTACACTGATCACCTCACCCATATCGACGCCAGCAAGGTCGGGATATTGCTGGGGCAGATAGAACATCTCGCCCGACGAGATGGTGAACATCACATATTGGCTCGGTCTGATGCCGTTCGAGACCGAAAGGATCGCGGCGTCGCCAGTCATGTTCAGGTTGTGAAAGCTGACGTAATCCGCATCTGTGGCATCGCCGATGGCTTTGATCAGTTTCTTCGGCAAAGAGTTGCCGAACCAATGCGTAACCGGAGATTCTTCAGCATAGCGGGCACCGATTAGGCGTCCATTCTTCGGACTAAGACTTATGCCGTACACATCGGAGGTAGGATGGCTGAAGAGCAGCTCGCCTATCACATCATTGGTCACGGAGTAGGGATAGAGCGCCATGGTATCGGTCGCGTGATCCGATGTGATGTACACCGTGTCCTGATCAGGATCGAGTCCTACGATGCGAAAGTTGGGTTGTCCTGGTGCGATGCGATGGGAAATATCTTTCCATTTTCCATCCGGCGTTTTGACATGGAGCATGCGAGTTTTTTCGTTTCGCAAACTGTTCACGACGCGGACATTGCCGTCGCGATCGGCCATCCAGTCGAAGGCACCCTTGCGGTTCGCCTCCACCACGCGATGGCGTGTTGGATTGTCAACGCGCATGCGCATCACGTTTGTCGTGTTGGTGCCTTGCCCCAGATATTGGACGTAGATGTTCTGCGGGTCATTCGGCAGCCATGAGACGACGTCGTCCTGGATCTGCGGCGG
This sequence comes from Parvularculaceae bacterium, assembly GCA_013215175.1. Classification (GTDB taxonomy): domain Bacteria; phylum Pseudomonadota; class Alphaproteobacteria; order Caulobacterales; family Parvularculaceae; genus Parvularcula. The sequence continues at coordinate 1,834 of JABSRH010000142.1, read as the reverse complement.
TAGGCCCGTATTACGGGTGGACTCGCGATACAGAGATCGAATGCCTTTCCCTTCAGGTTCCATGCTGAACATCCGGGTCTCGACCACGGGCGTGCCATAGCGGTTGCCTGGAATCCGAGCGGAGAAGACCAGTCGGTCGTCGGCTTTCCAAAAGAACTTGCCGACCTTCAGGGCATCGCTGTCTTCGACGAACCGCTTGAAGCCGACCCCTTCGGTGATATCGATGACCGCGAGGCCGCTACGGCCGCCGCTACGAACGACGGCGGCTAGCATCTCACCGTTGGGTGAGACCTGAATGCTGCGAAATAGGGGCATAGCGCCGAATGCGGCTGCTGCGTCAAAATCGGTGGCGGGCGCGGCGGCAACTGTTGCTGCGGCGAGCATAGATAGAAACACGAAGGAACCCCCTGAATACACTACTCAGGAGGTTAAAGCGTTCGCCCGCGAGATGATCAAGCCAACAGGCTGATATTAGATGGCTTTCGCTAAATTTTTAACGATTAAGCGTCGCCTTCAGCGGCGGCCGCGGGTGCGGCGCCAGCACCGGTGGATACAGTGACCATGGCCGCGCGAATGACGCGATCGCCCACCACAAAGCCGGGGGCAGCCACGTCGACCACGTGGTCCTTAGGCTCGCCATTGCCTGGGACCTGAGCGATGGCCTGGTGGATGTTCGGGTCGAACTTCTCACCAGCAGGGCTGACGCGTTGGATGCCGTGACGCTCAAACACGGTCAGCAGCTCCTTCTCGGTCATCCGGACGCCGTTGATCAAGCCGCGGAAGCCGTCCGGATCCATCTGCGAGGGATCCTCAGGTGCCAATTCCAGCGCGCGGTTGAAGTTGTCGGCCACCGACAGAAGATCCCGCGCAAAGTTGGTGATGGCGTATTTCGCCGTCTCCTGCTTTTCGCGATCAGCGCGGCGGCGTGTGTTCTCAAGGTCCGCCGCCAGGCGCAGCAGGCGATCTTTCTCGCCGGCCAGCTCCGCTTCGAGTTCAGCGATGCGCTGCTCGGCGATTTCCTTGATTTTGTGGCCGTCCAGCGCCTCATCGGTGAGGTGGGCTGGGATCTCAAACTCTTCAGCTGGGGCAGCAGCGTCGGCGGTTTGATCGTCTTGGCGGGGGGCTTCGTCCGGCGCTTGGCCGTTTGTCTCGCTCATTCGCGTGAACCTACCTTGTGTTTGGAAGAGGCCGGGCATGTACTCGTTCGGCCTCAGGACTTCAAGCGGAGCAAGCCATGACAATCGCGTTGGTGATCACCACGGTTTCCACATTGGAGGAGGCGAGGGCCCTAGCGCGGGCGTTGGTGGAGGAACGCTTAGCGGCCTGCGTCCAGCTCACCGCCATCGAAAGCGTCTACCGCTGGGAAGGCCTGCAGCAGGAGCCCGAGGTGCGCCTCGACTGCAAAACGCCTCACGCATCGGCGGGTCGCCTGCAAGAGCGTATCGAAGCGCTCCACCCCTACGACACCCCTGAAGTGCTGGTTCTGAGCGCCGAGGCTTCTGCTGGTTATCAAGCTTGGGCTGTGGAGCAGGCGGGAGGAGGCTAGGGTCAATACCCAATCAATATGACGGAGTAGTCGCCAATAGCGGTCTAGGATGAGTGTTATCAGCGACTTTCTTGGGCGAGAAACGGACGCTCATTGAACGCATCAGATGACACCAACCAAGTCTTTATGCGATATTGATTACGCCAAGACGAACGTCGGGATACCGGTGCTACCTTGCCGAAGGGGAGTGATTGCAGGCGCCCTCTTGTGATCATACGCCAGTACCCGAACCAATGAATTTGGCCCGGGTCGTTGGCACCGTGTTTTACTGTTGGATGAAGCGAAGCA
>JABSRH010000141.1 GCA_013215175.1 Parvularculaceae bacterium | reverse complement strand
TATTCCGAGGTGGCCACCGACGAAATTCTCGCCACCGGTCTCTTTGACTTTGAAGAGGCACACAAGCACCCCATGTGGGCCAAAGAGCTTTATGGGTATGCTGACCATACGCCAGAGACCGAAGAATATGGCGTAACGTCCTACGTCTATCGGGCACGACGCCCGTTCCAGCCTGATGCCATTCACAAGCTTCTGAACGGCGAAATGCCGGGTGTGATCCGCGCCAAGGGTCACTTCTGGATAGCGACACGCCCTGATTGGGTGGCTGAGTTTTCGCTTGCGGGCGCTCTCTCGTCAGTGGAGCCGATGGGTACCTGGTGGGCCGCTGTACCGCGTGAGCGCTGGCCCGATGGCGAGGTGTTCGATGAATATATCGGCGGCCATTGGGAAGACACCTACGGCGATCGCCGCCAGGAAATCGTCTTCATCGGCGCGGGCATCGATTGGCCTGCACTGACAGCGCGCCTCGATGCGGCCTTGGTACCCGATGACGGCAGCTACTCCGTCCACGAACCAGCCGCTATGCCCGATCCGTTCCCACAATGGCGGCGAGGCGAGGTGGCTGCCTAGTTCGCCCGGTCAGGTTCGCGTGAGTTCGCACCACCCCAGCCCAGCGAATAACGATCCCGCTCCGGCCCGTGAAGCGACGGGCGGGGCGGTCTTGGAGGTTCCGGCAAGCGCAGCCGTGTCGATGCAAACGGTGACTTCGCTCTGCACCATGGGCGCTGCATTCAGTGGACCGACGGACGGCGTTCTTCTTCAGCGCGCCCTCCCGTCCTTTGTCACCGACGCTCTCCTGAAGATGGCTCTCGACCGTTCGATGAGCCAACGCCTTTGGCTACCGGCCAACGGCGCCGGTGAGGGCATGCTCGGTCTCTTCCAGGCTTGGGGCCAAGAGATAGGCCCCGCGGAACGATGGTTGGCTGAGGACGTTCACGCGCTGGCCCAAAAAGTGGCGAAGCTTCTCGATACGGACAAGATCATCCTCCGTGTCGAGATCGTCGACGACAATGCCTGCCGAAAGTTCCACCGCGACGCCATTCGCGCGCGCCTTATCTGCACATACGCGGGTCCAGGTACCGAATATGGCGTGGCAGAGTTCGGCCAAGACCCTGACATCGTCGAGCAAGCAGGGACGGGTTGCCCCATCATCCTCAAAGGTAAGGCCTGGCCTATCCAAGGCGACCCACTTCTGGCGCACCGCTCCCCGCCCGTCGAAGGCACCGGCACCAAACGCCTCGTCGTGGTGATCGACGAGGCGTCGCCAGCCTTTCAGTAAGCAGATTACTAAAACGCGTAACCAAGGCCGAAGGCGGCGATGATCTGGTTGGGGTCCCCTTCTTGATCGACGATAGGACTGTCGGCCGCGTCGCCAGTAAGGCGCCGGTATGACGTGTACCCAACGGCGGACCAGCGGTCCGACAATTGATAGATCACCGCGAGGCTCGCGTTATAATCTCGGACGCCGCTAGCGGCTTCGTAAGGGCCCAAGCCGCTAGCCAATGCATCCGCACTGCTCACACTAAAGTACGTGTCGGCGATGTTCTCCCCCATAACGGCGAGGCCAACCGTTCCGTCCACGCGCAGGCGATCGCCCATGTTGCGTCCATAGCCAGCCGTAAGGTTCGCTTGCCAACCATCATGGGCGCCAGCGATATCCCGTGAAGCGCCCATGCCTAAGCTGAACACACCGCTAGGATGGCCTATCCCAGTCCAGGCGTGGCTGACGAAACCACCAAGTTCAATGGCGGTGTCGATCTCCTCGAGTAAGGCAATGATGTCATTGTCGACATCATCGTTCCGTCCAAAGCCGATATTGACCGACGGGCCCAAGGACCAGTTTTGATCATCGACGACGTTGATCCGTACACCCGTTCCTTCAATGGCGACGTAGCGGGCACCGCCGAAACGCATCTGGCCGAAGATGAGCGGCACGATCTGTTCGTCCGCTGAGCCGTCATATTCAGGCACCGACACAACGCCGAAGGACAGAAAGTCGTCATAGCTTGACCGGGATTGCGCAAAGGCGGCGCTGATAAGTGAGAGGGCGGCCGCGCAGGCGGGTGCCGCGGCGCGTGGTGAAAAAAACATGGTGAAGTCTCCAAGGGGGATGTTGTTTGGCACGCAACGCTGATAAGGTTCGATATCGAACCAAATAGGTAGATGTCAAACTATATGCGCGCTGTGCGTCACTTTGTGACGCCATGAAAATGGGTTATCTTATTAGATGTCGAATGAAATGATTGAACCGACAGCGCCTGATGTGAAAGCTGACGCTACCGATGCATCGGTCGAGCGCCTGCTGTTCGACGTCATCGCCAAGATCCACATGCTGCACAACCTTACGACGGCAGGCTTTAACCGCCGCCAGGACAACGGGTTGCACGTCTCGCACTTCAGTGTGCTCAATCATCTTGCCAATTACGGTGATGCTCAGCCGCCGCAACGGCTTGCGGCCCGCATGAATCTCACCAAAGCGACAATGACGAGCAATTTGAACAAGTTGTCCGAGCGCGGGTTCGTGGCGGTGCGAGAAAACCCCCATGACAAGCGCAGCAAGCTGGTGTTCCTCACGCCCGCCGGGCGCAAGGAGCGAGAAGCTGCCATCCAGCGCGCGATGGGCGGCATCAATGCCTACTTGGAGAATCTTACGCCGGACGATGTGCGGCAAGCCACGGCCATACTCGACAAGCTCCACGTCGCCATGTCCGCGGCAGACGGCGACCCCCATTGATGGTTGGGGCCCGCAGCCGTATGAACTGTTGAGCGAGGTGGTGGCCTCGTGCATTTTCATGGAGCGGTGATGGTGAGAAGTTCGGCGGTAGCGTTAGCCAGCACGGCTTTAGTTGTTGCGGGGTGTGCTGACGAACAGACGCCAGGTTCTGCTGGGGCTGTCCCATCCAGCGCCTGCTTGCTCGCCATCGACGATGTCATCGCCCTTGATGGCGGCACCTTCATCATGGGCACGGACCAAGGCTACGCAGAAGAGGGACCAGCCCGTGAGGTGAGCGTCGATAGCTTCTTTATCGACGCGTCTGAGGTCACAGTCTCTGAATTCGCCGCTTTCGTCACCGATCAAGGCTACGTCACCGTGGCTGAGCGCCCGCTCAACGCTGCCGATTTTCCGGGTGCCGATCCGTCCCTGCTCAAGCCCGGATCAGCCGTGTTCAAGCCCCCTTTATCGGGGCCGGCAAAGGACTTTCTTGATTGGTGGGCGTATATTCCGGGTGCGTATTGGCTTTACCCCGATGGCCTGGACCGGCCAAAAGCCCACCCTGACCATCCCGTGACACAGATCGCTTTCGAAGATGCTCTCGCTTATGCCGCGTGGAAGGGTGGACGTTTGCCGACGGAGGCCGAGTGGGAGTTCGCATCCCTTGGTGGTGCAGAGGTTCAGCCGCAGTCACGCACAGCGCCTAAAGAGGCCAACACATGGCAAGGCGTCTTCCCCGTCGTGAACTCGCAAGACGACGGCTATGCAGGCGTTTCGCCGGGGGGCTGCTACACGCCGAACGGCTATGGCCTCTACGATATGCTGGGCAATGTTTGGGAGTGGACAGCAGACCACTACGCCCCGCGCCATATCGATCGTACCAAGAACAATCCCAAAGGTGTTTCCGCTGAACAAAGCCGCGACCCCAACAATCCCGGTGTTCCATCGAGGGTCATCAAAGGCGGTTCTTATCTCTGTGCAGAGAGTTATTGCGCCAGGTACCGCCCAGCCGCTCGGCATGCCTCTGACACGGGCATGGGCACGAACCACATTGGCTTAAGGCTCGTTTACGATACCGATCCGCGCATGTGATGGTTGAACGCTGCGTCACCTTGCGCGTTGTGGTGCACGTATGAATGTGGTCGCCTAGCGAAAGTACTCTAGTTCCCGTTGTGGCTCTTCGTACAGAGCCCGACACACCCTCCCTAGTGTGTGGCGACTGGGCCCGTACGCTGTCCCTGCTACGGGCCCTTTTCAACCGCGCGTGCGGCCAAGGGCGTCGGGACCATCCCCCGGATTTGATGGTTTAAGAGCTGTCATGATGCAATCATGACTGTCGCTTTCGGGCCGCTTCCTGTTAGGCATCATCCCAACGAACATAACGACAGGGAGGCCCCTCATGGCCGAAGCAACCGAATTGTGGGTGCGCCACGACGATCTCGCTCAAGCTGATATTCACACGAAAACGCTCGCCGCGCTGGATGACGGCGAAGCCTTGCTCGAGGTTGAGAGTTTTGGTGTGACGGCCAACAACGTGACCTACGGCGTCGTGGGTCACCAAATCGGCTACTGGAAATTCTTCCCAACCGCAGAAGAGGGCACCGGCATCATTCCCGTTTGGGGCTTTGGCAAGGTGGTCGAGAGCCGCTCGGAGGATGTGGCGGTCGGTGATCGGCTCTATGGCTACTTCCCCATGGGCACCCACATGGTCATGCGCCCGCAACGCAAGGGCGGCACCGTCATGGATCGTTCCGCTCACAGAGCAGAATTGCCACCGGCCTACAACGCCTATCGTCTGACATCAGAAGAACCGGCCCTGTTGGCCGAGCGCGAAGATGCCCGCTCGGTGCTGTTCCCGTTGTTCGCGACCAGCTTCATCATCGCCGATTGGCTGCAGGACAATGCGTTCTTTGGCGCGGAGCAAGTCTTGGTGACGAGCGCCTCATCCAAAACGAGCTTCGGTACGGGGGCGATGATCGGCCGGTTGCCAGGAGCGCCGTCGCGCATCGGCATGACCTCAGAACGAAACCGTGCGTTTACGGAGAGCCTAGGTGTCTTTGACAGCGTCATCACCTACGACGAAGTCGAAACCCTCGCCGACAAACCCACAGCGCTCGTCGACATGTCAGGGAATTCTGAGGTGATCAGCAAGGTCCACAACCACCTAGGGGACAACGTCAAGAACAGCGCCATTGTCGGCGTGACCCACTGGGAAGCACCCCGTCAGCAAGCGCCGTTGCCAGGCGCAAAGCCAACCATGTTCTTCGCACCCGGACAAATTCAAAAGCGTGATCAAGAGTTGGGCGCGGGCGTCCTCATGGGGCAAGCCCTCACCGCATGGGCCGAGGTAACGGACAATCTCGGCGACCTCTTTTCGTTCGAGCACCACCATGGTGTCGAGGCCACCCGCGCGGCTTGGCAGGCGACTGTTGCGGGTCAGGTGTCTCCTACGGTTGGCATTGTTGCTAGTCTGACGAAAGGCGCTTGAGATGATCACCTTTTACGATTTCCCCATGGCACCCAGCCCCAGGCGGGCGCGGATCGTTCTTCACGAAAAGGAGATCGACCATGAGACCGTCGTCGTAGACCTTTCCCGGCAAGAGCAAATGGGCGATGAGTTCCGCGCCATCAATCCGCGATGCACCGTACCCGCCCTGCGCCTCGATAATGGCACCGTCCTTGATGACAATGCATCGATCTTGGCGTGGGCCGAGGCCGCCCGTCCCAAACCCCCGCTCCTCGGCACCACGCCCTTAGAGAAGGGCGAGGTGGCTGGCTGGAATGCGCGAGCTGAGTTTGAAGGACTGCTCGCTATCGCTGAGGCGTTGCGAAACTCTAGCCCTCGCATGAAGGGGCGCGCCCTCACAGGTCCTGTGGACTTTGAGCAGATTCCCGAATTGGCCGCGCGGGGTCGAGCGCGCCTCGCGCATTTTTGGGAGGTACTGAACGAGCGATTGGCGGGCCGTGAGTTTTTGGCTGCCGAGCAATTCTCCGTGGCGGACATCACCGCCCTGGTCGCCCTTGATTTTTCACGGGTGATTAAGGGGGAACCGGCAGAAGATCATGAAGAGATCTGGCGCTGGCGGACCAGTTTGGACAGACGTCCCAGCGTCTCGGCTTGATCGCTACGGCGCCGCTGTCTAAGCGACCTGTAGGGACGGAGGGTAGTGTATGGCGGTCATCAAACCGATCGTGATGGCTGGTGGCAGCGGGACACGTCTGTGGCCCCTGTCCAAATCAGAACAGCCTAAGCAGTACCAGCCACTCCTCAGTCATCGGACCATGTTGGAGGAAACACTGGCTCGCGTTTCGGGCGCCAGCTTTGCGGAGCCTGCGGTCATTGGTGGCCTGCGCCATCGTTCCGTCATTGAGGCGCAATTGCCCTCTGGCCAAATCCTGCTGGAGCCCTTTGGCCGAGACACAGGACCCGCCGCGATCTCTGCTGCCCTTTTGGCGGCGGAGACGGACCCAGAAGCTCTCGTTCTTCTTCTGCCTGCTGATCACCATATCGCCGATGTGGAGGCCTTTCGGGCAGCCATCGAGCGCGGTGTAGCGGCGGCGGAGCAGGGCTATCTCGTGACGCTGGGCATCACGCCAGATGCCCCAGAGACGGGCTTTGGCTATATCCGCCGCGGTGCTCCGCTGACAGAGGGCTCCTTCAAGGTGGAGGCGTTCGTTGAGAAGCCTCAGAAGGAAGTAGCCGAGCAATACCTTGCCTCTGGTGACTATGCCTGGAACGCTGGGATCTTCCTCTTCCGACCGTCGGACCTCATCGCTGAGGCGAAAACCCACGCTGGCGAGATGTTCGCCCAGACCAAGGTGGCCTTCGAGTCCATGACTCAAGATGGTCGTGTGCGGACATTCCAGGAGGGCAGCTTCGGCGCCATCAAGGGCAAGAGTGTCGACTATGCCATCATGGAGCAGACGGAGAAGGCCGCCGTGGTCAGCCCCGTGGTCATCGGCTGGAACGATATCGGGTCGTGGACAGCGGTGAAGCAATTCTCCACCGAGATGGTACCCAAAAATGCTATCGCCATCGATTGCCCGGGCACGCTGATCAAGACAAGCGACGACGCGCCCTTCGTCGGTGCCGTCGGCCTAGAGGGCTACGTCGTGGTCGCCACGAAAGAAAGTGTGCTGATTATTCCGGACGATCGAACACAAGACGTCAAAAAGATCGTCGAAGAGCTCAAAGCCCGCGACCGCAAAGATCAGCTTTGATCTTTGCGTTTCTTGATATAATCCGGACCGCTTTGACCCCACACAAACCGCACGGTGCGATCTCGTCCGCATGCGGCGCGGTATGAGCTATAGCGAAAGCGACTCTTTTTATAGAAATCCTGGTGGTAGCCCTCGGCGGCGTAGAACATCGGCCGCGCTTCGATAGGCGTCACGATTTTCTCACCAATCTCCGTGGAACCCTTCGCAAGGACAACTTCCAAAATCTCCTGTTCCCGTTCGTTGGCGTAATAGACGGCCGTTGAGTAGCCATAGCCGCGATCACAGAACTGTCCGCCATCATCCGTCACATCGATTGTCCGGATAAAGATGGTCGCCAGGTCTTCGAAGCTGATCACGCTCGGATCGTACTGCACGAGGGCGACCTCGCGGTGGCCGCCCTTGTCATAGGTCTTGTAGGTGGGGTCGACATTGCGGCCGCCTGCGTAGCCCGAGACCACCTCGACCACGCCATCGACCTTTTCGAGATCCGCCTCAACGCACCAAAAACAACCGCCTGCGACCAGCATATCCGCCAGCCGGCGGTCTTCGTCCTCGGCCCACGCCCATCCGGCGAGTGAGAACCCCATGGCTGCAGCGACAGCGCTCAATTTCAACATCAACAAACCCTCTGTGACTGCCCACCTGTTCGGCGACAACCTTGTTAGGTTACGTGACAGGGGCGTTAGAACCGACGCGACAGACTGACCGCGGCGAATTGCTGGCGTTCGTTTTGGGTCTCGAACTCCTCCGACCGTACCACGTACGTAAAAGCCAGCTGGCTCGACTTCCACTGAAGGGCCGTGCCCGCCTGCATGTCGCTGACCACCGTGTTCTTCTCCACCGAGGGATCATCATCGCGGAACAGCGAGCCATCAAGGAAGATGTTATGCGCCTGCGCTCGAACCTCACCTCCAGCAAAGACATACCAACTGCCACCCGTTTGAGGGCGTAAGAAACCCGACCCCGCTGTCGACGGCCGGACCCGAGGTGGCCCGAACCCAGCTCGCAGGTTCTGC
>JABSRH010000140.1 GCA_013215175.1 Parvularculaceae bacterium | reverse complement strand
GTGACCCGTCATGACCAACCGCCGTGTCAGCATCGGTTTGGTGGGAGCCTCACGCATTGCCGTGGACGCGATCATCAGGCCCGCAGCTCTCATGCCAAACGTCAGTGTTCATGGTATTGCCGCAAGTGAATCAACACGAGCTCAGCGTTACGCGCAGCAGGTCGATATTCCGAAGGCCTATGAAACTGCTGAAGAACTCTATGCTGCTCCGGCGATTGACCTTGTTTACATCGGCCTTCCGCCCAGTGCGCATGCATCCGTCGCGATAGCGGCGCTCAAGGCAGGCAGGGATGTGTTATGCGAAAAGCCTCTGGCGTTGGATGCCACGGAGGCGAAAACAATGGCGGATGTGGCTGTAGCGGAAGATCGTCTACTGATCGAAGCCTTTCACTACCGGTATCATCCGTTGATGCAGCGTCTACTGGGCATCGTTGAGAGTGGTTGCCTCGGCGAAATTTATGACATTCAGGCGCATTTCAGCGTGCCCGTGCCGCAAACCGCCGGAGAGTTTCGCTACAACCCGACGCTAGGCGGCGGTGCTCTGATGGATCTAGGCTGTTATCCGATTCACTGGATACGAACAGTCACCGGTACCGAACCCATCGTTCTGGAGGCAGAGGTGTTAGCTCTTCAGAACGGTGTTGATGTGACCACACGGGCCGTGCTGAGCGTTTCAGATACATGTCGAGCTGAAGTCTACTGTTCAATGTCTGAGCGTTTGCCACGCGGCATCGATGCGGGATTAGAGGTGCGCGGAACGCAGGGGCGCGTCATCCTCTCGAACCCTCTCCAGCCAGAGTTCGGCAGCGTTCTGACGTTAGAGGTCGGAGGAGGGCGCGAGGTCTCGACATTCGATGGCTCGACATTTCCGCACCAACTGAGGGACGTTCTCGCGCGTTTGGAGGATCGATCTCAGCCACTTACTGGCGGAGAGGACGCGGTGGCGAATATGGCGGTCATTGACGCTATTCGCGCGTTGGCCACAACCGACCGAATTCAAGAAGTAGGCTAACGGTAGAGTAGGATGTGTCATGACCGCTGAACCGAGTGCTCCTTTGCTACCGCGCGCGCAACGTACAGTCACACTGCTGACTTATCTGATGTTTTTCATGTTCGCGATGACGACCGAGTCGATTGGCGAGGTCATCAAGATAGCGAAGCAGGATATGGGCCTATCGAACCTTGAGGCGAGTGCCTTGCACTGGACCACCATGCTCGCGTTAGCCATCAGCGGCATTTCTCTCGGCTATCTGGCTGATAAGTACGGACGAAAGTTCACGGTGATCGCCGGTCTGGCCATTTATGGCATTGCCTGCGTGCTCTTTCTCTTCTTCGATGATTTCGCGATTTATCTCGTTCTGCTGTTTTGCAGCGGCGTCGCCCTGGGCATGTTCAAAACGGCTGCCTTGGCAGTGATCGGCGACATCACATCCTCAGCTGATCAGCACACCAGCCAAATGAACATGGTTGAGGGGTTCTTCGGTGTCGGCGCGATCCTGGGGCCATTGCTGATCGTATTGCTGGAGCAGAATGGCCTTCCATGGAATTGGCTCTACGGCATTGCAGCGCTGATGTGTTTGCTGATGATCATTCTAGCCGGCGGTACCCGCTACCCGCCGATGAAGCCGCCAACTGAGAAAATTGATCTATCTCGAACGTTCAGTTTTCTGACCAACCGCTACGCTCTAGGTTTCTCGATGGGGTGTGCAATGTACGTGGGTTGCGAGGTGGCTATTTTCGTGTGGCTGCCCAGTTTCCTAGTCGGTTTTGAAGGTGGAGCAATGCAGATGTTGTTCGCTACCTATGCCGTGATGATCTTCTTTATTCTGAGGGCCATTGGCCGCTTCTTAGGGGTGTGGCTGTTGAGCTTCCTTGATTGGAAACAGGTGATTTTTGCTTTTTCGACGATGATCTTCCTCTGTTTCTTCGGTTCAGCCGTGTTCGGAAAATCTGTGGCGATCATTGCCCTTCCTTTATCGGGCTTGTTTATGTCGGTGATCTACCCAACCCTCAATTCAAAGGGGATCAGTTGCTTCTACCCCGGTGAACACGGCTCGGTGGCTGGACTCATTCTGTTTTTTACGGCTGTTTCGGCTGCTGTAGCGCCGGTCCTGATGGCTGTGACCGCTGATCTCTTGGGAGGCGGTGATCTCCGTGTCGGGTTCTATTTGGCAACCGGGTTTGCTGCGATCTTAATGTTGATGGCTATCTTCAACATGATCGTTGATCCAGCCGGACCTCGCCTTCGACACCTCGACGAAGAAGCATCGGAGGGACTGTGATGAACTTGGATGTCGTCGGTGTACCCATTCCGCCCGCTCATGCGGGAACGTTTAAGCGACATATCGTGCATCCCGATCTCTGGCTATGGGACTCCTGGTCCTATACGGATGAAAGCGGCTGGCACCTCTATTCGCTTGCCCTAAGCCGGCAAGATATGGGCGGCCGAGCCATCACGCCGTCTCAGCGCAACGACTTTCCGTTCCATATACGGCACTTTTTCTCGACGGATCAGGGCCAGACTTGGCGTGATTGTGGTTGCTTTCTCGAGCCTACCGGTGACGCCAGCTCCTACTATGGCGCTAACGTCTGGAGTGGTTCCATGACGCAGCTTGAAAGCGGTCAAGTTGTGGTGGGGTTCACCGGCATTCGTCGGCAAACGGATGAGCGAAAATTCCTGCAAGCGGTTGGTTTTGGATTGTCTGAGGATGGTCATTCGCCAGTGTCCATTTCTAGCGAACCGGTTTCGTGCCCGCTTCGTGACTACACGGATATTCGGGACAAGGGTTATTACCTGGGGCTGCGGTCTGACTTGGGTGAAAATTCAGGAGAGGAAGGAGGGCCCATTCTCGCTTGGCGCGATCCTTTCTGTATCGAAGTCGAACCGGGTGTCCTGCATGCTTGGTGGTCGGCAAAGGTTGAACCTCGCGTCGGCGCTGTTGCGCAAGCGAGGGTTCTGGTTGCAGACGATGGGTTTGTGCTCGACGAGCTCTTTGAGCCAATCGTGCTACCTGATGCCAAGGACTACACCCAAGCTGAGGTCCCGAAGGTTTATCCGTGTAAGTCAGAGGGAAGCTACATGATGTTGGTAGCTGCCTGCGATCGACTGTTCGAAGGTCAACCCGATATTGAGGTCAACAAACAGCTTCGCGTTTATAGATCGCAAGAGATGCTGGGTCCATGGGAGATAGGGAGTCCGGCGGGTAGTGTCGTTTCTGAGGGCAAGTCGGTCTTTGGATGCTCTGTCATCGATCAGCAGCCAGAAGGAAAATGCCGTATGGCCTGTCCGGTAACCGAAATGGTGGCCCCGGAGGATCAGTTGACGATATCGATCCAGGACTTTGGCTTCAATTCAACAAGCCACGCGGCTCGGTTGAAATTCACCGCTCGTGGCGGAGATGCCTAGCTGTAAGCGCCACAGCTTCTGCGCACGATCAGATCAACCGGTACCATGGTTGAACGGCAGGAGTGCCCCTCCATTAGTCGGATGAGGCTGTCGACCAAGACCCCGCTACCTCTGCGGATATCTTGGCGCACGGTGGTGAGGGGAGGGTTTCCGTACTCAGCCATCGAAATATCGTCAAAGCCGACGACGGCAACATCACCGGGTACAGAATAATTGGCTTCCTGTAGTGCCGATATAATGCTCATGGCGATCTCATCATTCGCTGCGAAGGCGGCGTCGAATTGTAGTCCGCTGTTCAGTCGTGCTGCCACTTCCATTTTCGCGGACAGGCGATCAAACGGCGTATCGATGATAAGATTATCCGATTGTTCCAACCCGTGTTCGGCAAGTGCATCGAGGTATCCACGGAAGCGCAACTTTGGCTCAATGGCGCTGCGGTCACCGACGAAAGCGATGCGCTTACGTCCTAATCGCGCGAGGTGATCGGTGGCTAACTTTCCACCGGCGCGGTTGTCCGAACCCACGGTGCAATAAGTAGCATCCGGAAGGTCCGCGCCCCAAACAACCATCGTTGGAACCTCGCGACTGATGTCCTTCAGCCTTCGATGCTGCCGCCGTTGACCGATGACAATGATCCCGTCGCTTTGGCCTTTGGCGAGGATGCTCTTGGCAATATCCTCTCGGTCAAGATGAAGTTTGGTGAGAAGCATGTTGTAGTCGGCTTCGGCAAGTTCATCGGCGAGGCGGCCGATGAGCTCTAAGGCGAAAGGCGCAGAGTAAAGTTCAGATCGCCGATTGCTCGTCGGCAGAACAACGGTCACGGTAGGCGACTTTTTCTCCGACCATTCCCAAGGAGCAGTTGTCAGCCGGTAGTCGTTTTCGAAGGCCAGCCGGCGAATCCGTTCTTTAGTGCCCTCGGAGACATCAGCGCTGTCATTCAGTGCGCGGGAGACTGTCGATTTCGACACGCCAGCCAGGCTGGCCAGTTGCTCCATGTTGATTTTCTTCGCCATACCGCACAGCCGTACCGTAACTCTTGGCTGGGGATCAATTGTCTTCGATCAGGTCATTCGCGAGGTCGGCCGCCCCCAATAGCCCTGGCGGCATGGTTGTCACCCCTGGCTCCACCAGAAAGGTGCCTGGGTCGCTGGCAGGGCCCGGCGCATAGCCGGCAATCAAGTCCTTGAAGATATTCCGTGTCTGGGCGTACAGAGCTTGCTGTCCGAAGACACCACCGCCGAGGATAATTCGCTGCGGTCTCAACGTGTAGGTCAGGTTCACGGCCATGTGCGCCATGTAGTGCGCCTGGATCTGCCAAGCCGCATGATCAGCAGGCAGCTCTTCTGCTGGCGTCCCCCAGCGAGCCTTCATCGCTGGTCCGGAAGCCATGCCCTCTAAGCAGTCGTCGTGAAAGGCACATATGCCTGCGAAGGTGTCGTTCGGGTGCCGAGGAACGCGCATGTGCCCGGCTTCTGCGTGCATGATCGACGGGAGAGGCGTTCCACCGACAACCACGCCGACGCCAATGCCTGTGCCCACGGTAACATAACAGGCGTCCTGAAGACCGCGAGCAGCGCCGTAACGAAGTTCAGCGAGCGCCGCGGTGTTCACATCCGTATCGATGCAAGCGGGTGCCCCGCATACGTCTTTGAGAGGACCTAAGATATCCGTGTCAGACCATCCTAGCTTGGGCGTTGTCACGATGGATCCAAAAGTTGGAGAATCTCGATCGAGGTCAAGCGGCCCGAACGATCCGATGCCAGCGGCATCGATGCTGCCGTGGTCAATTTGTGCTGCTTCGAAGAAACGGCACATCGCACTTAGCGTCTCGGTGGGTGTTGTGGTGGCAATCTTCGTTTGTGCCAATGGCGCCAAATCTTCGTCGAGGATTGCGCAAATGAACTTTGTGCCGCCAGCTTCTACAGCCGCTATTCTTCGTGCTTTTGTCATCTTGTGTCTCAGCCAGGAGAGCCGTTCATCGGCCAACGGAGAGCATTAGGCTCACCCCTTCAGGCTAAGGCAAAAATACATGAAAACATAGGGCAAATTGAAGGTAGACGCGGTTGAACCGCGTCCACCGGTGTGCCCGTCCAAAGCGCGTTTGTTGAGTTTACGCGTCCGGTGTTGTCGTCGCCAATGACGGCAACCTTCTTGGATTCTACGATGTTCCGCAGTCTGCGCTGCCATTGTCGTCGGCTTCGAGGCGGACGTTGCCGACGGCGATGTCTTGGCCTTCCTCGCCTAAGATGATCAGGGCACGATCAAGATTGGTCATGTTCACCGATTGGTTCGCGAAACAGTTCAGAGCGAGCCGCATGTCTTGCCATTGATCGCTTACCTTCATTGGTACGTAGGCTTCGCAATTGTCGGCGTCGCAACCCATGCCCAAGCGTACGGTGGCTTCGTCCGATAGGCTGCGCATGCGGAAGACGAGCTCCATCGCGCCATTGCTTTCGCGACTGAAATCGTGCCCGTAGCTCGACCCGATGGTGAAGTCTGTGGCTTCTAGAAACTTGACGGCCACCGAGTCCTCTTGGGCCTCGCCGTCCACCATGCGAACACGGATCGATTGATCCTCGAAGGGGAGCCCTGCGATATTGGTCCCGGCGCTCATCAGGGTCCAGGGCTGTTGCGCCGCGCCGCGCGTGAAGAACTCGCCTTTAGCGGCCATCACTTCACCGCTAAGGCCTGACTGCTCACTGAGCAATTCAAGCATCGTGGTATCGTCGTAGCTTAGCCCGTAACCCACCGGGAAAAGCGGCTCGGTTCTGGGATCGCTGACGTTGACGGCCACATCCACGGCGGTGGCTGGCCACGAGTAGGAGAGGCGACCCGTGAAGTCGAAATCAAGATCGGTACGGAACAAGAGATCCGCTACGCCTCCGCCCTCGGATCCGGGCAACCATGCGGCAACAAACGCATCCGAGGCGTTGATTTCAGGGTTGGTCCAAAGTGGTCTGCCGGAAAGGAACACGGAGACCACCGGCGTGCCGTCTGCGGCCAATTCCGTTAGTCGCTCCGTATCGAAATCGGGCGAGTCGAACCCTACATGCAGGCGATCGCCTTGGAATTCTGCATAAGGATCTTCCCCGTAGACGGCGATGACAGCGTCCGCATCCACATCGGCTGTGCCTTCGGGGTCGAACACGACGCGACCACCGCTGGCTGCCATAGCCTCTTGGATGCCGCTCAAGATTGATTGGCCGTTGGGAAATTCAGCGTTGGGATAACCACCGCCTTGCCAGGAAAGCGTCCAACCACCCGATGCCTTCGAGATATCATCGGCGCCTGCGCCCACCACGAGAATGGTGCTGCCGGCGTCGAGGGGTAGAACGTTGTTGTCATTCTTCAGCAGGACCAATGACTGGCGGACCGAGCGTCGAGCGAGCTCCCGGTGGGCATCGGAACTGAGAACCGCTGTGTCACCGGCGAATGGTCGCTCTGACGGGCGCCCTTTCTCAAAGATCCCCGAAGTAATCTTGACCCGGAGGATGCGGCGAACGGCGTCGTCCAAGCGTTCCATGGGGATCCGGCCACTCTTCACGTGGCGAAGTGTGCTGCGGTAGAGGCCCTTCCAGCTATCCGGCGCCATGTACATGTCGAGACCGGCATTGAGGGACTGCGGACAGTCGGTCTTGGTACAGCCCGGGATGAGGGCGTGCCCGTTCCAATCTCCCACGACAAATCCGTTGAAGCCCATGCGGCCCTTGAGAACATCCGTAAGCAGTTCTTTCTGGCCGTGCATTCGCTGACCCTGCCAGGCGGAGAACGAGGCCATCACCGTTTGTGCTCCGGCTTCGATCGCTGTTAGATAGCCAGCGGCATGGATATCTCGCAGGTCTGCCTCACTGATCAGCGCATCACCCTGATCGACGCCATTATCGGTGCCGCCGTCGCCAAGGAAGTGCTTCGCCGAGGGGATGACCCTTCCCGGCCCCATGAAGTCGGGGTCTCCTACGTGTCCCTGTAACCCGTAGACGATGCGGTCACCATACGACGCGACAATGCTAGGATCTTCAGAGAACCCCTCATAGGTTCGGCCCCAGCGGTCGTTTTGTGGCACTGCGAGGGTCGGTGCGAAGGTCCAATCGTGGCCTGAGACTGTCAGCTCACGTGCTGTCGCGGCCGCGATCTCTTCGATGAGGTCAGGATCGTTGGCGGCGCCGAGGCCAACATTGTGCGGGAACACTGTCGCGCCGCGAAGGTTCGCGTGCCCGTGCACAGCGTCGATACCCCAAATGATCGGTACAGCGATTTCGACGCCATCTGCATCCACCGAGGCATCGTAATAAGCGTCGGCGGCCTCCAGCCACGTATCAGCATCGGCGTAAGGAAGTGGTCCGGGAGCGGAGTTGCCGCCCGATAGGACGGAACCCAGGCGGTATTTTTTCACTTCGGCTGCCGTTACTGAACTGGAGTCGGCTTGGATGACCTGGCCAACCTTTTGTTCCAAAGTGAGTTTTGATAATATCTCCTCAACGCGCGCCTCAACAGCGGGGTCCAGAGGGGGCGGTGTCACGGTCGGCCAGAGCTCTGGATGAATTTGAGCTTCCGGCCCA
>JABSRH010000014.1 GCA_013215175.1 Parvularculaceae bacterium | reverse complement strand
CGTCGCCAATTCCGCGGCGATGGCCATATGGGCCGACAGTCGCTCGACCAGGCTCGCTGACGGACCGGGGTCATGGCGCTCGAAAATGGCTTGCAAGGCTGACACGAGGCTGTGCACAGCTTCACGATCCTGCTCAGTCAGTTTCTGCGGCCGCCAATCATCGTCGAGGGATCGAAGCAAACCGGCCCATCCCTCACGCGGGGCTCGTCCGCGTAGGAATAGATCTGTCGCTTGCACCTTTCTGCGGCGCTCCCCTGGCGGCAGGCTCAGCCCAAAGAGCTGGTGATGGATCATTGAAGCAAGCGCCACCGGGTTGGATGGGTTGTCCATGAGCTGAGCGATGCTGCGGAGAAACGTTGCCCTGTAGGAACCGCTCAGCGGCTTGCCGCCCGAATCGTCCAGCTCGATCCCCCATCCCGCAAGTTTCGCGGCGACGCGTCGCGCGAGGGTTCGGTCCGCAGTGACCAGAGCACCCGTCTTGCCCGGCTCTTCCAGTACACCGCGGAGGTGTAGCGCAATCCAGTCGGCCTCGTCCTCCGAGGTCGGAGCAACCGCGACTTGGAGGCCAGTCAGCGCTGGGGCGCCCTTACCCTGCTCTTGGAAGTCGCGAAACAGGTGGGTCCAGCTGGCCGTGGCCTCCGCTGGCATGAGCGCGAGGGACAGAAGCTCTCGTCGGGCCCGACCCTCGGCCGTCTCACTTTCCGTCAGCAAGCGGATGTCATGTCGAGACGCCCCTTCGAAGACATCGTCGAGGAGAGACTGATAAGCGCTTTGCGGATGCGGCGCCTCGATTTTGCTCCACGCGTCGTCGCTGAGATCTGTATCAAACGCGGGCACGACAACCGCACCATTCGGTAGGTTAGCGATCCGCTGGATGAAGGCCTGCGACGACGGTGTCGTGCCGAGAAAGCCAGCCGCTAGGATAAGCGGTGCCTTTTCATCAGCAGCAAGACGGTCTGCCGCCGCCTCAAGCAACCGAGCATGCCGCTCCCGCGGGTCAATCAGTTCCTGGTCGGCAAGCCATTGCGGCCAAGCGGACGTGACGAGCGCCAGCAAGTTGGACACCTCTCGCCAATGTGCTGCCCCCTCTTTCATCGCTGGCTCGTCTTGCAACTTGGCCAAGCGCTCCTGATCGATTTGATACTCAGTCAACAGATCAGCGGTTCGTGACAGCTCAGCTGCTGCGCGCAAAGCCGCGGGCCAGCTGGGTTCCATCTTACCCAGTTGAACCTGCGCCTGGCGATACGCTCCAGCGAGGAACAAGCGCTTGGTCATCCCCGACGGCGCTTCGGGTAGCGGCCTACTCTGCCGCTCGAGGCGCCCCGAAACCACATCTTCCTCACTGAGGTCTGCGACGGCAGTGATTTTGGGAAGCAGCACCGCGCCACCATCATATAGGCGCGCAAAGGCTTCCTTCAGTGAACGAACGGCCCGGCGGCTCGGCACGAAAATCTTGATGTCCGCCAGACGCTCAGGCCGCTCGCCATGATCGGCGAGTAGGGCCGACACCACGTCCTCAAAGAACGGGCGGCCAGGCGCCACTGCAAAGAGATGCGGCCCAGGGTTGCGAAGATCAAAGATCGCCATGCCAGCAACTTAGCGCTGGTCGGCCAACTCCGCGAGCCTGAGTTCTGCAGAACGATGCCCGTCGGGATCGCCCACATGCATCCAGGCGCCATCGAAGACGACGCCGCGCATGCGACCAGCAGCACGGGCCTTTTTCCAAAAAACACGCGTCGACATGGGCGCGACTTCAACGCCAGCGAACAAAGAGGGCCGCAGGATCTGCAACCCGGTATAGACCAGCGGATCGCCCTGATCCGGGTCAGCGATCGTCCCATCGCTAGCGATCGAAAAATCGCCCGCGCCCGCATAGCCGGACACCGCAGCGGGAGGGACCATCAGCAAAAGAGCGTCACAGTCGTCCGACCAAGCCTCGCGCAGAACATCGCCGCCGAGGAGCGAACCGCCAGCCAAGATGGCGTCCGTGTTGGTGCAAAAGAAAGGCTCTGTACCGATCAGCGGCAGCGCCTTCAGGATACCGCCGCCAGTCTCCAACAAGGCGTTACGCTCATCCGAGATGAGCACCTCAGGAGCATCAATCGTTCGCAAATGAGCTTCCAATTGATCGGCACGGTGATGAACGTTCACGACGGCGCGCTTCACGCCGGAGGCGCGCAAGGACGACAGCGCGTAATCGATCAGCGGTTTGCCCGCGACGGGAATGAGCGGCTTGGGCGTGTCCGGATCAAGTGCGCGAATGCGCGTTCCCAAACCCGCAGCCAACACCATGGCCGTCTCGATACTGATCACGCCACAAGCTCCGGCGCGATGTCAGCAATGACGTCGCGCAGCGGTGCCAAATCAGGGCGAGCCAAGTCCTGCCGGAAAAATGCCTCCACTCGCGGCAGCAGGTCGAGGTAGCGCGGCTTGCCATCCCTCACCGCAAGACGCGCGAACAGACCCAGGATCTTGGTATTGCGCTGCGCGGCGAGGATCGCATAGTCGCGAACGAACGCCTCAGGGTCATCCGCACCCTGCACACCTCTATCATAAATCTCGCGCGCCAACGTCGGGCTGATATCCCGCCGGGCATCTTCGATGAGCGACACCCAGTCATAGGCGGCCTGTCCGATCATCAAGTCTTGAAAATCCAAAACGCCCACACGGCCGTCGGCCACGATAAGGTTCTCCGCATGGAAATCACGGTGGCACCAGTGGCGCGGCGGCGATAGATCTCGCAAAAGGCTCACCCAAGCCTCATCCAGCATGCTATGCTGGGCATCCGTCAGCTTACGTTTCAAGCGGTGTGGCAGGTACCACGATGCTAGAAGCTCAGCCTCTGTCCGGTAGGCGAGTGTATCGTAGGTTTGAAAGACCCAATCTTCCGGCCCTACTGAATGAGCGCTGTTGGCGCGCAAAAGCTCCAGATTGTCCGCAGCGAGATGGTAGAGTTCCAACTCTTGGATCCGGTTCTTCGCAGCATCCGCGACACGGACCTCTCCGAGGTCTTCAACAATGGCCAAGCCCTCTTGCACATCATGTTCGAGGACCCGCGGCACCCACAGGCCAGCACGCGCCAAAACCTCTGCTGCGCTTTGAAAGGCGACAATAGAATTTCCGGACCCGCGGACGAGCGCACTATAGCCAAGCGCGCGCCGCTGGTCTTTATCCGCACCCGGAGGGCAGGGCGGCGTGATGGCTGCAGAAGGTGCGTCCATGAGCAAGGCTGGCACCGGACCTCCTTCTAATCGGAAGTATTGCCGGATGGAGGCGTCCGACCCCAACCGCACAACGTTGGCCTGCGCAAAAGAACTTGCAGCAAGAAAACGGTCGCGCTGCTCGGCGCGCACCAAGTTCTCGTTGCTGTTGGCAGCCGTCATCATGGTGCCCCCACCTCTTTCGCGATCGCCTCTAGGCGACCCGCCCAACCGTCACGCTCGCTTGAGAGCTGCACCGTTCGAAGATCATTCTCACCGTGCGAAAATGCCACAGACAAATGGGGATTCCGAGCCAGGCTGGGGGCCTGCTCTGGCCACTCCACCAACATTGCACCGACATCGAGAAGGTCGTCCAAGCCCAGCTCCAAAATTTGGTCCTCTCCACTCAATCGATAAAGATCTACGTGATGAACGGTTAAGTTGAGATCATAACGCTCGATCAAGGTGAAAGTAGGGCTAGGCACGTCAATCTCAGCGCCAGCAAGCTCCCTCAGCAGTGCCCTGACCAGCGTGCTCTTTCCAACACCCAAACCACCCGACAGCAGAACGAGGTCGCCCGCCGCCAAGTGCCCGGCCAGGGCTCGCCCCAACGCTCCCGTCTCAACCTCGGATGCCAAGTTGATGCTGATCATGAGCGTTCTGGTTTCCTTCCCTGATGCCCTTGGAACCTGCTTGCTCCCACGCTATGGGCGCCCGATTGAACATGAAGGACATAGCCGTGGTTAAGATCACTTATATCGAGCACAGTGGACAAGAGCACGTTGTCGATGCGCAACCTGGCCTGACAGTGATGGAAGTCGCGGTGAAAGCTGGCATCCCGGGCATCGACGCCGACTGTGGCGGCGCTTGCGCCTGCGCCACTTGCCACGTCTACGTTGATCCCGCCTTCAAGACGCAGACCGGGGAGCCTTCCGCCATGGAAGAGTCGATGCTCGACTTCGCATCGGAACGGCAAGACAGCTCTCGCCTCTCATGCCAGATCGGCATCACCGAAGAGCTCGATGGCATGAAAGTGACCATGCCGGAGTTCCAAGGCTGAGCGGCGAAGCCCCCTCTTCCGGCGACGCATCTCAAGATACGCGGCCGGACATCACCAGCGCGGTAACGAGAGGGGCCTGCCGGCTCCTTCTCGACCAGGGCTTGGCACCCGTTCTTGAATACGTGCTGCCCAATGGTCGGCGGGCCGATATCACGGCGGTGTCGGCAAAGGGCGAAATCACCATGGTTGAGGTGAAGTCTTGCAAAGAAGACTTTGAAGTCGACCAAAAGTGGCCAGAATATAAACAATATTGCGATAATTTTTACTTTGCGGTCGCTGAGGATTTTCCACAATCCCTTCTACCAAGCGGGGAAGGACTGATCATAGCGGATCGTTTTGGGGGCGCAGTGATTCGGGAAAGCCAAAATGATTCGCTTTCTGCAGCTCGCCGAAAAACGGCCCTGATCCGCATCGCTCGGCACGGTGCGCTACGCAGCCTGAAAGATCTCTAAACCAAAGCACTGAAACAGCTCTGAAAATAAAAGCGGCGATGTCGTGGGGGATCGACATCGCCGCATGTTTTCTAATGCATCAAGGCATCGAAAACCGGCAGCGATGGTGGGTGGGGGAAGCGCTGCCTGTCTAACTAACTAGCAAGAAATCAGACGAGGTAAAGCATCTTTTTCTTTTAGTGTTCTTTGATAACAGAGAACAGTTCTTGTTGCAGCGCAAAATGTGAGACGTGAATTCTTAACGCACCAGCTGCAAGTAGCCGTTTTGCATGGCCTTCCAGGCAATGGCCGCCGCCAATAAAACCCCAGACCTGCATCCCAGCTGCGACGCCAGCTTCCACGCCAAAGGGGCTATCTTCGATCACGATGCACGAATCAGGGGCAACACCGAGCCTTTCCGCCGCCGACAAAAAGATGTCGGGAGCTGGTTTTCCGTGTTCGACATATTGAGCGGAATAGACGTGCTCACCCACGTAAGGCCGAAAGCCGAATCGATCGATTTTGCTGTCGAGGTGCACCTGCTGCGACGAGGAAGCAACCGCGCGAGGGACGCCCGCTGCCGCGACCGCGGCCATCATCTCCACCGCGCCCGTGACCGGCAGCATCTTGTGCCGATTGGCACGCCTGGCTTCGATCAGGCCTTCGTAGAGACAGTTCGCTTCTTCCGTTGACGGAGCGCGCCCCAGCAGGCCCGCATACGCGTCCAACAGTTCCGCTTTGAAGCGGTCATCGCGTTTGCCCGTGAACAAACGAATGAGGTCCTCGGGGCTCCACGAGAACCCTTTGGACCTCAGAAACTCGGCGCTGTCTTCCAGCCCGACAATTTCACTGTCGACCAGGACGCCATCACAATCGAAGAGGACGGCGCCCAAAGCCATGACGGATGCTTACGCTCCGCCACCGAGGCTAGCGAGGAACGCCAGCAGAAGAAGAGCCACGATGTTCGTGATCTTGATCATCGGGTTCACAGCCGGGCCTGCCGTATCCTTGTACGGATCACCCACGGTGTCGCCCGTCACCGCAGCCTTATGGGCCTCAGAGCCCTTGCCGCCGTGATTGCCGTCCTCGATATACTTCTTCGCGTTATCCCACGCACCGCCACCAGCGGTCATGGAAAGCGCTAAGAAGAGGCCGGTGATGATCACACCCATCAGCATCGCGCCAACCGCTGCAAGCGCTTCTGCTGTACCTGCGACGGCACCAACACAGACATAGACCACAATGGGGCCCAGGATCGGCAGAAGCGACGGCAGGATCATCTCTTTGATCGCAGACGTTGTGAGGAGGTCCACAGCCCTGCCATAATCTGGCTTCTCCGTACCCTCCATGATGCCAGGCTTCTCACGGAACTGGCGACGCACTTCTTCGACGATAGCAGCCGCTGCGCGACCCACAGCCTGCATGGCCATTGAGCCGAACAGGAACGGCAGCAAGCCACCAGCGAATAGACCCACGATGACGTAAGGGTTCACCAGCGAATAGTCCGGAACGACGCCCGCGAAGAACGGATACTTGTCCGGGTTCGCCGCGAAGTAACGAAGGTCCTCAGCATAAGCCGCAAAGAGCACCAGAGCACCAAGACCAGCTGAGCCGATAGCATAGCCCTTGGTCACAGCCTTCGTGGTGTTGCCAACAGCGTCCAGCGCATCGGTCGTTTCACGCACCGAGCTATCCAGCTCAGCCATCTCGGCGATACCGCCCGCATTGTCCGTCACCGGACCAAACGCGTCGAGGGCCACGACCATACCGGCCAGTGACAACATCGTCGTCACCGCGATGGCAATGCCGTAGAGACCTGCGAGGTTATAGGTCGCGATAATGCCGAAGATGATCAGCAACGCCGGGATCGCCGTCGCCTCCATCGACATCGCGAGACCTTGGATCACGTTTGTACCGTGGCCAGACTCGGACGCCTTCGCCACCGACTTCACGGGGCGGTATTCCGTGCCCGTATAATACTCCGTGATCCAAACGATCCCGCCTGTCACCGCCAAGCCGATGAGACCGCAGTAAAGCAGGCTGTAACCGGTGAAGGACCGAACGCCTTCACCGCCCAGGGCCGTGACTTCATAGGTATCACCGAAGCCAACGACCAGCAGCGTCACAAGCGCCAGGGCGCCGATCGAATAGCCACCAGTCCAGATTAGGCCCTTATAGAGTGCGCCCATCACGTCGCTTGAGCCAGGGTCGAGCTTGACCTTCCGAGCACCAAGGATCGACGTGACAATGCAAGCACCGCCAATGACGAGTGGGTAAAGCATAAAGCGCTGGACCATCGACATGCCACCATCCTCGTCCACGGCAATACCGGCGAAGAGGATCGAGGCCAGCACCATGGTCGCGGCGATGGTCACCACGTAGGTCTCGAACAAGTCGGCCGCCATGCCAGCACAGTCGCCGACGTTATCGCCGACATTGTCAGCAATTGTCGCAGCGTTGCGAGGGTCGTCTTCAGGGATGCCCGCTTCGACCTTGCCCACGAGGTCGCCGCCGACGTCAGCGCCTTTGGTGAAGATGCCGCCGCCCAAGCGAGCGAACACGGAGATCAGCGAAGCGCCAAGCGAAAGCGAGACGAGGCCATTGACCACAGTCCGGCTCGATTCATCCGCGCCGCCTAGGATCACCATAATGAAGAAATAGACCGTCAGCCCAAGGAGCGCCAGACCGGCGACCAGCATACCCGTGACGGCGCCCGACTTAAAGGCGATGTCGAGGCCCTGCTGCAGCCCCTGTCGCGAGGCTTCTGTCGTTCGAACGTTCGCACGAACAGAGATCAGCATACCGATATAACCAGCAGCGCCAGACAGCACGGCACCCAGGATAAACCCGAACGCTGGAACAATATCGCCACGGAAGAATGCAAGGAGAAGACCGGCGGTGACGGCGCCCACGATACCGATCGTGATATATTGCCGACGAAGGTAGGCCGAGGCCCCCTCTTGAATGGCCGACGCGATTTCCTGCATCCGCTCGTTACCAGCGGGTGCAGCCATCACCTCTTGCGTTGTTTTCCAGCCGTACCAAACGGCTCCTAGGCCCGCCAATATGACGAGCGATAGCCAGACAAGCATGTATCCTCCCACTACGCGTGTGTTTTTCAGGAGGCCCAGAACGCGCCGCCTGCTGCGACAAGGTGTACAGAGGTCGTGAGCGAAATCAACGTCCGCGCGAGTTGGTTTGCATCAGCACAATCTTGAGCATGTTCTGCCTTTCGCCGTCGCGTTGCAGCGCAAGCCTTCGCCCAGAAGCTCCTGATTTTGCTGACTGCGTGGGCAAGAACCAACTGCGGGCGCAATCAGCACTATCACCACTCGATAGGCTTTGCCTATGCGGATTGCGTTAATCCTATCCATTATCCAATTGTGAAGAGCGATTTCGCACGCCTTACGTCGAAGGAGGCCCCACTATGTTGAAATTTGTCGCTCTTCCTATCGCCGCCGCTGGCCTGTTCGTCGGCGCGGCCACCGCTGAAACCGGTGTGCCGATCCCCTCGGCCCTGGCGGACAAGCCAACCCCGCTCTTGATCTATGATCTGCCTCAAGAAGTCATGGTCCACACAGGGCACAAAAACGTGCCGGTCCCAGAGAGGCAGCCGCAAACTTTCCTACCGGTCGTGTTTGAGCCGACGGGCTTCAAAGGTCTCTCGCCCTACCATGGCGCAGCTCAGGTGATGCTGGGCATCGGCTCTTTCGACGACTGGAAGCTTCAGCAGGCGCCGGCGCCTCGTTCGTTGGAGCAATAAAAAAGGGGGCCAACCAGGCCCCCTTTCCGTCTCGCTATCCGTCAGACGTTATTCCTCGCTAGCCGCCTCATCATACTTATCAAACCAAGCCATAATGGCTTCGGTCTTAGCGATCAGGTGGCTAGGCCGCCGGGCAATGTAGTGGCTGGCGCCCGGTACACGGACCATCGCCGTGTCCACGCCCTGCAGCTTCAGCGCCGTATAGAACTGCTCCGCTTCCCATGTCGGCGTGCGCCAATCTTCCGAACCCGCCATCATCAGCGTCGGCGTCGTCACGTTGCCTACCTTCGACAGTGGCGACAGCTTCCAATAGAGCTCCTGGTTCTCCCAAGGCATCTCCCGCAGCCATTCCAGCGCAGTGAAGGCTGAAATGTCGGCCGCCAGCGCCTCCGACGTCCAGTTGATGACCGGCTTGATCGAAGCCGCCGCTGCAAAGCGATCCGTGCTCCCCACGATCCAAGCCGTCAGCACACCACCGCCCGAGCCGCCCGTCACGAAGAGGCGGTCTTCAGACGCGTACTTTCCCTTCACCATGAAGTCCACGACGCTCATCAAGTCGTCATAATCCTTGCTCGGATAAGCCAGGTCGATCTCTTGAGCGAACTTCAAACCGTACCCGGTTGACCCCCGAGGGTTGGTCCAAACCGTGACATAGCCCTCCGCCGCATAACGCTCGATCTCAGCCGAAAAGAAGTCGCCATACATCGCATACGGACCGCCATGGATCTCAAGTAGCAACGGCGCCGAGCCGTCTTTCTTGTAGTTCGGCGGATAGGCGACCCAGGCATCGATCTTATAGTCGCCTACGGACGAAGGGACCTCAAACTTCTCAATCTTCGCCATGGCCACATCGCCGAGCGCGTCTTCGTTGAGCTGCGTCAGTGTCTTGGCCTCACCCTTAGACAGCACCGCTAAGTCAGCAGGACGCGAGCGCTTCTGCTGGGTGTAGGCGACAGTCCCTTTGCTGGACACGGAAAAACTCCCCGAGTCATAAGGCCGCCCCACGCCCTCGCCGCCCACATCGGTCGCCAAGGTCTTCACCTCACCACCAAGGCCAAACTCAACCAACCGCACCGTGCCGCGATCCAAGGTCGTGGCCAGCAGGCTAGAGCCCTTCGGGTGCCACGCAATTCCCGACAACGGACGATCATAGTCTAGCGTCACGTTCTTTGCGTCCGAGCCATCAGCGCCCATCACGAAGAGCTCAGTTTGCTGATGGGTCTTCTCACCATCCGGCACCGCCAAGAAAGCCACGCGCGTACCATTGGGTGACACCGTCGGCGCGAACGCAACGCCGGTACGGCTCGTCAGCGCCACCGGCTCCGCGCCGTCAAGCGGCACACGGAACAGCTGCGCAATGCTCGGCTGCAGGTCCCGCTTCTCATCAGGGTTCCCTACGGCCAAGAGCGCCGTATCGTCGAGCCAAGTCGCTTGCCCCATACCGCCAGGCATATGCGTCACCTGCTTAGGGGTGCCGCCCTCGACGGGAACCACAAAGACCTGGTCATCACCAGGCGTTAGGTACCCCGCGCCGTCAAAGCGGAATGTCAACTCATCAGTCACCTGAATAGCAGGAGCCCACTCGGCCCCATCAGGCTTAGGCGGCAAGCTGCCCAGGGTCATCGGCTTCTCTGGCACCAGCATCGTGAACGCCAAGTGATCACCGTCCGGCGCCCAAGCCACGGGCGATGCCCCCTCCTGCAGCTTAGCCAGCGAGTAGGTGCGGTCGTCCTCTAGCAGGTGCACCTTCAGGTCCGGCTTGCCGCCGTCGCGCACCGACAAGAACGCAATCTTCGACCCGTCCGGCGACCAGCGCGGCGCACCGCCTTGGCTGCCGCCTTCAAGCAGAGGCCGTTGCTCACCGCTGCTCACGTCAACGAGCCAAAGCGTACCCATGGCCGCATCTTTTTCGATGTCCATGCTGCGCCGCACATAGACCACATGCTCGCCATCCGGGCTGATCTGCGGGTCGGAGGCGTATTCCAGCTCGAACACCATGGCGGCCGAGAACGTCTTCGGCTCATCGCCCTCGTGGTCAGCCCAAGCCGTGCCCATCAAAGCCGCCGCCGCGACCCCCATCATCATCCACCGCATGCGTTCGCTCCTTGTTATTGTTGAGACGCAGGCCAGGACCATAGACCTCCCGTGCGGCGAGAAAAGGGTGAAGAACCTATCGTCTAAGATGAAAACCGGTTAAGGCGCGGCCATCGATATTTTCAGGAGACAGCATAATGAAGACGCGTGCCGCTGTTGCCTTTGAAGCCGGAAAACCACTCGAAGTCGTCGAAGTTGACCTTGAAGGCCCAAAAGCGGGCGAGGTCCTCGTGGAGATCAAGGCGACCGGCATTTGCCATACCGACGCCTACACCCTTTCCGGCGCCGATCCGGAAGGCGCCTTCCCCGCGATCTTGGGTCACGAGGGTGCCGGCATCGTGCAGGAAGTCGGCCCCGGCGTCACGTCGCTCAAGCCTGGCGATCACGTCATCCCTCTGTACACGCCATAATGCCGCGAGTGCGACTATTACCACAACCCCAAGACCAATCTCTGCCAGAGCATCCGCACCACGCAAGGCCAAGGCGTCATGCCTGACGGCACGTCTCGCTTTAGCTACAAGGGCGAGTCCCTCCTGCACTATATGGGCTGCTCGACCTTCTCCAACTACACCGTGATGCCCGAAAGCGCCCTGGCGAAGATCCGTAAGGACGCGCCGTTCGACAAGGTTTGCTATGTAGGATGCGGCGTCACCACAGGCGTTGGCGCGGTCATGTACACTGCGAAGGTTGAGCCCAACTCCACAGCCGTGGTCTTTGGCCTGGGCGGCATAGGTCTCAACGTCGTTCAAGGTTTGCGACTCGTCGGTGCACGGCAGATCGTCGGCGTTGACCTGAACGAGAGCAAGCGCGAGATGGCGACAAAGTTCGGCATGACCGATTTTGTGAACCCCAAGGATCATAAAGACCTCGTCGGCCATCTCGTCGAACTCACCGGCGGCGGCGCCGACTACTCTTTCGAATGTATCGGCCGCGTAGACGTGATGCGCACAGCTCTCGAATGCTGCCACAAAGGTTGGGGCGAAAGCGTCATTATCGGCATCGCTGGCGCGGGGGAAGAAATCAGTACCCGCCCCTTCCAGCTCGTCACCGGTCGCGTCTGGAAGGGCTCAGCCTTCGGTGGCGCTAGGGGGCGTACGGACGTTCCCGAGATCGTCGACATGTACATGGAAGGTCGCATCGACATCGACAGCCTCATCACCCACAAAATGGGCCTCGAAGACATCAACACAGCCTTCGACCTCATGCACAAAGGCGAAAGCATCCGGAGTGTGGTGGAGTTTTAGTGTTCAAACCCACCGTTTTTGGGATTGCAATTTTGACCTCGGTCGGATTGTTTCTATTTCTTGTCGCTTCAAATGAGGCCCGTTTCAGTTCGCTCGAGTCGCAAACGAAGCGGATCGAAAGAGGTATGCTCGAAGACGCGATGCGCGATGGCAAACCCTTGACCTCCTGCCAAGCGTTTTTGGTGGAAGGATTTCCGAAGCGTTGGCCGGATCATCCGTTGTCGCTATTCGACAACGACCAGGCTTGGGCTTTCACGTTTCAGTGTACTGGGAACAACACCAAAGTGAACGGGTACGCTGAAATACAGGCCAACGGCAGTGTGTCCTACGAGGGCTGGTGAGGATCAAAACAGTTTTGATGGATCCCGGATCAAGTCCGGGATGTCGGACGGCGAACCCACCTCAGAGATTTCGTCACCCCGGACTTGATCCGGGGCCAATCGCTGAAAAAAAGCGCGCCGCAGGCGCTCAATTCACCGTCAACAGCGCCCATAAATCGTCCCAGTGCGGATTGAACGCATTCACGAGATCAATCTTCCAATCTCGCCGCCAGTCCTTCAACTGCTTCTCGCGCGAAATCGCACTCTCCATCGTCGGGTGAGCCTCGTGCCAGACCAGCGCCTTCAGACCATACTTCTTGGTGAACCCCTCTGAGACGCCCTCGCGGTGCTGCCAAACGCGGCCGGGCAGATCGGACGTCACGCCGATATACAGCGTACCGCAACGCTTGTTCGTCATGATGTACACGGCGGGTCGAATGATGCGCATGGCATTGATCTAGAACAAACGAGGAACCAGGCCATCCTTTTGATGGATCCCGGATCAAGTCCGGGATGACGGATGGAGAGCGCACCTCATAAATCTCGGCATCCCGGGCTCGACCCGGGATCCATCAGCAAAGAACAACCCAAAGCCCAACTTATCCCCCCACGGATCACCCCTGCTATCCTGCCCCAGTCCTCCGAAGGAACGGGTCGAACCGGTCGTTCCGTGTTCGCTTCGGCGGCGGTGTTGGTAGCGGGCGGCGGCGTCACGACCCTTCGTCCCTACTCGAGAGTTTGAAGCGCTGAGCGGTACGCCGGCCCGGCCTCTCGTCAAAAGCACTGCCGGGCGCGGGTCACGCCGCGCAATAACCTACTTCATCAGAGCACGGCCTAGCCCGCGCCCGGACACCCCGCCTCCACCAAAACCGCCCCTGGGCGGACGCCGGCGCTGCCCCACGCTCTCGCTCCCGCCGCAAAGCACCTTTCCCCAAGCCCGTAGTCGCTTTGGACACCCTTTCCCCCCACCTTCGGCCTTCAACGAGGAGGCCACCATGTCCACACGCCGGATTGTCTTCAGCACCAAAGGGATGCCCGCCACCGATGGCGCAGGCGTCAAGCTCACCCGCATGCTCGGGACGCAGGAGCTGCCGGACCTCGATCCGTTCTTGATGCTCGACCATTTCCGCTCGGACAATGCCGACGACTACATTGCGGGCTTCCCCGACCATCCGCATCGCGGCTTTGAAACCGTCACGATCATGAAGGATGGCCGCATGCGCCACCGCGACAGCCGCGGCAACGAAGGCGTCGTGGCCCCCGGCGGCATCCAGTGGATGACCACGGGCAGCGGCCTCATCCACTCCGAGCTGCCAGAGCAGTCGGAGGGCCAAATGTCGGGCTTCCAGCTGTGGGTGAACCTGCCCGCGGCCCAAAAGATGATCGACCCCGCCTGGTTCGACCATCCCGCTGAGACCGTGCCCACCGAAGCGCGAGACGGCAGCACCGTGCGCGTCCTCGCTGGCACCACCAGCCAAGGCACGAAAGGCCCTGGCCAAAGCGCGGCTGAGATCACCGACGTCCGCCTGCTCGACATCAAGCTCGTGCCCGGCGCCACTTTCCAGGAAGAGCTGCCCGAAGGCCACAACGCCTTCCTCGCCGTCTATGGCGGAGCCGTCGAAGGTCCCTCCAACGACGGGCCCGTCACCGTAAAGGATCCCTCGATTGCCGTCCTATCCCAGGGCACGTCGCTCGAGCTTCAAGCCGGCCCCGAAGGCGCTGAGGTCCTGCTCGTCGCCGGTCGCCCCATCCGCGAGCCCATCGCTCGCCATGGCCCCTTCGTCATGAACAGCACAGACGAGCTGCGCCAAGCCTTCGCGGATTTCCAAGCCGGGAAGATGGGTTAAACCTCAGATTTGACTGCCTCGGGCAACCGCTCCATCTGGTCCGAGGGAGCAACGAGGCAAAGCATGCCGGTCTATAACGTGGTCATCAGTGGCTCGGGCATCGACCTGCCGTCGGTGGATGACCCCATCTTGGGTTTCGCCACCAACCGGCGGGTCCGCGCCAAAGATGTCCACCAAGCCTCAGAACGTGCTAAGATGCTGATCGTCAGAGAGTGGCAGCAGGGCGGCTACCAGGATCGCAACCGCGCCAGCGCCCCGGTTCTGGACATTGCGGCGGTGGAACCCCTGTCGCTCTGGAAGCAACTCACCACCAAACCGATCAAACAAGGCTTCACCTTCCACAATTAGCTGCATCATCGCGGGTTGACCCCGGCGCCTATCAGGCCGACCTAGATGCAACTTTAAGCGAAGGCTCGAATGAAGGCTCAACAAACCATCACAACCCACGGCGGCACGCTCACGGTCTATGAGCATGAGAGCCGCGTGACCGGCACCGTGATGCAGTTTGCTGCCTTCATTCCTCCGCAGGCAGAGAAAGGCCCCGTTCCGTGCCTTTGGTACCTGTCAGGCCTGACCTGCACTTGGGCCAACGTGATAGAGAAAGGCGGTATCCTCGCCGCCGCTGCCAAGCACGGCATCGCCGTGATCGCGCCCGACACCAGCCCGCGCGGCGACGACGTCGCCAACGATGACGGCTATGACCTAGGCCAAGGCGCGGGGTTCTACTTGACGGCCACACAAGATCCGTGGGCCCCTCATTTCAAGATGGACCAGTACATCATGGATGAGCTGCAAGCGATGGTCCGCGACACTCTTCCCATCGACCCCGAACGCCAGGGCATCACAGGGCACTCCATGGGCGGCCACGGCGCCATGACCCTGCACCTGAAGCATCCCAATCTCTACAAGACATGCTCAGCCTTCGCACCGATCTCCGCGCCAAGCCATTGCCCGTGGGGCGAGAAGGCCTTCACCGTCTACCTGAGGACAGACAAGGCCCAATGGTCAGCTTACGACGCTTCAGCGCTTGTGACGACGCAGCCCTCCAAGGCGCACATCCTGATCGACCAAGGCGCCAGCGACCAGTTCCTGGCTGAACAGCTCAAGCACGACGTATTCGAAGCCGCTGCGAAAGACAGCGGCCAAGCCTACACCCTCAAATATCACGAGGGTTACGACCATTCCTACTATTTCGTTTCAACCTTCATGGACGACCACGTTCGTCACCATGCGGAGTCTTTGTAATTCATGACGTCCATCGCTGACAGCTTCACGCTTCCCTGCGGCGCCGTACTCAAAAACAGGCTGGCTAAAGCCGCCATGACAGAGCAGCTGGCTGAGCCGGATGGCAAGGTCAACGCTAAGCACGTTCGTCTGTACACCCGCTGGGCCGAAGGCGGTGCGGGTCTTCTGATCACCGGCAACGTCCAAGTGGACCGCAAGCATCTGGAGCATCCCGGCAACGTCGTCATCGAAGGCAATCAGTCAGGCAGTCGCCTCGACGGCCTCCGCGCTATGGCCGAGGCCGCTCAGACCAACGGAACAAAAGTCATTATGCAGATCAGCCACGCTGGTCGCCAGACCCCGAAAGCCGTCAACCCAACCCCGCTAGCGCCTTCCGCCGTTAGCCTAGGCCTGCCAGGCGGCACCTTCGGCAGCCCACGCTCCATGACAGCTGCGCAGTTGGGCGATATCGAAACCCGCTTCGCCCACGCGGCAAAGGTCGCCGCCGAGGCGGGCTATGACGGCGTCCAGATCCACGCGGCCCACGGTTACCTACTGTCGAGCTTTCTCAACCCCCGCGCCAATGTCCGCCAGGACCCCTATGGCGGCAGCCTCGAGAACCGCGCCAAGTTGCTTCTCCGCATCGTCGAGCGCGTACGTGCTGAAGCCCCCGAAGGCTTCATCGTCTCAGTGAAACTGAACAGCTCCGACTTCCAAAAGGGCGGTCTGTCTACAGAAGATTCGCTGATCATCACCGAGTGGCTGGCCGAGCGCGGTGTCGACCTGCTTGAGATTTCCGGCGGCAATTACGAGCAGCCCGCAATGATGGACCTCGAAGGCCTCGAAAAGAAGCACGAGGAGAACAAAGCCGAGAGCACGAAAAAACGCGAAGCCTACTTCTTGGCATTCGCCGAAGCCGTTCGTGCCAAGACCAACATGCCGCTCATGGTCACCGGCGGCTTCCGCTCCCGCGCCGGCATGGACGAAGCCCTCACCGATGGCGCTTGCGATGTCGTCGGCATCGCGCGTCCGCTTTGTGTTCAACCAAACGCCCCCAGCAACCTCCTCGACGGTACGCTCGAGGACGTCCCCTCATACGAAAAATCACTACGCATTGGTCCTGGTCTCCTCGGTCCCCAATCGCCTATCCAAATCATCAAGGTACTGAATGGCTTCTCCAACGTCGCTTTCTTTTACCGCAACATTGAGCTGATGGGTGACGGCAAAGACCCAACCGAAAAGGTGAACATCCTTTGGCAGTTCATTCGTGGACAGCGGATCGCGGCGAAGAAAGCAAAGGCCCTTACATGACACAAACAAGCTCTGAACCCCTGATCGTCGGCACACCGCAAGCCTTCACCACCGCTGAGAAGGCCGTCGATCGGCTGATCACGCTGTATGAAGAGCAAATCGTCGTCATCCAGGCACGGTTCGAGCATTTCGCTGAAGGCCAGTCGGGACCGCTCGACCAACCCCATGCCGTCTACCCCGCCATCGAGGTCGAGGTCCCCGCGGACAAAGCGACGATGACCTCCAGCCTCGCTCTGGGACGTATCGCGACGCGGAACGACTTCGGCATCACGGTTACGCACCCCAAACTGTTCCGCAGCTACTTGATCCGCCAACTAAACAAAATTTTTAGGCGCTATTCCGCCACCGTGCGCGTGGGCTTGTCGGACCGACCGATCCCTTTATCCTTTGCGCTCGAGGCAGCCACCGCGAACCTCTCGCCAGATCAGCGCGACGCGCTGCAGCAGCATTTCTACACGCCAAACCTGGTCTCCACCAACGACGACATCGTCGATGGCAAGCTGATCCTCAATCGGGAAGGCCCCTTGCCGCTCGCGCTCTTCACGGCGGAGCGGGTGGATTACTCGCTCAACCGGATCAAGCACTACACCGCCACGGATCCTGAGCATTTCCAGCCCTATATTCTGTTCACCAACTATCAGCGTTACGTGGACGAGTTCTGCGAGTGGGGCCGCGAAGAAGTGATGGCAGGCCGTGCTGAACGCCTCGTCGAACCCGGCGAGCGCATCACGCTCAAAGATGGTGAGCCGTCCAAACCACCTCTCGCTAAGCAGCCGCAAATGCCTGCCTACCACCTCGTGCGCGAGGGCAAGCAAGGCGTGACCCTCGTCAATATTGGTGTCGGCCCTTCCAACGCCAAGACGATCACGGATCACCTCGCCGTGCTCCGCCCGCACGTATGGTTGATGATCGGCCATTGCGGCGGCCTGCGCCGCACGCAACGTCTCGGCGACTACGTCCTAGCGCACGCCTACCTGCGCGACGACTCCGTCCTCGACCACGCTCTGCCCCCGTCTGTGCCGCTGCCCACGATTGCTGAGGTCCAGCTCGCCCTCACCAAAGCCGTCGTTCAAGAGACCGGGCAAGAAGGCGCTGAACTCAAAGAACACCTCCGTACAGGAACAGTGGTGACCACGGACGACCGCAACTGGGAGCTTCGCTTCGAAGACCTAGCCGTCCTGCTCAACCAATCCCGCGCCATCGCCATCGATATGGAAAGCGCCACGATCGCTGCCGCTGGCTATCGCTTCCGGGTGCCCTACGGCACCTTGCTCTGCGTCTCAGACCGGCCGCTGCACGGCGAGATCAAGCTGCCAGGCATGGCCAACGCCTTCTATCAAGAACGCGTGGGTCAGCACCTCAAGATCGGGCTTCGCGCGCTCGAATTGTTGAGAAAAGAAGCAGAGGCTGGAAGCTTGCATTCGCGCAAATTGCGCAGCTTCGACGAACCTCTATTCCGCTAACGGAACAAATAGCGGCGGTGCCAAAGCACCGCCGCCGCTGGCGTTACCACCAGATAGCGTAGAGCGCGATCAGCATCGCGGAAACGATCACCGCACCAATATTGTAGCCGGACGACGTACCAAACTCGATGTCGTTCAGGTCCACCGGCTTCTCTGGCGAAGGCTTCGGCGTCACGAGCGACACCAACACCCCGAGGCCAACACAGAGCAAGAAGACAACACCCACCCGGTCCATGAACGGCATGTTCGGGAAGATCTGCGGCCATACGGCTGAGAGCGCGATGGAGGAGACCACCGCCACAAGGCCGCCCAGCTCCGTCGTCCGACGCCAGAACATGCCGAGAGCAAAGATCGCCACGATCCCCGGCGTGAAGAAGCCGGTCCAGTTCTGGATGTTCTGGAACACCTGGCCAGAGCTACCCAGCATCGGCTTCGCGATGATCAGCGCAATGACCATAGCCGTCAGGCTCGCGGCCCGGCCGATGTTCACCAGCGTCTTCTCGTTGGCGTTCTGCATGACCAGCGGCTTCATCAAGTCGAGGGTGAAGATCGTCGAGATCGAGTTCATCATCGAACCCAGCGACGAAACGATCGCAGCCACCAGCGCAGCGAAGATCAGACCACGGATGCCCACGGGCGCCAGCTTCATCATCTCCGGATAGGCTTGGTCAGGCTTGGCAATATCAGGCGCCAAGATCACGGCAGCGATGCCAGGGATCACGATGATGAACGGCATCACCATCTTCAGGAACGCCGCGAACATGATGCCCTTTTGGGCTTCCCGAATATCTTTAGCCCCCAACGCACGTTGGATGATATACTGGTTAAAGCCCCAATAGCTGAGGTTCATGATCCACATACCGCCCAGCAACACGCCTATACCTGGCAGGTTGATGTACTCCGGATTGTCCCGTGACAGGATCATGTCGAACTTGCCCGGAAGCTCGGTGAGCAACACGCCAAAGCCATCGACCGCACTACCCGTGTCCGAGACCTGGCCGAGCGCGATCCAAGTAATCAGGATGCCGCCAAAGACGAGCAGCACCACTTGGATGATATCCGTCAGCGCCACGGCCTTGAGGCCGCCATAAAGCGAGTAGGCCGCCGCGAACGCACCAAGCGCCATCATCGCAGGCACCATGTCGAGACCTGTCAGCGTGCTGATCGCCGTCGCACCCAACCACATGATCGTGGTGAGGTTCACCACCGTGTAGAGCACAAGCCAGAACAGGCTCATCACATACTTCACGGTGACGCCGAAGCGCTTCTCAAGGAATTGCGGCATCGTGTAGATGCCGCGCTTCAAGAAGATCGGTAGCAAAAACTTACCGACGATGATCAGCGTAATCGCCGCCATCCACTCGTAAGAGGCAATGGCCAAACCCACGGCAAAGCCCGAGCCCGACATACCGATGATCTGCTCAGCCGAAATGTTGGCAGCGATGAGTGACGCGCCAATGGCCCACCAAGGCAACGCGCGACCGGCGAGGAAATAGTCCTCGGTGTCCTTTTGGTGGCCAGCCTTCTCCCGGCTGACAATAGTCGCAATGGCGATCAGCGCCACGGCGTAGGCCGCGACAACGGCCAAATCGAGTGTTTCTAAGCCCATCCCAAGCTCTCCCTAAGCCCGCGCAACACGCGAGTGCCTTCTGTTCAGCAAGAAGGGAGGCTACTCTGAGAAGCCCCATGGCCTTGTCGGCTCTTACTCTTCACCGCTGCCGTCGAGGCATTGAACAATGTCGCTCACGATAGGCGGGAACCTTCTCAACGCGCAACAGCTCTTCAGGCCGGAACAACGCAGAATCCGGCCCTTCCACCGCAAATCTGGGTCGTGGTGAGGTTAGCCGGCCCCCGTGAGGCCCGGCGCCGCTCCATCGTGAACCGTCCCGTCGAGCCCTTTCACCGCGTAGGCGAGGCCCAGTCGCTGAGCCAATTGTTGGCCGTGCTTGCGGTACCGAGCTGGAACCAAGAACGCAGCGGGACCGGTTCCGCGGAAACCCATGCGGATCGACGGCATCAAAATACCCTCGACCACCGTCAGCGGATGGTCCTCGGCGATCTCAAGCGCGCGCCGCGGAAAAATGAACAACGGCGCGTACGTAAATGTCAGCACACCCGTCTTAGCATCACGCTGAACCCGACCGGCAGTGCGCTTGGGCAAATCCGGCATCGCCTTACCGACAAAGGCTCGCACGAAGTTCCGGTTGCCCATGCCTCGGCTGCGGTTTCCCGGTAGGAGGTCGAGAGCATTGACGGCGCCAAACACCATCAAGCGAAGAGCGAATGGGAAAATGATCAGTGCCAGAATGAAAACAGGAATAGCCACCACGAGTGAAAGCTCAGGGGCAGCGACCGAAGTACCTGCCATTCCCGCCATCGCGCCACCGCGGGTAGATCGCAACAGGCTGTCGAACAGCGGGATGGGCATCAGCATGACAAGACCCGCTACCAAGCTACCGGCCACAAACAGGACAAAGCTGATAGCCATGCCTACGAATGCCGCCAACCAATTGCCAACGAACAGATAATTGCCCTCGAAGGATATACCAGAAACAGGCAAACCCGCGAAGTAAACACCATCAGGCTGCCCCTCACCGAGCCACTGAGCAACTTGATAGGTACCTTCGGCAAAGACCAAACCGGTCTCAGCAGTGAACATGGTCGCCACGCTCGCCAACGCCACGGGTGCAGCGCCCAGTTGCAGCAGCTGTTCAATCGCGTCGATGGCAGCCTTCATGGGCGGGACCCAGCTTAAGAGAATATCCTTGAACAGAATAACCAACACGAGGCCCACGAGCCCGAAGAAGACCGCATCCGCCATAAACCACGGCGCATCAGCCGAGGCGGAGTCCCAATCACACTGAAACCGCTGATACGCGTTCAGCCCCACGAACCCAAGCAACGGCGAAACCGACAAGCCCATGTTCAGCGCGAGACTTTCGCCCACCACCTGGGCCCGCCCTTGATTGAGTGCACTAGGCGCGGAATCACAGCGGACCAGGTCCCGAGCCGAAACCAACGCCGCGCTTGCCGCCAACGCGTCCTCCTCGACCAGCGCTTGTTGAGCCAACAGCTCCGTGATGAGGAGTTCGGCAGTGACTGGCGTAGGCTCCTCGGCCACGGTCGGCGGCGGCAATCGCTCCCCCACCATGTCTACCTGAGCATTGGTGACAAACAAGGCGACGACAGCGGACAATCCGAGCAGTACAAACGCCAGAAAGGCAATTCGCCTCAGGTTAAACCCGCGAACGCCCTTGAGCTGTGTGACCCCCTCAACACGCATAAAAGATTCTCCGTCGAGACCTTTCCAAATGATGATGGAACAAGCAATAATTGTAAAGAAACGTGGAAGAACAGCCCAAGGGAGGGAAACCGGTGAGTTCGACTGTTCCAACATCTCAACCGCAAATGAGTTACGGCTATGGGGGCTTTTGGTGGCGCTTTCTCGCGGTCATTGTTGACCTGATCGTCGTTGGTCTCCTGACCGGCGTCGCGACGCCGATCCTCTTCGTGTTGCCTGTCCTGATCCCAATCGCCCCGTTGCTGGTCGATGCTGGCTATTCGATCTTCATGGAAAGCTCGCCCACCCAGGGCACTGTGGGTAAAATGATCTGCCGTCTGAAAGTGGCGGATCTTGCCGGGAAGCGGATCACGCCCGGTAAGGCTGGGCTCCGCTATGTCGGGAAATACGTGTCCGGGCTGATCATGTTCCTCGGCTATATTCTCGTGTTCTTTACCTCGAAAAAACAAGCGCTTCATGACCTAATGGCGGGTACAGTTGTGCTCAAGATCAACGAGCACAATGAGAACGCGGACCCGATCCGGGGATTCCACGAGGAACAGCAGGCTCAAGCCACGGCCGCACAGATCCCTCACACCCCAGCTTCGCAACCAGCGGCACCCGCGCCTGAGGCCTCCGAGGCTGTAGCGGATCAGCCTCCTCGAGACGCGACTTAGACGCTGCGACACACGCGACGCTGGCACGAAGTGTGCAGCGTCGCTTCCCGTAATCAGAACGGGAGTCGGCCATGCCGCATCAAGTAGACCTTCACGTCGGCCAACGTCTGCGCCAGCGCCGCTGCCTTCTTGGCATGACGCAGCAGAAATTGGCTGATGCCGTCGGCATCAAATTTCAGCAAATTCAAAAGTATGAGAGCGGTGCCAATCGCATCAGCGCCTCGCGTCTCTGGGTGATCGCGCAATCGCTCGAAGTGCCTGTCAGCCACTTCTTCCAGGGCCTGACGGACGAGCAGCGCGCCCTGCACGAGGGTTCACCGTCTCAAGACGGTATCGCGCCCGAAGTATTCGAGCAGAAAGAGACCATCGATCTCATCCGCGCCTACTACAACTTGAAAGAAGCGCCTCGTCGGCGGCTTCTCGACCTCGCGAAAACGCTAGCGGACGCTGCCGCCTAGAGTTTTCGCCGGGAGAGCCGGACGCCCTCGTGGGTGGGACCCGGCAATGGGGGAGGCCCCGCGCGCGGCAGAGGCCGCTGGCGCGGGGCCTTGCATTTTAGGGCCAGCCTGGGCTTCACCTGCCCGATGGACATCCAAGACTTTTTCGAGTTCGCCGACGAGCTCGCCGCCACCGCCTCTGACGAGACACTGTCTCGCTTTCGCACCGGTACCACGATCACCAACAAAGAGGCTGACGGGTTTGATCCGGTCACCGAGGGTGATCGCGAGGCCGAGAAGGCGCTCCGTGCGCTGATCGCCAGTCGCTACCCCGATCACGGCATCAAGGGCGAGGAGTTTCCCGAAACCATCGGCAACGGCCCTTGGCGCTGGGTTCTCGATCCCATCGATGGCACCCGCGCTTTCATCTGCGGCGTGCCAGTTTGGACCACGCTCATCGGCCTCGAATACGAGGGCGAGCCCGTCTTCGGCATCATCGACCAGCCGTTCCTCGAAGAACGCTGGGTCGCCTACGCGCCCGTGGATGGCCAAGCCCAGCTGAGGGTCGACGGCGCTCCCGGCCGAGGTACATCCGGTTGCCGGTCCCTCGGCGAAGCGCGCATGATGGTCACGGATGTTCGGGAGGGGGAATACTTCTCCCCGGCCGAAGCAGAGGCCGTAAACTCGCTGGCGAAACAAGTGCGCCTCACGCGCCAGGGTCTTGATAGTTACGGGTTCGGCTTGGTGGCCAGTGGCCAGATGGACCTCGTGGTGGAGGCGGGCCTGCACTGGCACGACATCGCCGCCGTGATCCCCGTCATCCGCGCTGCGGGCGGCACCATCACCGACTGGCAAGGTGCCCCGCTCAAGGCCACGGACGGCAAGCTCCAAATCATTGCCGCCGCCACCGAAGACCTAGCAGCCCAAGCCGCCATGGCCCTCACCGCATAAAAAAGGAGCCGCAGGGCGGCTCCTTTTCAGATCAGTGCGACGGCGCCCGCTTACTTGCGGAGACCGTCGGCATCGTCCGACATGGTGTCGGCGTGGATCAGCTTGTTCAGCAGCGGCGACAGCACGATCAGGCCGATACCAACGCCAACCGCGACCCAACCCACATTGCTGTAGACCGCGAGGACGCTAGCACCCGGTGCCGCAGTAGCCTGTGCAATGAGAGCAGCCACAAAGTTGCCCGCGCCCGAGGCCAAGAACCACGTACCCATGATCAAGCCCACCATCGACGGCACGGACAGCCGCGTCATCGCCGATAGACCCACAGGCGACAGGCAAAGCTCGCCCGTGGTGTGCAACAGGTAGATCAGGAAAATGAAGATCACCGGCGTCAGGTCAGCCGAGCTGTTCGCGCCCCAAACCAGGACCAAGAAGCCAAGGCCGAGCTGGATAACACCGAGGCCGAACTTTTGCGGCGCGGTTGGATCTTTGCCCTTCTTCGCGAGGAAGGCCCAGAACATGGCGAACAACGGGCCGAGGAAGACGATGTACATCGCGTTGAGCGACTGGAAGACAGAAGCCTTGATCTCCAGCCCCCAGATGAAGCGATCCACCTCACGGTCGGTGTAGATGTTGAGCGAGGAACCCGCCTGCTCAAACAGACCCCAGAACAGGACCTGCATCGAAATCAGGATCATCGCGAGGAAAATACGATCGCGAGCATGAGCCTCAAGGTGCCACACCGATCGGTAGACGATGTAGCTGACCACCACAGCACCAGCGAGCATCAAGAGATAACCCACCGTCTGTTGGTCCCGGACGAGCCACCAGCAGGCAAGCAAGGTGATCGCTGTGCCGATGTAGATCAGCCACTGAGGGCTCAGGCCAGCAAA
Organism: Parvularculaceae bacterium; assembly: GCA_013215175.1. Classification (GTDB taxonomy): domain Bacteria; phylum Pseudomonadota; class Alphaproteobacteria; order Caulobacterales; family Parvularculaceae; genus Parvularcula. The sequence continues at coordinate 2,033 of JABSRH010000014.1, read as the reverse complement.
GGCAGGCGCCTTCAGCTTCTTCTCGTCCGGCGCTTCACCCGCGCCCTTGAGCAACGGCGTACCAATGACGAACACGATGAGACCGAGCAGCATGCCGACACCGGCGGCACCAAAGCCGAACTTCCAACCGAACGTCTCACCGAGATAACCGGCGATCAGCGCGCCAGCGAACGCACCGAGGTTGATACCGACGTAGAAGAGCGTGAAAGCCGAGTCGCGGCGAACGTCGGTCTTCTCGTAGAGCTCACCCACAATGGTCGAGATGTTGGCCTTCAAGAAGCCCGTACCCACGATGATCAGCGCCAAGGCCAGGTAGAAGATGTTGAGGACAGCAAAGTCAGCCGTCTGGCCTTCGAGGACCGGGTCACCCTCAAACGCCATGGTGGCGTGCCCGGCCACCAGGAGGATCGCGCCTATCACAATGGCGCGTCGCTGGCCCAAATATCGGTCGGCGAGCGTGCCGCCGATGACGGGTAGGATATAGACCAGCGTCGTGTAGGCCCCGTAGAGCCCGTAAGCATCGCTATCGCTCATCAAGAAATGCTTGGTGAGATAAAGGACAAGCAGCGCGCGCATCCCATAATACGAGAAGCGCTCCCACATCTCAGCAAAGAAGAGGATGTAGAGGCCCTTCGGATGGGTCCGCATCTGCCACATGGCCATCGCGACGCCCACGAGGGCGATCAACGCCAGCACTACGTAAAAGTTCATTGGTTCTTTTGTCCTTCCCCAACCCGGCACGATGCCAGTCGGTTATTCGCTCACCAACCGCGAGTCGTAGCCAGCTGCAGGGGGCTTGAAAAGACCAAGTCGCTCACCATGGCATTCGATGGGGTCAGCCAGGGGCGAGTCTTAGCGGTGCCGAGCTGCATCTGTGCGGTTGACCCATCGTTCTCCGCGCCATCTATTTATGGGGTACGATGGTGGAACGTTGCTGGGAGGATTGGGCCATGGCCGTGAACGAGAACCTGGGCACTGGCTGGTCAGTGGGGAATATCTTTGCCGTGCTCAAAGGCATGGAGCTCTTCCCGCGCGTGATCCAAGGCGAGCCAGATGAGCCGCTGCAGCTGATCGCCCTGAATGATACCGTCAGCGACCTCAACTTTGGGTGCCTCTACGACCCTGACGGCTCAGACCGGCTTCGGCATCTGGCGATGGTTTGCATCATTCCCGCGGCCCATCTGACCGAAGATGACGTCAAGCGGATCGACGCCCGCCTCCCCATGGCCACCGCCTTCCTCGAGCGCGGCGCGGTTTGGGTCTACGCGGAGCTGAACACGACGATAAACTTTACCCAGGCGTTCTTCACCGCCCAGGTCGAGTTCTATCTCACCGACATGCGAACAGCCCTGCAGCTCATGACCATGGGATCGCAAATGTCGATGGAGCCGGCAGAGGTCATGGTCGGCCTCGCGCGTCGACGCGGACCGAGCGCACCGATGATCCAGGCACTCGCCAATATGGAGCAAGCGCCCCAACAACTGACCAGTACCCCTGTTGAGCCGCAAAAAACCTACAGTGCACGGAACGTCTGTCCGAAATGCAACGGCAGCGGCAAGGGCCTCTTCGGCCGGTGCCGCGCCTGCAAGGGAACCGGTCTAGCGCGAGGCTAAACCGGTAAGGCCTGGTTAGGCCTGCATCGTCCAACCTTCGACGCCCATAGCCGCCTGGCGGAAAGCTTCCGTGCGCGTTGGGTGTGGGTGGCAGGTGCGAGCGATGTCTTCCGACGAACCGCCAAAGGCCATGATGATGCACGCTTCAGCGATCATCTCGCCAACGCCTGAGCCGATCATGTGCACGCCGAGGACGCGATCAGTCTTGGCATCAGCCAGCACTTTCACGAAACCATCTGTATCGTGATTGGTCTTCGCACGGCTATTGGCCATGAAGGGGAACTTGCCAACCTTGTAGTTGACGCCCTCTTCTTTCAGCTGCTCTTCCGTTTTGCCAACGGTGGCCACCTCAGGATCCGTATACACCACACCAGGGATGCGGCCGAAGTCAACGTGCCCGTGGCCATTCGCGATAACCTC
>JABSRH010000139.1 GCA_013215175.1 Parvularculaceae bacterium | reverse complement strand
GCGAGGGGAGCCGTGCTGATGAGAACAATCCTTTTTTCCGGGCTGGGTGCTCTAGCGGTGGCGTTGGCTGCATCAGCTTCGGCGCAGGTTAGTCGGGATGCGCCTTTGCGCGCCGCCGTTGCTGACGGCCTACAACCACCCTTTCAGTCTAAGGACAAAATCGGGGACACGGGCAAGGTCTCGTCACTGATCATTCATAGCCCCGGGTCCAGCGATTTCAGTGCTTTCCGCGGTGAGATTGCCGTCGGCACCCATCGCCAGGGCACGATTTATCGCTGGGGTGGTTCTGCGTGTCCAGGGAAAGACCTTGAGGATGTCCAAGAGCTCGTGCTCACGAAGGCGTTCGAGAACGGCTGGCTGCTGACACCGAAGTGGAAGCCTGGCGCAGGCTCAAACAAATGCCTCACCGGGTTGATGCTGCGGAAGTAGGCTAGCGTCGGCCTGCGCTCTTTGATTGCCCCTGTGCGTTGCGGTGGTACCATGTTGTCGCAACCGGGGGACAAGGGAGCGCATCATGAAACGCATGTTTTCAGGCATCGCAAGCGCCGTTACAGCACTATCATTAGCATTTATTCCAATAAACCAGTCACATGCGGGTACGATTGCCAATGACGGCGGCGTTACCCTCTGGTTATCGTGGGCCGATACGAGCAACGCGTCGGCGCTGATCGACGACATGATCACTGAGACCACCAGCAGTTGCGGTGCCACGAACACGGGGCGCAGCGGCGTTGGCGCGCCTGCCGCAACGGCAGCCTGCCCAGGTGGCGGGAGCTGCACGGGGCGTGAGAAGCTGACCGCCGATTTGGAGCGGCTCGCTGACGCGCTCTACGAAGCTACCGAGGGCGCCCACTATTTGCGTCGGGTCTATGTTGCTGACCGCAGTCGCGCATGGACCAATGCTGACATTCGGTGGGACATCGCGTCTGGCTCATCGGCCGCTGCTGGTGGCGGCTGGGCCGACGTCACGCGCGAGACGAATATGCGCAACACACGGAGGGTTTGCATCGGCGACGTGGCGATGCATGAGATGGGGCACTACATCTATAACTTCCCTGATCGCTACAGCAATTCCGACGGCTATTATCAGGGTACGTTGGATGGCGGCACCAACACGTTTCAAGTCAATGTGACCGAGCGTGACGTCAACACGGTGATGTCGAACAACTTCCCCCACCGCTTTGTGGACAGCACCAATGCACGCATCCGGGTCAATTACGATCCTGACGGCCCTGGTGGCAACCCGGTCATTGATGAGGTTTTGACGCCCGGCCTGCTCGACGATGCCGACACGGGCAATGACGGCCCTGATCGGTGGCACCATGGCCACCGGCACGAATTTGCACAGGATGAGTGGAGCCGCGCGCCAGGTGCTCATGCTGACCTCACTGGTGTGCACACGGAAGGTGAGTTCCCTGAGCCCGAGGACCGGCCAGCGCTGGATGTCGTGTTCCTCGACGACACGGACGATTTCCCAGGCACCATGCTGGTCCTCGACCGGTCTGGATCGATGGGCGTCACGACCAATGGCGTGCCGGCTTCGCAGTTCGTTCAGGAGGCTGGCCTCTATCTCTACCACACGTCGGAGGCAGATGAGTTCGCTGGCACGGTACTCTACAATGCTTCGGTTGAGACACTGTTCGACTACGAGCTTTATGACTCCTCGAACACGTTGCCAGGCGCCAGCTTCCGCACGGCCAGTGGCTTGACCAACATCGCGCTCGCGCTCGAGACGGCCATCGATACGCTGGTGGACGAGCACGGCGAAGGGGATGCCCGCGGCGCGGAGATCTACCTAATGTCCGATGGCAAACAGACCACGGGCAACAGCCTTTGGGATCAAGTTGAGCGCGCCAATGAACTCGGTATTCGGATCAACACGTTCTCATTTGGTGACGCCGATGAAGCCACCATGGAATCGATTGCCACGGGTGCTGACGGCACCCTCACGCCTGTCTCTGAGAAAGACGACGCTGAAGTCCTTAAGCAGATCATGACGCGTCGGATGTCTGAAGGGCGGGGCGGCATGGCTGTGCACGTCGACCGTAGTCCCTTCAACGCGGATACCACGTTTTCTGCACCAGGCGGGGATGATCTCGTCTTCATGCTGGATGGCGGCACCTTCGTGGTGCCCAACACGTCGAACCGCTTGCAGTTTTATGTGACGATGGAAGGCGCCAATGCCGGGTCGCTGGTGCGCATTATTCTCACGGCGCCGGACGGCACGGTGTTCGAGGGTTCAACGACGGATCCGCTCGCGATCAAGGGCCGGTTTGCGGGGATTAGCGTGGATGGCCCTCAGGCAGGCGTGTGGAAGTACGTCTTGTTCCCACGTGGCGGCGACATCGGCTATCCGCCGGAGGGTGATATCGAACGCATCGCGTTGATCGAAAACCTTCAGCTCTCGACCTACTTCGATGTGGGTGAGCCTGATGCTGACGGCAACCTGCCACTGACGGCTAGCGCGTCGTACCGCTATCCCCTGGCGGGCATGGATGTGGTTGCCAAACTCTACAGCGGCCAGCGCCTGATGGCCCAGGTGCCGCTGTTTGACGACGGCGAAGGGGGCAATGATCAGCAGGCCGACGATGGTGAGTATTCAGGTCTGCTCACTCCTGCTGTCTACCGCAAGGCGGCAGGCCGAACCGGCAGCAGCCTGCGTGTAGAAGTGGAATTCTCCATCGACGACGGCACCGTGAAGCCTGCGCCGTTTGCGCACTACGAAACGGGCACAACGCTCGCCGACTTGGAAGGCGACTTTAGCGGCCTCATCGACGGCGACTTTGAGCTTTATGAGCAGGGTCTGATCCGGCTGGAGGATTTTAGCCCGAAGGACCCTGATGACGGTCCGCGCTTTGGCGAGATCGACATCGATCCTAATGACAGCGGCGGAGCGACCATCACATTCGATCTCTACGGGACGCGTCCGCTGATCAGCCAAATGCGCTTAGCCCTAGGGCCGAACGCGAAGGTGAAGGTCGACGATGCTGAGCCTTGTCCTGATGCGTCTGATACGGTGCTCTGTACACGGTTCACCGGCACGGTGACGCCTCGTGATCCGGAGCGGCCCGTGAGCACGGGTCCGCTCGTGGTTCAGTTCGGTGGCGATCGCGTGGAACAGCCTGGCGGCTCGCACGATCATGATCATCACGATGACAAGCATCCGCCCAAGAAGCACAAGCATGATCACAGCCACGATGACGAGTTCTACATCAAGATCTCGAGCAACAATCCGTATGTGCTCTATATCATCGTCGGCATGATGGCGTTGATCATCCTGTTGCTCCTGATTGTCGCCCTTCGGCTCAGCGCGCGGCGGTACAACCGGTAGTCCCCGTTGAGCCTGGCCACCTGTGGGTGGCTGGGCTCACGGCGTTGGGCTGTTGACGGACCTTCCGATCTCGGCAGAGTCGGGCCTAAGAGACCGTCGGTGAGGACGGTAAGGGCTCAGTATGGAAACTTCTGACGAGACCATGGCACCCGATGTCAGTGAATCCGAACGGCAAGATCTAGTCGCTTGGATGGATGCTCTTGAGTTCTATGCACGTGATTGGGATGAGGCGTTTGAAGGTCGACAGGCCTATTTCACGCAAGAATTCTGGTACATGCTAGTCGGCTGTCTGCGTGCGGATTGGGCTGGTCACCCATTGACTGTCAGCCAACTGACGCAGAGCATGAAGTCCGGCTCCAACCGCACACGCGAGGATCGAATCCGCCGAGCTGTGGATGATGGCTACCTTGTGAAGGAGAAGGATGAGCAGGACGGTCGCCTGGCCGTGGTGCGCCCGACGCCTGAACTTGAGTCCGTCATTGTCAGCCATTTGCAGCGGACGCTGGTCCGCACGCGAGAGAAATTACTCTCTCGAACAAAGCGTTAGGCGGTAACTGGCGAATACACGCAGATTTTGCGGACATCATTTCCGTTATCACCAACACGCCTTGCGGCCATCCTTGGAAAAAAGGGTTGTGTCGGGAGGTTCACATGAAGATCAACAAAGGTCTGCTTTTTCTATCCAGTGCCGTGCTCGCGATGAGCGGCAGCATGGCCGCGCATGCGCAGAGCTCAACATCCGCTGCGGAAGAAAACAGTTCTCTACGAGACGGCGATACGATTTTCGTGACGGCTCGACGGCGTGAAGAAAGCCTTCAAGACGTACCCGGATCAGTGACGGCAGTGTCTTCGGACAAGCTTGAGCGCCTCGATGCGACCGAGATCGGCGACGTGCAAGCTCTGGTGCCTAACCTGGTTCTGCATGAGGGCGATGCGCAGAACACCGTGGCCTTCATCCGCGGCGTGGGACAGCTTGATAGTCTTGCCTTTGCTGACCCCGGTGTGGGGATCTACCTCGACGATGTTTATCTGGGCCGCGCGCAGGGTTCGTTTCTCGATGTCTTTGACGTCGAGCGGATCGAAGTGCTCCGTGGACCGCAGGGCACGCTCTACGGCCGGAACACGATCGGCGGTGCGGTCAAGTTTGTCTCGCGCAAACCAACGGCAACGCCGGAGGCCTATGCCTCCGTCGCCTATGGCAATTACGATCGCTTGGATCTCAAAGCCGGTGTGAGCGGGCCGATTGCGGGCGAGAAGCTGCTCGGCAAAGCCTCGGTGGCGTACCTGACGCGTGATGGTTTTTCAGAGAACCTCATCAACGGTGAGGACGACGGTGATCGAGACACGCTGGCCTGGCGGGCCAGCATTCTCGCGGTACCGAACGACGCGTTCTCTTGGGAGCTAACGGCGGATGGCTCAACGGATAGTCCTGATACGTCGCGAACACCGGCACGTGAGACCAGCGTTTTCGGCATGTTCGACCCCAGCGAGGATCCGTTCGAGATTGAAGCAGACTTCAATAACCTCAATGACTTGAGCGTCTGGGGCCTGTCCAGTCGGGCGACGTGGGATCTTTCGGGTGCCGTGACTCTGACATCGATTACCGCCTATCGCGAGATGTCCTACGATGCCAACTTGGATCTCGATGCAACGGGTGCGCCTCTGTTCGGCGTCTTTGTGCGGCAAGACCAGGACCAATTCAGCCAGGAGCTGCAGCTCTCCTATGAGAGCGATACGGTTTCGGTCGTCAGTGGCTTGTATGTCTTCTTGGAGAACGACGACACCGAGAACGGCATCTTCGGTCCAGCTATCGCGTTCGTCTCCAACTCTCTGAATGAGCAGACCACAACGAGTTACGCGGCGTACACGGATGCCACGTTTGATCTATCAGATCGCCTGTCTGTGAGCGCTGGCCTACGCTATAGCTACGAAGAGAAAGAGTTTGCGCGGATTCAAGAGTTCTTCGGAGCGGATACGATGCTGCTGCCGCCACTGGGCGAGGGGGTTCGAGTGACTGATCTCGATGTGGAGGATGACTTCTCGAATTTCTCTCCGCGTGCATCGGTGAGTTACGACATGTCGGACGATGTGACCGCTTATGCCTCAGTAACGAGGGGTTTCAAGAGCGGCGGTTTCGACGGTCGGTCTACGTCTGAATTTGAAGCGGTGCCCTTCGATTCAGAGACGTTGTGGGCCTATGAAGCGGGGCTCAAAGGCCAAGTCTTCGACAGTAGACTATCAGGCAGTGTCGCTGTTTTCTATAACGACTATAATGACCTACAGGTCTCTAGCTTCACGGCTGACCCAGACACGCCAGGTAACTTCGCCGCCATATTCACCAACGCTGCGGCAGCGACGATCATGGGTGTTGAGGCGGAGGCGATCTTCCGCGCTACTGACAACCTGACGCTCGATATCGCTGTCGGTTATCTTGATGCGGAATATCAAGACTTCATCGGACCGAATGGCTTGGATGTTTCCGATGAGCTCACGCCAGCCCAGTCACCGGATTGGACAGGGCGCTTGGGTGCGGAATATCGATCGGAGGTGTCGCCGGGCACCGAGATCGTCCTCAATGCATCCGCGTCCCATCGCGGTGACGTCTTCCCCACGGTCAGCTCTAGTCCTGTCCTCTTTCAAGAGGCTTATACCTTGGTGGACGCATCGGCTGGGTTGGAGTTTGCGGATGGAAAATACGCTGTACGGATTATTGGTAGGAACTTGACCGACGAGCGCTATCGCCAGCAGGGTTTCGACCTCTCGGACAGTCTTGTATATCAGCTTGGCTATTACGGTGCTCCGCGCACTTGGACGGTCAACGCGTCCGTTCGGTACTAGGCGATCACGGCGATGGGAATCGACAAAGCAACGAAAGCCGTGCTCGCGGACCTGTCTCAGGAGCACGCCCTGACACGTGGTAGCGACGATATCAGCCTGGTACGGAGCACCTATGATCGAGTGTTCAGCGCGTGGACCGCGGGCGCTAGAGGTCCTACCAACGAGACTTGGCGGAAGGTCGATGTTTCCGGCGGGACGACCGACGTTCTTGTCATTGAGCCTGCTTCGGGGTCTGTAGACGGAACGGTGCTCTTCATCCATGGCGGAGGGTGGTCTCTCGGTTCAGCGCTTTGCTATGCAGCGCTTTGTCGTGACCTGGCGTCGATGGCGCAGATGCGTGTGTTGGTGGCAGACTTTCCGCAGGCGCCTGAAGTACCGTATCCGGCGGGGCTCAACGTCTTACGCGATGTTGCCAGCTGGGCGTATGAGAGCTTTGGTTCGCCAGTCTCCCTCGTGGGCGACAGTGCTGGCGGCACGCTCTGCGCGGTGTTGGCGGCCGATGAGCAGGTCGGACAACATGTAGCGGCGCAAGTCCTCCTCTATCCTGTGATGGATCTTCGTCTAAACACGAAGTATCGGTCGCGTAAGCGTTTTGGGTCGGGGAAATATTTTCTGTCCAATGACGGAATTCTTGGGGCGTCGATCTGGTATTGCGGCGATCAAGTCCAGCCCGATGACCCCAAGGTGTCACCAGTCTTAGCGGCAGACTTTTCGGGGCTTCCGCCGACCTTGGTGATCGTACCGGAATATGACCCGCTACGCGACGAGGGTGAGCGGTATGCGGCGCTGTTGAAGAAGGCAGGCGTTCGCTCAGAAGTTTATTTAGCGAAGGGGACCATCCATGGATGTGCTTCGTTCTCTGGGCGGATTGCAGAGGGCCGAAAGTCTATTCAGCTAACGGCGCAATTTCTCAAGTCGTCAGGCGGGTAGCCCTCCGCACCCGCTTACCCCTGGTGCCAGTCCTTCGCGAGACGCGGCGCGGTGACCACCATGATCACGGCGGCGATGACGTAAAAGCTGCACCCGGACAAAATAGCGTAGCGGAGGCTTTCATCGCCTAGCCGCTCTGCAAGCCCATCCGAGATGATCCCAATGACGGTTTGGCCGACGCCGATGCCGATCAAGTTGTTGATGAACAAAAACACTGCCGACGCCGTCGAGCGCATATGCGGGGGCACCAGGTGCTGGAACGCCGAGATCACGGGCCCTAACCATACGAGGCCTAGGGCGGTGGGCACCAGCAGGACAGCGAAGGCGGCGCCCAGTGAGGGCGTGAGAACGCCGATAGCCAAAAAGGGAACGGTCAGCGCGAAGGCCGCAGCGGGTACCAAGGCGTAGGCGGACTTTCGCTCCGCGCCAAACTTGTCAGCCAGAAATCCACCCAACCAAATGCCAGCGATGCCGCCGACCAGGACAATCGCACCATAGAAGTAGGCGGCGTACAGTATAGGACTGGGGTTCGGCGGCACCAAGCTGTCCGGCATGAACGCCATGAACTGGGGCAGCTGGTCGCCGAAGCTACGCATTAAAAAGGAGGGCACCCAGAGGAAAAGCCCGTAACCCATCATCGACGAGAACGCAGCACCGAGGCTGAGGCCCCAAAAGGCGGGTTTGCGTACCAGCGTGGCGATCACTTCCGCGATGGCTTTGCGCACATCCGTGGGCGGAGGGGCCGCTGGCGCACTATCGTAGCGACCGCGCTGAGGTTCTTTCACGGTGAACTTTAAAAGCGGTGCGATGAGGATGCCTGCGCCGCCGACGATGAAGAACGCGACCCGCCAATCGAAATAGGCGGTGAGAACACCGCCA
>JABSRH010000138.1 GCA_013215175.1 Parvularculaceae bacterium | reverse complement strand
ATGGGGTAGATGTCGGTGAGTCCATCGATCTCTCGCGGTGGACCGATGATCTCGAAAGGACTGTTCAGCATGCGTTTGTTCGCGGCTAGCACGTCCGTCACGCAAATCTCGATCGCGTTCCATCCGTAGGACCGAAGCGCCTTGAAACCATCCACGGCTGGCTGCTCAACGAACCGAATGAAGATGTCCGCGCCTGAACTAGGCTGCAGCACGGCGTACGGTTGCCCAGCGCTTTTCGGCGTTGCCCAACTGGCAGTCAGGTCTTCGGAGAGCGTCCCCTGTTCCACGACGCTGTAGTCGAAATAGTGACTGTAGAGCTCAATGGACCGGGCGAGGTCACTGACCGTAAGGGTGGCGGCGCGGAGAAGCTTCATCGACTGAGCCTTTCTGTGGTGTTGGCGGCGTCTGGGAAAAGGTATATCTTTTCCGCAAGCAGAGTCCAGGAGGCGAGAGGTAGCGATGGCGGCATACATGATAGTGTTCGCGAAGGTGCATGACCGGGAACGGTTTTTCGCGGACTACGCCAAACCAACGGCTGCGTTGATCGCCGAAATGGGCGGTGAATATGTGGTGCGGGCGCCCGGTGTTGAGGCGTGGGAAGGTGGCCAATTCGATGGCCAGAGCGCCGTCATCTCGAAATGGCCTGACAAGACGGCCGCTAAAGCGTTCTGGGATTCGACAGCCTACCAGGAGCTGAAGGCCGCGCGGCAGGGGCTCGCTGAGGCGCATGTCATGGTGGTGGAGGAGCCTTCGTGATGCTGGTCCTCGCCATGCTGATGCTCAGTGGACCGCCTGAATTGGCAGAGCGGGCCAGCATGGCAACCGCGGTGCAGGCAGAGGCTGATCTGTCGAGCGCTGCGATCATCGCGAAGGCCCATGAAGCCGCAGGCGCTGACTTCGTGCGGCCTGGAACGCTGTTTCTGTCGGGTTACAACATTATCCGTACGCCCGACGGCGGTGAGGTCCTGTGGGACCGCTATGCGATGTGGCGGGTTTTCGGTGATAGCAAAGAGGCGGCGCACGCTGCGAACGGCCGCGTGCGGATTGAGGCTTGGACGGGTGACAAGCTTGCCATGCTGATGGCCTATGACGGGCAGATTACGTCGAACCAGGAAGGCGCCATGCCGGATCAGTCGGCCAACGCCATGTGGAGCAACAATTTTGGCTTCGGGGCAATTCGCAATGCTTTAGACGAGGGCTGGAAGCAAACCCGCAGGACGGATCGCCTGATGGATGGGGCGCCGACCTTTATGGTCGAGCTGACCGATCCTAGCGGCGGTACGACGCTATTCGGCATTCGCCAGAAAGACTTTGCGATCACCTATGTCGGGTTCGAGACACCTCGCGGTTGGCATGAGCGACGGTATTCGCATTTCTTTGAAAAGACTGGCGTTCCATGGAAACAAGCCGGCCGTGTCCGGTTGTTCTACAACGGCGTGAAAGCCAACGAAGCTGTATGGACGGACTTTGTGGTGGGTGAACCCATTTCGGATGATGTCTTCCGCGTGAAGAGCGCGCCCGCCGCGCCGACGTTCTGAGGATTCTTGATGACAAGCTTGATCACGGCCGATGAGCTGAAAAAACTGTATACTGACAAACGCTTAGCTGTGATCGATGCCACGTGGTTCCTCGGCGACGCGAAAGGTATTGATGCCTTCAATGAAGGCCACCTGCCAGGCACGCGGTTTTTCGACATCGACGCGGTGTCCGACAAGACCTCAGATCTGCCGCACATGTTGCCTTCGCCCGAGCAGTTTCAGGCGGCTCTCCGCACCATGGTTGAGCCGGAAGCAGAGACGATCGTTGTCTACGATTCCTCACCACTGAAATCCGCGACCCGACTTTGGTGGTCGCTCAAGGCTATGGGCATCGATAACGTCCGTGTGCTGGATGGCGGCTTGGCGGCTTGGCATTCTGCTGGTGGTGAGGTGTCGACCGATGTGCCTGCGCCCACGACGGGCGACCTCACGACGACCTTCCAGCCGCACTGCATTGTCGGATACGACGAGCTGAACTCGCTACTGGATGACCCCAAGGTGCTGGTTCTCGATGCACGCCCAGAGGGGAGATTTACCGGACGGGATCCAGAGCCGCGGCCAGGGTTGCCGTCTGGCGCTATGCCTGGTGCTGGCAATGTGCCCTTTGGAAAGCTGTACACGGAAGGCGGGAAGTTACGGTCTCGATTGGAGCTCACCGCGCTGTTCGAGCCTTTCCAACTCAGCGAGCGCGAGCGCATCGTCACCAGTTGCGGATCAGGCGTGACAGCGTGTTCGATTTTGCTCGCGCTAGAGGCGCTCGGCTTCGACAATATCGCCCTTTATGATGGTGCGTGGGCGGAGTGGGGCGCGCGTTCATCGCGCATCGTGACCGCCTAGAACGGTTTCACCGCTCCGAAGAATGCAGTCATCAAAATACCGAACCAATAAACGTAGGCCATCGAGCGCCCAAGTGCGATTGACCGATCCAGCTTGACCTCTACTTCTGGGTTAGGGCCTTCTGCAAGTACGGGAAACAGGGCCCGCCATTCATGCATGATCCATCGCAAGCCCACACCGATCACCAACAGAGAGCCGTAAGTCAGAATCTTAGCTGCGTACCAGCGGCTGCCTTCTTCGGCGAGGAAGGGTCCTTTGCCCATAAGAGACGAGATTGAGACGATGATAAGGGTCGGGATCAGAAGATAGCGAGTCCAGTCCTCGATAGTCGCGAGCGTTTTTCCAATGGGCTGCGTGCGGAACGAAAATGCACCCCATGTTAGGCCCATCCATGCCGCCCACAAGAGCCACATCAGAACAAGCCAGCCACCGCCAAGGGGCTGGTTGCCCCAAAGATAGCCCATATGAAGCCCGAGCGGTAGAAGCGAGATGATCCCGGTACGGGCTAAAATATCGATCCGGTAGGCTGTATCCATATGACGTTGGCGCTGCTCTAGGCTCAGCCTAGGGTTCACCACCTTGTAAGACGTCTGAAAGACACCCCACTCACCGCCTAACCAGTACACCATCGCAACGATGTGCAGCCAGCGGAGGATCGCTAGCTCGTGCATGGCAAAAAACTCAAACATCAGGAACTCTCCAGATACGCAATGCGGAAGGTCCTCAAACAGAGGGGCCAGTGAGGAAGACGGACTCAGTCGGTCTTGGCGAATTCCTCAGCGACGTCCTCGCTCGAAGCCTCCTGAGGTTGTTCGATAGCTTCGCGGTCTTGCTGCAGAATACGCAGGCATCGAGCGATGTACTCTTGCATCATTGCGCCGCGTTCGTTCGCCTCCGGCTTCGTCGGTTCGAACGTTTCGATGGCTTCGCGCGTGACGGAGCCATCGCGCTCCAGCAAACGCTCCACGGTATCAAGACGTTCACGCATGACGGCGACTTCTTGCATGAGCGCCAGTGTGATATTCATCACGCGTTCAGTGTCGGGATTATCGAAGAACCAAGGGCGCTTGCCCTTAGCTTTCGCACCAGCGAGGGAGAGGGGATCAAGGCCTCCAGACATCACGAAGCCTTCCTTGCACCGACGACATGCCAAGCTGCCTTGCGGCCATAGTCTTCTTGTTCATTGTCTTTTGCTGCCTCCGGAAAGACGTCGGCGTCGACGACGGCCGCTACGCCGCCGTGGATCAGATCGTCGGCGCCAAATCCAGCGTTCTTCATCCATGCGTCGAGATCGATCTCGTGCATTTTCGTCCAGAACGGCTCGTTGTTATAGAACGCATCCCAGTCACGCATGGCCTGCTCGAAGAACGGCATGTCATCGGTATACTGTGGTTGTTCGACGTGAAGTACAATGCCGCCCGGTTTCAAGAGACGGTGGGTCTCTTTGAAGATCATCGGCATCGTTTTGTAGCTGGTCTCATGCAGGAACATCGTCGACTGCACCCAATCGAAGCTTTGATCCTCAAACTGATCAAGCTGGGATACATCGCCCTGCATGAACGTGACGTTGTCGATGCCCATGGTCTTTGCGCGGGCGAGACCGTAGCGAAGCATCGGTGCGCCCGCGTCGACAGCCACAACCTCTGCGTCCGGAAACATCTCAGCGATGGGCAGCACGTTGTGGCCAAGACCAGCGCCGATATCGAGGATCCGCTTGGGCGCGAAGTCCGGCAAGTTTTTCTTGACCCACTGGGCCACAGCGACACCGCCGCCGTCATTGTAGCGACCCAGCATCCCACCGGTGGTGGCGAAGATGCCGGCATCGTAGTTCGCGGCACCCGTGACATCACCAGGTACAAGCTCCGTGTAGTAACTACCGGGCATGCAATGGTGATCGATCGCCTCGGTTGAACGGGGCTGCTTGAAAGCTGGGTCGAGCACCAGGCGTGTATCGCCGTCGGTCAACTCTTGAACCTTGGTGTTCAAATCGTCGGCTTGGCGGATGGTGACCCACCGTCCTGCCTGTTGACGAGTCTCCATGGTGGCGCGACGCAACGCTGACCACCATTGGAACATCGGGTCCTTCACCAGGTCTTTGCGCACCTCATGACGCGAAGTGTACGTCTCGCCGTTCTTTTTGCGAGCGGGTTCAATCCGGCCAGCGAAGGCCTCACCCACGCCAGGCATTACCTTTGTCGCGAGGTGGCGGTTCATCTGCGCAAGGAAGTTGAAGCGGGCCACTTCGTCATGGCTGGTTTCCGGGTAGACGCCGTGCTGACCTACCACGCGATAATCGGGTGGACCGTCGTAAGGGCGTTGGGATTCGGACATGGTGGACTCCTTCGCTGCGCGCGGGGGTGTTCATTGGTTCTAAAAGATATATCATTTGCAGAAATTGACCTCAATCAACCTCTGCTGACAGGGACTAAGTATCGCTATGAAGATCGTCGCATTGTTCAACCTCAAGCCTGATGTCTCCGTTGCCGATTATGAAGCCTGGGCCAAGGCGACCGATCTGCCAACGGTCAATGGCTTGAAGTCAGTTGATAAGTTTGAGGTTTTCAAGGTCCCGGGCATGCTGGGTAGCGACGACACGCCGCCCTACGCCTACATAGATATCATCGACGTCAACGACATGGAGGTCTTTGGCGCGGACGTGAGCACCGAGCCCATGCAGACGGTCGCGGGCGCATTTCAGGCTATGGCCGCCGACCTGGTGTTCCTCACCACTGAGCAGCTGGGTTGATTCGCGATGGCTAAGCTGAAGGGAAAAACCGCGGTCGTTACGGGTTCTGGCCGCCGCAAGGGCCTTGGCGAGGCCATCGCCGTGCGCTTGGCGCAAGACGGCGCCGACGTAGTGATCTCCGATATCGGCGAGTCGCGCGACCAGGCGACAGGCGAGGCGCATATCGGCACCACGGACGAGATGGAAAGCATCGCTGCTGACATCCGGGCCCTGGGCGTTGGTGCCTCTACCAAGACTTGCGATGTGCGCGCGCTGGGCGAGGTGCAGGCGTTGGCCGATCACGCTGTTTCTGAGCACGGATCGTTGGACATTTGGGTTAACAATGCTGGCATCGGCTACATCATGAAGCCATTGTTGGACGTCAGTGAGGATGACTGGCGAGCCGTCATCGACGTCAACTTAACCGGCGCCTTCTTTGGTTTGCGGGCGGCCGCTGAGAAGATGGTCGAGCAAGGCAAGGGTGGACGGATCATCAACGTCGCTAGCCAGGCTGCGAAATCCGGCTTCCCGCACGCGCAAGCTTACACGAGTTCTAAGCATGGCTTGGTTGGTCTGGTGCGCTCGGCGGCTACTGAACTAGGCCCGCACAACATCACTGTGAACAATGTGTGTCCGAACCATGTCACCACGGGTCTTGGCGCTTGGCAGAACGAGTACTTTGCGAAAGTGGTCGGCGCTGATTCCGTCGAGGACTATCTGAAGGCGATGGCCGCGCGAATTCCCATGGGCCGCCCTGGATTGCCCGAAGATACAGCCAACGCGGTGGCGTGGCTGTGTACAGATGAAGCTAAGTATATTACCGCGGAAAGCATGAACGTTTCAGGTGGGGAAGAGCCTCACTAAGGGCCTGAGAAATTCTCGGTTCGAACAAATTTTAAGGTAATGAGAACATGACTCTACCTCCGGATCCCGCGCCCGCCGATTTTACCTGGCCTGGTGGTGCCAAGCTTGCTGTGTCGATTGTGGTCAACGTCGAAGAGGGCGCTGAGAACCGCATCGACGAGGGTGATAAGCGGCCTGAGCCTGTTGATGAGCTGGGTGTCACCATGAAGGCACCGATCCGTATGCACGGGAATGAAACCAATTATCAGTATGGGATCAATCGCGGTGCTCCTAGGGTCCTTGACCTACTGGACGAAGCCAAGATTCCCGCAACTTGGACAGTCTGTGGCCAGGCCTTAGAGAAGGCGCCTTGGTTGGCAGAAGCCCTCATGGCTCGTGGTGATGAGCCTTGCAATCACGGCTACAAATGGGCGTTCTCGGCGTTCATGAACGAAGAAGAAGAGCGCGCCTTCATTGCGAAAGGTACGGAGAGCATCGAGAAGACTTGCGGTCGTAAGCCTGCAGGATGGCTGTCTCGCTATCTGCACACGAACGAAACGCGCCGCCTGATTAAAGAGGCAGGCTACTCCTACCATATGGACGACTACTCTGACGACTTTCCCTATTGGGATCAGGTCGATATAGGGGATGGCAAGACAGAACCCATGGTCATTCTGCCTTACGCCATAGACTCCAACGATATGAAGTTTTGGCTGTCGCCGAGTTTCACGCCTGACATGTGGGCCGACTATGCCAAGCGGACGTTCGATTGGCTCTACGCCGAAGCCAACGCCAAGGGCGCGCGGATGATGAGCCTCGGTTTGCACCTTCGTATCATTGGACGGCCGGGGCGGATCGCTGCGCTCCGCGACGTGCTTTCCCATATTCGTCAGCACAATGATGTCTGGGTCACTACGCGGGAGAACATCGCGCACCACTTTGCGGAGAATGTGGCACTGTGATCGCCGCTCTGATCCTCCTGTTGGGAACGCCAACCGCGAGTGATTTTGCCGACCAGGCGGAAGGCCTTTGGACGAGTGCGGAACAATCTGTGAGCGAGGACTACGACTTCGTTGCTAGCGAAACCCTCCGCGTGCTGGATGATGACGAGGACGGCGTGTGGATCTATCAGCAGAACTGGATCCTCGGCGAGGAAGCGCCTCGTCGTGCCCGGTCGATTGTCCGTAATCGCCACGAGGTGCGGCCCTATTTCCAAGTGGTGATCCAGTTGCGTGATTTTGGCGATGGCGAGGTGCACACCACCACTTATCGCCTCAAGAACGCGGCGCGTGGTGACGCTGCGGCTTTCGCCAAGGGTGACCTCGCGTCCTTTGACCCCGCGTGGGTTGGTGAGGCGGCGTGTATGGGCAAAATAAACGCGATTTCAAACGGCCACTGGTCGGGTGGGGCCTCTTGCCCGAACGGCTATAAAGGCGGCGTGAAGGTGGAGAGCCAGTCGGTTCGTACACCCCAAACCTACGTGAACTGGGATCGCGGCTTCAATGCGGCGGGCGAACATATCTGGGGCCCTGCTGAGGGCGGCTACATCTTTAATCGCTGGGAGACAGCACAATGATCCGGATCTTGATGAAACTTGCAGCAGTTGCCGCGCTAACGGGCTGTGTGATCATCGCTGATGGCGGTGTCGATGTGGAAACGGACATCGACACGAAGGCGTCTACGCCTACGAACCCCCTCGATTTGCGTCGGACGACCTTGGTGGTGCGAGACATGGAAGCCTCGCTGGCGCTCTATCGAGATGCCCTCGGGATGGAAGTCGCTTATGATCAAGAATTGACGTCACCCGGTCTAGACACTCGTCACGGTGCGGATGGAAAAAACCGCTCGCGCCTCGTGCTTTTGAAAGCCAATGACGACTTTATCGGTATGCTGGGTCTATGGCAGTTCCTTGATCAGACCGACAAAGACCTTGCACCACCGCAAGAGGCTGACTTCACGCCGGGTAGTATCGTGCTGCTTTTCAATTCGAAGACCTTGGACACGACATTCCCGGCGGCGGCAGGAGCACCGGGTGTCACCGTCATTGGTGAGCCTAAGGAGCGTCGCTACCCTTCACCACAGGGT
>JABSRH010000137.1 GCA_013215175.1 Parvularculaceae bacterium | reverse complement strand
CCTGCTTCGCGGGCGGCCTCCATTAGGGCATCACGTTCCACGGCGAATGAAGCGAGGTTATTCGCCGGCAATGGTCATCTGCTCGATTAGCAGGGTCGGGGCGTTGACGGAGCCGCGTCGGATCAAGTCGCTACCGGCCACAAGGTTCGCCCACATATCCAAGAGGTTGCCTGCGATGGTGATCTCAGAGACGGGGTAGGCGACCTCACCGTTCTCAATGGCGAAACCAGCACAGCCGACAGAGAAGTCGCCCGTGTTGCCGTTAATCTGTGGACCGAACATATCGCTTACCAGAAGACCGTTGCCGGCATCTTTGATCAGCTCTTCGGGGCTCTTCGTGCCGGCGAGAAGATCCAGGTTCGACGGGCCCGATGACGGCGCACCGCCTGTGCCCCGCTGCGCCCGTCCGTTGGTTTCAAGACCGAGCTGCTTCGCTTGGGCGCTGTTCAGGTACCATTGAGTCAGCACGCCCTGATCGATCAGATCGAAGGCTTCGCAGGTGACGCCTTCTCCGTCGAAAGGCTTAGAGCCGAAGCCGCGCGGGCGGAGGGGGTCATCGCGGACGATGATGCTCGCAGGGAACAGCCGCTCACCCAGCTTTTCGAGCAGGAACGAGGTCTTGCGCGCGATCGAGCTGCCGTTCGCAGCGCTCGCGAGCGGGCCGAGTAGCGTGGCGGCGAGCCGCTGCTCAAAGATCACCGGTGCTTGCTGCGAGGTCATCTTGCGCGGGTTGAGGCGTTGAACCGTGCGCTCGCCCGCCACACGGCCGACGTCTTCCGAGGACCGCAGGTCAGAAATATGGACGGCTGAGTCGCTGTCGTAGTCGCGCTCCATCGCGGTGCCTTCGCCTGCCAGCACCGAGACGCCGACTGAATGCGAGCCGCCATACTTGCGGCCGTAGAAGCCGTCGGAAGTGGCGAAGAAGCTCTCGCCGCCTGATACGGACGCACCCGCACCGGAGGAGTTCGTCACACCTTCGACAGCACGAGCGGCCGCTTCGCAGGCGAGAGCCCGCTCGGTGAGCTCTTCCGTGGTGGGTTCGTGTCCGTCCGCCAGATCCAGGTCGGCGAAGGGCGCCTTGGCCAGTCGGTCCTTGGGGGCGAGGCCTGCATAGGGGTCGCTTGGCGCGAGCTTGGCCATCTTGACCGCACGATCGACCAGGGTGTCGAGGGCATCGCGGCTGAAATTGGTGGAGCTCACCATGGCTTGTTGGTCGCCCACGAAGACGCGAAGACCCAGGTCCTGATTCTCGGACCGCTCCACTTCTTCGGTCTCGCCTAAGCGCACGGACACGCTAGCGGAGAGGCTTTTGTACAAGAGCGCGTCAGCGGCATCGGCGCCGGCGGCTTTGGCTTTGTCGATGAGGGCGGTGAGCAACGTCTGGGGATCAGCAGTCATACGTGCGGCCTATAGGTGCTCATCCCTGCTGACAAGTTGACTAGAAGGCTCAAGACAGGCACTTCTTCCGCGTGGCGATGGCGCCACTCTCCTTGGCGGGAGACGCTGGGTTCGAGACTTCGGTCAAGAACTCGGGGCCGAAGGCGCAACCACCCCGGAAACGCTCAGGCATCAGGGACCGCCAATGGGGGATCAAAGGCTGGAAAAGGGCTGGCAGGCCCTGCCGAAGGAGCAAGCGGGCGCGTGGTGAAAACGCCGCCTTGCCGAATCTCTCAGGCGCACCAAGGGTGGTATTACCCGCGTTGCACCGACAGCCGGGGCTTTTTTCGGGCGATAGCGTCCGAGCAAGGAAAGCCGCGCCATGAGCGACGATTTGAAGATTCTTTCGCTGGATGCCCTGCACCGTGATCTCGGTGGCAAGATGGTGCCCTTCGCGGGCTATTCGATGCCCGTTCAGTTCCCGGCGGGTGTGAAAGAAGAGCATCTGTGGACGCGCTCGAAGGCGGGCCTGTTTGATGTTTCTCATATGGGTCAGGCGGTTTTGTCCGTAGGCGGCGGAAGTCATGAAGACGTGTCTGCGCTGATCGAAGAGCTCGTGCCCGGCGAAATCAAGAAGTTGGGCAAGGGTAAGATCCGCTACTCGCTATTGATGGCTGAGGATGGCGGCGTTCTTGATGATCTAATGATCACCCGCTTCCCGGCCGACCAAGATCGCGAGGGCTCGCTTTTCCTCGTGGTCAATGCCGCGGTGAAAGATCAGGACTACGCCTATATCGCTGAGAAGCTGGCTGGCCGCGCGACGCTCGAGGTTCTCGACCGGTCACTGCTGGCGCTGCAAGGTCCGAAGGCTGTCGATGTGATCGCCGCCATGGACCCCGAAGCGGCCACGATGCCCTTCATGTCGATGCGCCGCGTGACGCTTGAAGGCATGGACGTGAGCCTGAGCCGCTGCGGCTATACCGGCGAAGACGGCTTTGAAATCTCCGTGGCGAACGAGGATGCTGACAAGCTGGCTCGTTTGCTTCTGGCTCATGATGACGTCGCGCCCATCGGCCTCGGCGCGCGGGACTCGCTTCGCCTAGAAGCTGGTCTCTGCCTTTATGGTCATGACATGACGCCTGCGACGTCGCCCGTTGAAGCGAACCTGATCTTTGCTCTTGGCAAGCGTCGTCGGTCTGAAGGCGGTTTCCTTGGCGCAGATCGCGTGTTGAGTGAGTTGGCCGAAGGCACCAAGACCCTCCGTGTCGGGATTAAGCCGCAAGGTCGTGCGCCCGCTCGTGAAGGTGTCGAAGTGAAGACCGCTGACGGTACAAAGATTGGCCAAGTCACCTCCGGAGGGTTCGGGCCCACCGTCGAAGGTCCGGTGGCCATGGGTTACGTCGACGTTGCGTATGCTGACGAGGGCACGGAAGTGCACCTCGATATCCGTGGCAAGCTTCAGCCAGCCACCATTGTCACCCTGCCTTTCACTGAACCACGCTACTACCGAGGGCCGAAAAAATGACCACCAAATTCACCAAAGACCATGAATGGATCCGCGTTGAGGGCGACGTCGCCACGGTGGGTATCACCACTCACGCCGCTGAGCAGCTGGGCGATGTGGTTTTCGTCGAGCTTCCCGATGTCGGTAAATCTTTTGATCAGGGCGCTGATATGGCCGTTGTCGAAAGCGTCAAAGCTGCTTCAGACGTCTACGCGCCCATCTCGGGTGAGGTTGTCGAGGCGAACGGCTCGATCGTTGATGCGCCGGAAAGCGTCAACGAAGCTCCTGAAGGCGATGCTTGGTTCGTTAAGCTCAAGCTCGCCAATGCCGGAGAGCTCGACGGCCTGATGGATGAAGCTGCGTACAAGGATCACGTGGCCAATGGCTAAGAAGAACCCGAACGAAGCCAATCTGGGTGTCGGTGCTGCCTTGGGACTGTGCGTTGGCATGTCCCTTGGTCTTCTCACGGACAATATCGGACTTTGGCTTCCTTTGGGTTTGGCCATGGGCACCGGCATCGCGCTGCTTGTCTCGAATGCGACAGACAAAGGCGATGGCGACGACACGGGCAAAGGTGAGGGCGGTAAGCGTTAGCTTGTCCTAACCTGCAAGTGGAGCGGGAAGATGATGACCATGGCAAACAACAACTACTTTGATCCGAACTCACCGGCGCTGGGCATCCGCTGCATCGGACCCTGCATTGCGGTCGGTTTCACGTTGGGATCGCTGATTGGCCTGATGATGGGCCAATTCTTCTATGGGCAGATGATCGGGCTGTTGATTGGTACCGGCCTTGGGTCTGCTCTCTCGTTATTGATCAAATCACGCGCCCGCAAGGGCGACGACCAGGAGTAAGCCATGCGCTATCTTCCCCTCACCGACGGTGACCGTCAGTCGATGCTCAATACGGTCGGTGTGCAGAACATCGACGAGCTGTTCGGCGACGTTCCCGCCGATGCTTTGAATCCAACGCTCGACTTGCCGAACCACCAGAGCGAGTTCGAGGTGGACCGGTATCTCCGCGGTCTGTCGGATAAGAACCACGCTGCTGGTGACGGTCCTTTCTTTGCCGGTGCTGGTGCCTATCGCCACCATGTGCCTGCCACAGTGGATCACATCATTCAGCGCTCTGAGTTTTTGACGGCTTACACGCCTTACCAGCCAGAGATTGCGCAGGGCACGCTTCAGTACCTTTTTGAGTTTCAGACCCAGGTGGCTCAGTTGACGGGCATGGAGGTGGCCAACGCCTCGATGTATGACGGCTCAACGGCGACAGCTGAAGCGGCTCTGATGGCTCGCCGGATCACTAAGCGTAACAAGGTTATCATGGCCGGTGGCCTGCATCCTCATTATGCGGAAGTCGTGCGCACCAACGAAGAGCTGATCGGCGACACGGTTCTGCAAGCGCCAGCCACTCCAGGCGCGGGCGCGATCATGGACATGATCGATGATGAGACTTCGTGTGTGATCGTTCAGAGCCCTGATGTATTTGGCTTCCTGCGGGATCTCAGCGCAATCTCGGCTAAGGCGCACGAGCATGGCGCTCTGTGTGTGGCTGTTGTGACCGAAGCCGTGTCGTTTGGCTTGCTCAAGTCGCCCGGCTCGCAGGGCGCCGACATCGTGGTCGGTGAAGGCCAGTCGATTGGCAACGCGCTCAACTTCGGCGGTCCTTACCTCGGCCTCTTTGCGGCGCGTCAAAAGCACGTGCGCTTCATGCCGGGTCGCCTCTGCGGCGAAACCACGGACACGGAAGGTCGTCGCGGCTTTGTGCTGACGCTCTCGACGCGTGAGCAGCACATCCGCCGGGATAAGGCGACGTCGAACATCTGTACCAACTCTGGCCTTTGTGCGCTGGCCTTCACGGTTCACATGTCGCTGTTGGGCGGCAAGGGTTTGCGCGAGGTCGCGACTTTGAGCCATGAGGCGGCTTGCAAAACGGCCGACGCCTTGGCCGCGATCGATGGCGTGGAGGTCGTCAACGACAGCTTCTTCAACGAGTTCACGATCCGCCTACCCAAAGACGCCAACGTCGTGGTTGATCAGCTGGCTGAGCAAGGCATCGTCGCCGGCGTTCCTGGCGGTCGCCTCTGGCCGGGGCGCGACGAGACAGAAAATCTTCTTATCGTCGCCGCCTCGGAACTGACGCGCGACAGCGACATTGCGGCGCTGGTGTCGGGCCTGAAGGAAGCGTTGTAGTCGATGGCAGAAACCACCTTCCATCAAAAGCGCCTCGCGCACCGCACCCAGTTCGGCTTTGCTGAGCGGGCTGTTCGGGTGCGGATCGAGGACAATCAGGGGGCGGTTGAGTTCGATCAGCCCTATGATGAAATCCCCTTTGAGAGCCGGACCATCACTGAAAAGATGATGGCACTCCGCGGCGCGGCGATCTTCTTTGCCGTGGTGGCGGCTTACAATTTCGGCAGCTTTGCTCTGTCAGGCGGCGCTGATGGCGGCCTGATTAGCGGAGCGATCCATGTGGTGCTCGCGGCTGCTGCTGAGTGGGGATACCGGCGCGCTAACGTGTCGTTCACGGTTATCGAGGCGACGCAGGGCGTGGTCCACATCATCAACGATCAGCAGAAGGACCAAATCCTGGCTATGATCGGTGACCGTCGCCGAGCGGTCCTTCGCGTCGCTGCCTCAGAGATCAACATCGAGAACCCCGTCGATATCGAGGTCGAGAAGTTCAACTGGCTGCATGAGCACGACGTTATCACGGACGACGAGCATCGTGAGAAGCTCCAAGCCCTCGGCAAGCTATCCGAGCTGGGGGAAATGCCGAGCCCCAAGAGGTTGCACTGACATGTTGGTGTGCCGATCAATTTTTGTCCGGCGCTTAGGCGCCCCCGTCACCGGAGAGATCCAATGACCGAAACGTTCACTGGCCACAAAGGCCTCGAGCTCGAAGTTCCACTGCTGTTTGAAGAAGGCAGCTACGAAAAGTCTGGCGTGGATATGCCAGCTGCCGAAGGCGTCACGTCTCGGCTTGGTGATCTGGGTGCGGACGAAGCGGTGGAACTGCCAGCGTTCTCTGAGCCCCAGGCGATGCGCCACTTCGTGCGGCTGAGCCAAAAGAACTATGCTATCGATATGGGTATCTTCCCGCTGGGCAGCTGCACCATGAAGCATAATCCGCGCCTCAACGAGAAGATGGCTCGGCTTCCCGGTTTCGCGGACCTGCATCCATTGCAGCCAACGTCGACGACGCAAGGCGCGTTGGAGCTGATCCACGAGCTGCAGGACTGGCTGTGCGAGATGACCGGCATGCCCGCAGTGGCCATGAGCCCAAAAGCTGGTGCTCACGGCGAGCTTTGCGGCATGATGGCGATCCGTGCTGCGATCGTTGCGAAGGGTGAAGAGAAGACGCGGACCCGCGTCCTTGTTCCCGAAAGCGCTCATGGCACGAACCCGGCAACCGCTGCGCAATGCGGGTTCTCCGTGGACAAACTTCCCGGTACCGCCGATGGCCGTGTCGATATTGACGCGCTGAAGGCGAAGTTGGGCGATGACGTTGCCGCGATCATGGTGACGAACCCGAACACTTGCGGACTGTTCGAGCGTGACATCCGCGAGATGGCTGACGCCGTGCACGCAGCAGGTGGCTATTTCTATTGCGACGGTGCCAACTTTAACGCCATTGTTGGTAAGGCTCGCCCCGGTGATCTTGGCGTCGATGCCATGCACATCAATCTGCACAAGACGTTTTCGACGCCGCATGGTGGCGGTGGCCCGGGCTCAGGTCCGACGGTTCTTTCCGACGCTCTGGCGCCGTTCGCGCCGATCCCTGCTGTGGTCAAAGATGCCGATGGCTTCCACATTGTTGAGAGCGCGAGCGAAGGATTTGAGCAGAACTTTGGTCGCATGGTGGCCTTCCACGGACAGATGGGCATGTTTGTGCGTGCCCTGAGCTACATGCTCAGCCACGGCGCCGACGGCCTTCGCCAGGTGGCCGAGGATGCCGTTCTCAATGCCAACTATGTCCGTGTGCGTCTCGCTGAAGAGATGACCCAGGGCTACGCAGGTCCTTGCATGCACGAGGCTTTGTTCTCTGACGTGTGGCTCAAGGAAACCGGCGTGGGCACGCTCGATTTCGCCAAGGCTATGATCGACGAGGGCTTCCACCCGATGACGATGTACTTCCCGCTGGTGGTTTCAGGCGCCATGCTGATCGAACCGACCGAGACAGAGTCCAAGGCGTCGCTCGATGAGTTCTGCGACAGTCTGCTGGGTCTCGCGAAGGCCGCAAAGGCAGGCGATAAGGAGCGTTTCGAACAAGCACCGCGCTTTGCGCCGCGCAAGCGCCTCGATGAGACGAGCGCCGCACGGAAGCCTGTCCTGCGTTGGACGCCGCCTCTTTCGACTGAAGCGATGGCTGCTGAATAACGCTTATTGGGGGCAGGGGTTGCTCTGTCCCTACCCGCGGCCCAGGTGGGCGCTATGGATGAACAACAACGCGCTTCGTCGCTGCTGAACCTTCTGGATCTTGAAACTTTAGACCGCGACTTCTTTCGCGGGGCTCGGGATCCCGAAGCTTTTGGTCGGGTTTTTGGTGGCCAGGTGGTGGCCCAGGCCCTTGCTGCTGCGACGCGCACGGTCGATCAAGATCGCGAAGCGCACTCTTTGCATGCCTACTTTGTTCGTCCTGGCGACGATGCGCTGCCCATTATCTATCAGGTGGAGCGCGACCGCGACGGCGGCAGCTTCTCCAACCGCCGGGTGGTCGCCATGCAAAATGGCGAGCCGATCTTGAACATGATCACCTCGTTCCAGGTGCGGGAAGACGGGCTGCATCACCAGGAAGAGATGCCCGATGTGCCGCCGCCGGAGGAGCTGCGCAGCGATGCTGAGATCGCCGATGAGCTGACGCATCTCGCCGAGGGCTGGCGGCGCTTTATGAAACGCGCGCGCGGCGTGGAGATGCGCCGGACGTCGCTCGACGCGCTGATGCTGCAACCGACGAAGCCGGAGCAGCACATCTGGTTCCGCTTCGCTGGCGAGACGCCCGAAGATCAGGGGCTCTGCCGCTCGATCCTTGCTTATGCCTCAGATTTTGCTCTGCTGGGGACTGCGTTGCTGCCTCACGGCATTCACTGGTCGCTTGGCAATCAGCGGTCGGCCAGCATCGACCACGCTGTGTGGTTCCACGACACGCCGA
>JABSRH010000136.1 GCA_013215175.1 Parvularculaceae bacterium | reverse complement strand
CACTGACCATCGATCCCGGTCCGCACTGCTGTAGTGAGGCCAGCGCGCGTTGAGGATGAGACGCGAGCCCGGGGTAATGAACACGCGCCACCCGATCGTCCGCCTCAAGCATTTCTGCCAGCGTCTGCGCCGTTGCCTGCTGCGCCTCTTGCCTCACTGCCAAACTGCGCAGACCTCTGAGGGCCAGCCAGCTATCAAAGGCCGGACCTGTGGTGCCGTTACAATTGGCCCACCATGCTAGCTCTTCGCCAAGCTCTCGTTTCGCTGCCAAAACGGCCCCGCCGACCACATCACTGTGCCCCGCAATGAACTTGGTTGTTGAGTGCAGAACCACATCGCAGCCAAGGCTAATCGGGTTCTGAAGCAGCGGTGACAGGAACGTATTGTCCGCCACCGTCAAACAACCGACAGCCTTCGCCTCCTGCGCTGCTGCCGCCAAGTCCGTCAATCGCATCAATGGGTTAGAGGGCGTCTCCAGGTAAGCCAGCTTGGGCTTCATAGCGAAAGCTGCCGCACGTGCTTTGGGGTCCGACATGTCCGCGAAGTGGACGTTAAAGAGGCCCCGGCGCGACTTGGCGGTCAGCAGTCGGTGCGTGCCGCCGTAACAATCGTGCGGCGCCACCACCAAATCATCCGGCCCCACCAAGTTGAGGCAAAGGTCGATAGCGGCCATGCCGCTGGCCGTGACAACACCGGCTTCGGCGCCCTCAAGCTCAGCCAAGCAATGGAGAAGCTGGTCCCGGTTCGGCGTTGAACGCCGAGCATAGTCGTAACCCGGCTTCGTGAGATGGTCCTGCCAAGCGAAGGTCGTCGACAAGTTGAGTGGCGGCGCTACGGCGCCAAAGGCTTTGTCTTCCGCTACAGCATGCCGGGCCAGCACCGTGCGAATGGCCTGGCGCTTCGAAGAAGAAGTATCGTTCTGATCAGTCATTGAGCACACTTTTGAGCACCGCGCCGACGGCGGCGGTCTCCGCGAGGAAGGCGTCGTGACCGTACGTTGAGCGGATCACTTCGTATCGTTCAAGCTTCGGCAGACGAGCGGCAAACTCGTTCATCAAGGACAGCGGCGCTACTTTATCCGTATCCGTCGCGATCACCGTGGTGGGCACCTTGATGTTTCGCGGGTCTTCATCATGGGCATCAATCGCAGCCGAGAGGGTGGCATAGCGGCCAGAGCTAAAGCCGTGCGCGAACGCCTCGCCCTCCTGATGAAGAAAACCGCTCACCTCTTCCGTTGGGTTTTCGCGAAACTCATCGTCCCAAGATTCCGATGATCGATAGGTGGTCATGGCCAGCTTACGCGCCAGTGCCACACCCTCCCCTTCCCGATTGGTTCCTTCGGTCAGCGCGAGGATCTCGCGCTGCACCTGACGGACGGCCATGGCCGACGGTGACGGACGGTGCGCAGCCCCGATGATAACCAAGTGTGAGATCATTTCGGGATAAAGACGGGCCATAGACTGCGCCACCATACCCCCGAAGCTAGCGCCGATGAGGACATCGATCCGCTCGATTTCAGCGTGGCGAAGCGCCAAGTGTAGGAGCTGGGCGAAGTCCTCGGGACAGAGGTGCAACGGCGCTCCGGGGTTCGTCGGCGGCAACGTCGCCCCCACGACGAGGTTCCGGTCCGTATCAATGGCCCGGCCCGGCCCCGCGAGGCCAGCCCACCAACCATCGTCCTGCACAGCTACTTCCGCTTCAGCAGAAATGCCGCCCAAGGCGACCACCACCGGCTCGTCCTTTCGGCCAACCAAGCGCAAGCGGATCACTTCATCCGTGAGCGGAGCGCCGGACAAAGAGCGCCAATTCGAGGCAACGGGCACCGTAACGGTCTCGGCGATCATCGAACGAGGCATGACCATTCCGTCCGATCCAGCAGGCAGTCGGGTGTCGTTGGTCACATCGGCAAAAGTCATCGCTCGCTCCATCACTCGAAGCGCTTCTCGGACCAGTGCTTGCGGGGAGCGAAAGCGTGCGCCGCCGGAGACCCGGCTTTCACACACCCCTCGCTTTAGCGAAACTTGTAGAGCGCCCCGCAAGCTGAAGGGTCAAATCGGCGCTTATGCCCGCCCAACTGCTCTTCCGCCTGCTCCCTGTCAAGCCGCCCCTGGCTACTGAGCCGATTTCTTGACAACAATCAGCTGCTTGGCCGACGCTGAAGCTTCGCAACTCTGGGAGGACGACATGTCCTGGCGATTGGTTTTAGGGCTGCCCTTTGCAGGCGCGGTCGTGATGGCCCTCTTTCTGTGGATGAGCGGGATTATCTCCGTGGGTGACTTCATTCCCGACCCGCCTCCCGAACGTCCGGAGCTGACTCTACCGGAGGTAAGAGTCGACTCTGAAGTTCCGCCCGCGGAACGACCAGACCCTACGAAGATCGAACCACCAGAGCAGCCCGAGCTGACACCCCCAGATCCGCTGAGTCCTCCGACGAACCCGGGAACGGTGACACCTAAGCCCACCAATCCCGCGGGTGAAGAAGGAGGCAAACCGCAGCTCAGCCGAACGGAGACACCCGTTATCCGTCAGGACCCAACAGGTTTTGAGCGTTGCTTCAGCGGGCGCAGCACGGGGACAGAGGAAGTTGTGGTGGCTTTCGACATTGCACCAGACGGACAGACATCAAACGTGCGCGTGGTGAGTTCCACAGACAGTTGCTTCGATCGGTCGGCCAAGCGTGCCGTGGAAGGTTGGCGCTATAATCCGCGCATGGAGCGGGGCGAAGCGGTTTGGCGATATGGCCGGCAGACGACAATCGTCTTCCAGCCTGGAGAGTAACCGGGCCAGCGGGGCCACGACCTGAGTGAAATTTGCGAGAACCCCTCTTTTTCCATGGACGGGAGCTCGCCCTGCAGCAAAGTCGTTGAGCACCAATGCGAGCTCATGCGATGATGTCCAGTCCCCAGCTGTCCCATACTCTTCTCTTGCTGCTCGGCGCAGCAACGGCCTGTGCCTCAAAGCCAGAGGTGCCCATCGTCTTTGACCCTCGCGCTGAACCTTTCATTCGCGTGGATGTCGAGAACTTTGAAAGCTGCCTCAACGACGTCGATGAGTTCTACGATGCGCTCGTCGAGGTGGAGCTTGAGACCACGTTTGACGGCTATGTGGAGAACGCCCGGATTAGCCGCTCGACCGACCCGTGTTTTGACGAACCCGTGCTGAATGCCGTGAAAAAATGGCGCTATCCGCCGAAACAGGTGGACGGCGTTCTGGCCCGCCGGAGAGGCGTGAAGGCAGTGCTCGCCTTCAGTTTTGACCGCGACCAAGACTAGCCCCGAACCAACACGTGGTCATTTTACCAAGCGCTTATAGGCACGCATCACCGCCGCGGCGAGATCTTCAGGATTGGGCTTGGCCGCGAGATCGACGTCGAGCTTCAGCGTCCCCTTCTCGACGCGAGCCGTGAGGAATGGCAGGCCGCCAGCGGCGCCCTCTTTCGCCTCTCGTGGTTTGACGGGTGGTTTGCCGGTCGCCTTGAGCAGCTTGAACACATCGGAGCCGCTCATCAGGTTCGTGCCGCCGATGCTGCGGGCCTGATCTTGAGCTTTGGCGATCTCCTGAGCGCGCTCGATCACGAGGTCTCGGCGATCACCCTTGAGGAGCGGATTGAGCTGCTGGCCGTGGCGGACGGCGATCTCGCGCGGGTCACCGTAAGCGTCGAGGATTTCGCGAGGCAGTTTTGCGAGCGACACGTAGCTCGATAGCAACGCCTTCGAGACTTCCATACGCTCGGCCATGCGGGTCATGTTGCCCCCATAATAGTCGGCGAGCGCCTTCATGTATTCCCGGCCGCGCTCGTAATCGGAGATGTCTTGACGTCCTCGGTTCTCAAGATCGGCGAAGCGAAACGCTTCCTCATCCTCGAGATCCCGCACTTCGACCAGGTAGAAGAGCTCCTTGCGGTTCTCTTCCTCCCGGAGATAGCTGACCGCGAAATGCCGGCGCGCACCGGAGATCACCTCATATTCGAAGCCTTCTGGATCGTCCTTCAGGCGACGAACCAGCGCTGGGATCTCTTGCTTTCCCTGCGCCCGGATCGAGCTGATCAGGTCGGCGCAGTTCTCTGAATTGAGAAGGTCGTAGATGCGATTGTGCTTCTGCCACATGCGGCAGACCTTGGGGTCCACCATGCGGAGACGGACGTCGCGCACCCTGCCCTGGGCAATGTCGGACAACGCCCCTTCCCGCTGGGCGAACGGGTTGATTTGCGGGCGAGGCGCTTCGGCGTCGGCGGGCTTGTCCGTGGCATCGCGCGCGGCGGTGACAGCGTTGGCGAGAATTTTCTTGCGGGCCATTTGAGCTCTCCTGGAGCGTTCAACGCGTTGAACACGCGTCGGGGGCGCCAAGCGCCCGGTGTGGAACCGTTAGTCTGCTTAAGCGTTCCTCAAATAAAGACGCTGGAGCGTTCAACGCGTTGAACATCACGCGACCCCCTCCCCCTTGAGCTGGGTTGCGTGACTCGGCCAAGTGGCGCGAACAGCCAGCTCTAAGTCCCTCATGACTCGATCGAGGTTCGCACGGCAACGGCGATAAGTGCGGTTCGACGGCCCATCATATTCATAGACCGTCCGCATCTCGATGGACGCGTTATCAAACTCCGAACTGTCGAGCAGCGCCGTCACCAGAATGTCTCCGGCGAACATCTCGCGCATGGCGTCGCGCATCTCTTGATGGGCCGATTTGTTTTCATCCACCTTCGTCGCCAGCAGCTGCACAAAGCGATAGTCCATTGCCGCGCCGTGGCTCTCCATCGTCTCCAGCACCGAGGTGAGCATCCGCAGGAAACTCACCGTCGACGCATAATCGATCGAACTGGGCGGGGTGGGGATAAGTAGAGCGTTCGCCGCGCGGAGGGCGTTGAGCGAAATCATGCCGAGAGCCGGGGGCGGGTCGAGCACGACCACGTCATAGCCCTCCGCCACCTCACGCAGGCCAACGCGCAGTCTCTCAAACCGATCCGATCCGGCGCCGGTCGAGGCGAGGTGGTATTCAGCGTTATAGAGACCGAGGCAAGCTGGGATGAGATCGAGCCCTGACCAATAAGTCTTGCGCACCGCATAGGCGAGATCATCACGACCGCCGGGCTCCAAGAAGGGGAGGAGGGTGTCTTCCTCGCGGATATCGGTCTCGGGGTTGTAGCCAAACAGGCCCGTGGTGCTGGCCTGAGGATCGGCATCAACGAGCAGCACCCGATAACCCTGCAGCGCAAAGTACTGCGCAGCGTGAGTAGCGATCGTTGATTTGCCGACACCGCCCTTGAAGTTCTGAACGCCCAGGATGAGCGGGGGGTCGCTTTCCGCACGGCGCGGCCGGGTGCCAAACACGTCACGCATGTGATTGACGTCGTCGAGACTGAAGCCGACCCGGTGGCCGCTATCCCGCTTTTCGGGCGAGGGGAGAGCGCCTGATTCTTCGGCACGGCGGATGGTCATGTCGGACTTGCCAACCATCTTTGAGGCCTGACGAATGCTGAAGCGGAGAGGCAGAACCTTCTCTTCGGCCTCACCCAAAAGCTGGGCGCGCATGGCATCGAGCAGCCCAACAGACCGCTCCTGAAGGCGCGCCACCCGACGTGTTGCTGCGCTATAGTCCGCCATAAATCCTCCGTTGGCTGGTCGCTCTAGGCGTGTTTGTCATGCCAGGGGTAGAGTTAACCTTCCATTTACCTCGAAAGTCGCACTTTCCGACAGCATTTTACAGAAAGTGCAACATTCGGGCGTGCGGAACGATCATTCGACTCTGTTCCAGAATCGCCGACAGGCTAACTTATCCCCCTCGCCGTTAATGGCGGTAAGGGTGAAGGCAACGAAAGGACGATGACGGAGCCAAAGAAAAACCCGGCCAGAGGCCGGGCTCTCCCACGGAAGCCAGGGCTTCACGTAACTGTTTAGCACCAAGAACGTATCCCCTTCCGACATCGAGAGCAAGAGTCGCGCTTCTGGCGCCCCAATATTTCTTTGCCTTCGCGCGGAAAGACGGCGTGCGATGACACCACAATTATGTCCACAGCCTGGAGTGGCTCGGCGACGAGACGGATACGAGGATCAGCTGATCCAATGCGAATCCGAAGCAGCAGCCTCCACCCTCAACCGGCTCATGGTCGACAAGGCAATTGCCCTCGGCACCGGCGACAGCCTGACGCCGCAAGAGCGCTGCTTGCTCATGGCCCTGTGTGCGCACCTTCACATCGAAGGCGTTGCGGCAGGGAAAACAGCCGTTTGGCCCGGCGCCGCGCGGCTCTGCCAACTGATGGGAATCGGTGAGAGCACCTTGCGCCGTTTGAAGGGCTCGCTCGAGGAAAAAGGCTTCCTCCTCCGCCGGTATGACCAGCGCAATCGGCCGCTGCACGGGGGCTCATTGGACCTCAAGCCATTTCTCTTGAAAGTCCCGGAAATCCTGGCTGCGATCGGCCATACCGAAGACGCGCTGAGGGCTGCTGGTGAACGGAAGGCAGCTGAGCGGGCAGACATAGATCCAACAATGGGCGCCCAGGTGCTCGACACTGAGCGGGCCACAAGAAACCCTCCAATAGATATCTCCGAACGTTCGTTGATCGGTGATCAAGAGGCGGAGGACGCGGATTACGAAGCTCATCTTCCCATGACAGACGCCAGCGAGCGGGCCGACCAGTTGCTACCCGGCGTCAGCACGAACCCGATCAAGGTTGCTGAGGAATTGTTCGGGGCGAAGAAGGCAGCGCGGCTGTGGGACTGGGCGCAGAAACGGCGCGGTGTTGAGGCACACCTTGCTTTGGCTGTTGCCGCCAAAAACCCAGCGATCCGCAATCCCGAAGCTTGGTTCGGTTGGTACGCTACCACGACGGTGGAGGTGGACCTCGATGGGTTGGCCGACGCCGTGCCGACTGAACCCGCCATCCAGGTACCCAGCGATCCCGTCTTGTCTCGCCTGTTCGATGCATTTGCGGCCCGGGTGGGGGAGGGGGCGGCAAGCTCCTATCTCAGTGAAGCGAAACTATCGGACGAAGGGACCCACATCGTGGTGAATCCGGCGAACCGCATCGTAGCGCGGCGCTTGGCTGAGCGCTTCGCTGATGACCTTGTGGAAGCTGGACGAGATGCTGGCTTGGGGCCTGTCCGCTTGGCAGCTGGCCCAGAGGGGTAGGGAATCCCCGTTGGGTGGTTCGGCGGTTAGCCCAGCGCGCTGACGATTGTGTCCTGTGTGGCTTCGTCGAGGTAGGGGTGCATCGGTAAGCTTAGCACGCGGTCTTTCTTGGCTTCGGTAACGGGAAGTCCACCTGGGCTCGTTGGGAATCGAGCGTAGGGCGCTTGCATGTGCATCGGCACGGGATAGTAGGCAGCTGATGGTACGCCGTGCTCAGACAATTTTGCCTGGACGGCTTCGCGGTCATCCACCTCGATCGTGTATTGGGCCCAAACGGATTGGTAGCCGTCTTTGACAAACGGCACGGTGGGCACCTTGTCCTTAAGAAGTGCGTTGTAACGCCGAGCCACCTTCTCGCGCATGTCGATCTCTTCCGCGAAGATGGCGATCTTCTCGAGGAGAATGGCGGCCTGCATGGTGTCGAGCCGGCTGTTCATGCCAATCCGCGGGTTCAGGTATTTGGCCTCGTGACCTTTGAAGTTCGCAGCATCCATGTCCGCTTGGGTGGCTTTTCCGTGCACGCGGAGGGAGTCGAGCAGCTCCGCCATGGCATCGTCATTGGTCTGAATAGCGCCGCCGTCGCCGTAGCAGCCAAGCGGCTTGGCCGGAAAGAAGCTGGTGGTGACCACATCGGCCCACTCTATAGGGTGCTTGCCGTCGATGGTGCAGCCAAAGCCCTGGGCGCTGTCGGCTATCAATTTCATGCCGTGCTTGTCGGCAATGGCCTTGATGGCGGGGTAATCCGCAGGCTGTCCGAACAGGTCCACGGCAATGATCGCTTTGGGACGCAATTCGCCCTTCGCAAGCGTTTCGTCGATGGCGGCTTCTAGTGATGCCGGGTCCATGTTGTAGGTCTTCTCGTCGATATCGACAAAAACGCAGGACGCGCCGAGCCATGGAACGACCTCGGCGGTCGCCGTG
>JABSRH010000135.1 GCA_013215175.1 Parvularculaceae bacterium | reverse complement strand
CTTGTGCCGACACTCGGTGCCGGGAACGTCCAGGTCCGGATCGCCGCTGATCTCCGTACCGAGCGCGAAGTTCGCCGCGAAGAACGTTTCGATCCCAAAGAAACCGCTCTCCGTTCGCGCCAAATCGTTGATGAAGTTGAAAACTCTCGCGAAAATGCGGGCGACCAGCCGGTCACTGTTGAGCAGAACCTCCCCGAGGCCGACGTTGGCAATGCGGGCGATGCGGCGGCTCTTTCCGAGATCGAACGCTCCGAAAGCGTTGTGAACTACGAGATTTCATCGGTTCGTAGTGAGCAAGTGATTGAGCCTGGCGATGTTGAGCGCCTGTCGATCTCGGTGGTCGTGAACAACGCTCGTGTGGTCGATGCTGATGGCAACGTCACCTTTGAGCCGCGATCGGACGAAGAGCTGGCCAAATATGCGGCGCTCGTCCGTTCGGCTGTGGGCTTTGACGAATCACGTGGCGATACGATCACGGTGGAGAACCTGCCGTTCGTGAATCTCGATGAGACGATGCCCCGCTTTGCGCCATCGACGATCACGGAGGTTGTCTACCGCAACTTCGACTCGATTACCCAAGCGGTCGCTCTGCTTCTTATCGGTGTAGCGATCATCTTCGGCATCATCCGTCCTGTGATGAGCCGTATGCTGCCAGCGGGCGGCTTTGGTGGCGACGCTGACTCGCCGGTGGCCATGGGTGAGCTTTCCCTCGATGACCTCGGCCTTGGCGGTGAGGGCATGGAGGGCATGGAAGGCATGCCCGGCGCCCTTGGTCAGGGCGGTACGGCGGCCATTCCGGGACCGAAGAAGAGCGTCGAGCAGAACCTCGATCAGATGCTCGAGCTACGCGACGTGGACGGCAAAGTCCGCGCCAGCTCGATCCGCAAACTGGGCCGGATCGCCGAGCAGTATCCGGAAGAAGTTGTCGCGATCCTCCGCACCTGGATCTATGAGCAGGAGAATGCGGCGTGAGAATAAGCGCCTTCACCCCAGCGCGCGACTTCTCCCAGCCTGACCCCTCCGAAGTCGAAGAAGAGATCATCGACGATCGTCTCGACCCCGACGAAGTCGCCATATTGATCGACCGGGCGACGGAAGCGGCGAAGAAAGAAGCCTATCACGAGGGCTACACCGCCGGTGTGGCAGAAGAGCGCGCCACCATCGCATCCCGCTTGGAAGAAGAAGTTCAAGCGCTCCGTGCTGAGATTGATGCCGTGCGGGTCAACGAAGAAGAGCTGTTCGAGGACCTCGCCACGCGGACATCGCGTCTGATGTTGGCTTTGGTCCACCAGTTGGCGCGCCGCCTCGGCGAATCAGAAGCACAGCGTTTGGCTGAAAATGTCACCATGCGTGCGGTGGAGGCCGTGCGCGGCAAGCACCGAATCACCATTCGCGCCGACGAAAGTTTGATCACGCCATTGCGTGCTGTGTTGCGTCTTCCGACGGATGAAGAGGCCGCGAGCTACCGAATTGTCTTTGAACCCCAACCGGATGGTTCAGGTTCTCAACTAGAGGTAGCATGGTTAACCGGAAAAGTAACCTTCGATCCTTACGCGTTTACTGATGCTATCGACGAAGTGTTCACAGAAACGCTGAAGAATCTGGACGGCGACGGGGGTGCGTTGCCGCTTGAAGGAGAGAGTTCATGAGCGATACGCCCGAAGACAACCCAGAAGATTTCGGCCTTCCGCCTGCCGATGAAGGCATGCCCGATTTGGGTGGCGGCGATATCGGCGCCGACCTCGGCGGCGCGATGGGCGGTGATTTTGAGCCCGGCGGCCCAGCAACGGCTAGCGAAGCGGATATCGCCGCAACGCTTGATGCGATGATCGGCGGCGGCGATGCTGCCCCTTCTGGTGGCGCTGGCTTTGGTTCCTACACCAACATGTCCGCGCTGGGTCAGGTTCCCGTTGAGGTTCAAGTGGTCCTGGGTCGAGCTCGTCTACCCATTGGCAACATCTTGAAGCTTGGTCGCGGTGCTGTGGTTGAGATTGATCGCCGCGTTGGTGAGCAAGTTGAGATCCACATCAACCACCGTCCGGTGGCGCGCGGCGAGATCGTCATTGTTGACGATGACCGCCTCGGTGTGACCCTGACAGAGATCATCACCAACACTTCTAACATCCACTAAGGAAGGCGTCATGCCACGGTCTGCGATAAACGCGGCCTTATCCTTTGGGATCATCTTCATGGCGCTGATAATCGCGCCAGAAGCATCGGCACAGTCGATCAATGTTGATCTCGGCGGCGAGGGTTCATCTTACTCAGGAAGGCTGATCCAGCTCTTCCTGGGCATCACGGTGCTCAGCCTCGCGCCAGGTATCTTGGTGATGATGACGAGCTTCATCCGTGTAGCGGTTGTCTTCTCGCTTCTTCGCTCCGCCCTCGGATTGCAGCAAGCACCACCCAATGTGGTGCTCATTTCGCTGGCTTTGTTCCTCACTGGTTTCATCATGGCGCCGACGTTCGAGCGCTCGTGGAACGAGGGGATCAGCCCCATGATCGAAGACCAGGTCGACACCCCCACTGGTCTTCGCCGCGCCGTTGAACCCTTGCAGGAGTTCATGGCAGCTCAAACCGAGGCGGAAGATCTTCTGTTCTTTCAGAGCCTTGAAGAGCGTCAGCGGAGCCAAGCGGCTGAAGTTGATGACGGTCTGCCTTCGGGCATGATGACCCAAGACGAGATCGAAGCCCTTCTGTACCCCGAGCGTCAGTCCAATGTGCAATTGCCCAAACTGACCACGCTCATCCCTGCGTTCATGATTTCAGAGCTCAGCCGGGCGTTTGAAATCGGATTCTTG
Source organism: Parvularculaceae bacterium (assembly GCA_013215175.1). GTDB lineage: Bacteria > Pseudomonadota > Alphaproteobacteria > Caulobacterales > Parvularculaceae > Parvularcula. The sequence goes on along the minus strand of JABSRH010000135.1, from coordinate 5,269 downwards.
TTAATGATGCCTTTCTTGGTGATCGATCTCGCGGTTGCTGCTATCCTCATGTCGATGGGCATGATGATGTTGCCGCCTCAAACGGTATCACTCTCCATGAAGATCATCTTCTTTGTGCTTATCGATGGCTGGAGACTTTTGTCCGAAAGCCTTGTAATGTCATTTTTCTAACCCCTCAGGACCGGGACAACCCACATGCCCAGCGTCAAGATCAGAAACGAAGTCGATGCCCTCACCGGACCGGAGAAGGTCGCGGTGATGTTGCTCACGCTGGGTGAAGATCAATCAGGGCCGTTGCTCGAACGGATGGACGATTCCGAGGTTCGCATCATCACCCGTTCCATGGCCACGCTTGGCTCGATCACGGGCGAGGTTCTTGAGGAGCTGATCACGCAGTTCACCGAGCAGTTCGCACAAGGTGGCTCCGTCATCGGTTCGGCTGATTCGACGGAGCGTATGCTGAGAAGCTTCCTCCCAGCGGACCGTGTCGTCGACATCATGAACTACATTCGCGGTCCCGCAGGTTCGACGACCTGGGAAAAGATCGCCATGGTCGACAACTCGATGTTGGCCAAATACCTCAATGGCGAGCATCCACAGACGATCGCCGTGGTTCTTTCCAAGATTGATCCCGATCAGGCCAGCCACGTTCTATCAAACCTACCTGAGAAGATGGTGCCGGACGTTCTAAAACGGATGATTTCGATGAACGCCGTGCCGAAAGAGGTGCTCGCGGATATCGAAGAGATGCTGCAGCGGGACTTGATGCTGAACTATCAGGCCAGCCAAGAAACAAACAATCTCAGTCATATGGCTGAGATCTTTAACCGCACAGAGTCGGAGAAATCTGACGTTCTCCTGCAATATCTGCGCGATGACCACGAAGACGAGGTCTACCAGATCAAGCAGCTCATGTTTACCTTCGACGACCTCATGGCCCTCGATCCGCACAGCCTACGGACGGTCATCCGCTCCTGCGAGAGCGACACGCTCACCTACGCCCTCAAGGGCTGTGATGCCGAGACTCGCGGCAAGATCGTGGGCAACCTGTCAGAGCGTGCGCGGGCCATCCTCATCGACAACATGGACACCCTCGGTCCGGTGCTCATGCGTGACGTGGAATCCGCGAAAGCGACCATGGTCCGTAAGGCGAAGGAACTGGCTGAGGCTGGCGTGATCGTCATCGAGCGTGGTGGCGAGAGCCAGATGGTCTACTGATCAACGGACTAGGTTAGGCACACCATGAAGCGGCCAGACAAAGTTCTCGAGATCTTCAAGACGTTGTCTGACGAAGCTGCGCGGGAAGTCGCCGAGTTGCGCGAGCGTCGCGACAAAACGCTCCGTGCTCAGGTCGACAAGCTCAACTCCATCGAACACAGCTTCAACGACGCCCGTCGTGAACGCGCCTCGCAGGCTGCTGCGGCCGGCTATGCCCGGCGCTCTTTGCACGAAGCGAAGATGCTAGCCTGGGAGGTGGAGCGCATCGCCAACGAAGAAGTGCGTGCCCGCGACGAGCTTATCGAACGGTTCGCCGATCAGAAGCGCTTTGAGGTCTATCTTTCGCAGCGTCAGATTAAAGAGAAGGCGGTAGCTCGGAAGCTTGAGGAGAAGAAACTCCTCGAACAGATCGATCAGCTCGCGCAACAGCGTGATCTGACTTCCGAGGATGACACATGACGGTAGAAGCCACCTCAGCAGTCAAAAACGACGACTCCTCAGCGTCTTACGTCAAGAAAGCGATCCGCCAGGCGGCGCGCCAAACCGGTCTCGACTTCGATCTCATGCTCGGCGTGGCCAAGCGTGAAAGCTCGCTGCAGGCCGATGCTAAGGCCAAGACATCCTCCGCTTCCGGTCTCTTCCAATTCATCGACCAAACGTGGCTCGGCGCTGTGAAAGAGCACGGACAGTCTCTCGGCCTCGGCAACTTCGCCAAAGACATTCAGCAGTCGGGCAAAGGCTTCACCGTCACCGACCCGGCTCGTAAAGACGAGATCCTCAACCTCCGTTTCAACCCCGTGATCGCCGCGAAAGTCGCTGGCAAGACGCTAGCCGGTGCGAAGGACCGCCTGACCCAAGCCCTCGGACGAGAGGCCTCGCCGTCAGAAGTCTACATGTCCCATTTCCTCGGCGAGCGCGGTGCCACCCGCATGCTCGCAGCAGGGGATCAAGCCGTGGCCGCTGAGATCGATCCGCGTGCTGCAAATGCCAATCAAACCCTCTTCTTCCAGAACGGGCGTGCCCTCTCCGTGGCCGAGTTCCGCGATAAGATCGCTCTGCACATCGGCACGGGCGAACCGCAGGCAGCGGCACCCCCGGGGCCCGTTGTAGCCGCCGCGCCTGTCACGCCGGAGCTGCCACTGCTAGGGCCCTACCGCCCAACAGCGGTATCCCAGCCCGCCCGTGTTGAGACCTATAGCCCCCCATCGGCGCCCTCCTATCGCAGCACGATCAACAGTCTGCCGCCGCAGCTGCACGCCGCCATCGTGGAGATGCAGGCCAACTTCATTTTCGGCCGCGACGACAACTAACCCTTCGCGTCAGGGCATAACCGTTATCGGCGCGCCTGAACCTCCACATTTTGCGCTGACCCCGAAGGTTGCCTAGGCTCGCAAAAAACCGTGGGAGGTCACAATGGACGGCTCTTCAGGAACCGCATTGCGCGCGCAGCAAACCGAGATGATGACACGTCTTCGCAAGACGTTTTTATCCGGGAAAACCAAACCTCTAGCTTGGCGGAAAGAACAGCTTCGCTCGCTTGGCAGTGCCGTTGCCGCCAATGAGGCCAAGATCGTGGAGGCCCTCCGCTCGGACCTTGGCAAGCCCATCGAAGAGGCGTTGCTGGCCGAAGTCGACTACCTCACCAAGGAATGTGCGCTGGCCGAGAAGAAGTGCGCCGCCTGGTCCAAACCGCGCAAGGTGGGCACGCCGCTGCCCAACATGCCCGCCCGGTCCATGCGCGTGCCCGAGCCTCTGGGCGTCGCGCTGATCATCGGCGCCTGGAATTATCCGCTCCAGGAAGTCTTTGGCCCCCTCGCTGGCGCGATCGCAGCCGGCAATTGTGCCGTGCTCAAACCATCCGAACTCGCCCCTGCGGCGTCGGACCTTCTCGCCGAGATCACCAAGAGTGCCCTCGACAACGAAGCTTTTGATTCTGTACTCGGCGGCGTGGCCGAGACTTCGGCACTGCTTGAGCAGAAGTTCGATAAAATCTTTTATACGGGCGGCGCTGCTGTCGGCCGAATTGTCATGTCGGCGGCGGCCCAGCATCTGACACCTGTGACGCTTGAGCTTGGGGGTAAAAGCCCCGCTATCGTGGCAGCGGACGCCAACCTCGACGTCACGGCAAGGCGTCTGATCTGGGGTGCTTTCATGAATGGTGGACAGCTCTGCGTCCGTCCTGACTATTGCATGGTCGAAGAGTCCGTCTACGAACCCTTCCTGGCAAAACTCCAAGAGGTGGCGAGCTCCTTCTATGGCGAGGACATGCAGCAGTCGCCGCACTTTGCACGCATCGTCAACGACCGCCACTTTGAGCGCGTCGCGCGTCTTGTCGATTCGGGCGAAGTGGTCGTCGGTGGACAGATGGACCGTGCCGATAAATTCATCGCGCCAACGATCCTCCGTGATGTGATCCCCGATGCTCCGGCCATGCAGGAAGAAATCTTCGGCCCCGTCCTCCCAACCTTCCCAGTGAAGTCCCTCGATGATGCCGTGCATTTCATCAATGAGCGCGACAAGCCGCTGGCGATGTATGTCTTCACCAACTCCGAGAGCACCGGTGACAAGTTCATCGCTGAGACAAGCGCAGGTACACTGATGGTCAATGACTGTGTCGTTTTCCAGACGAACCATCACCTGCCTTTTGGCGGCGTCGGTGAGAGCGGCATGGGCGGTTTCCATGGTCGCTACACGTTCGATGCGTTCAGCCACCTCAAGTCAGTGATGAAGCGACCCTTCTGGGGCGACGTTTCCCTCCGCTATCCGCCGTACACAGAAAAGGGCCGCGAGCTCTTGCGCAAGATCATGATGTAACAGAACATTAGAATTTTATCTATTGAGCGTTTGATTTCATTGTTTGAAATCAGGCTCTTGATTAAATGAAACAACCCCTATATTCCGCCGCTAGATTGAGGGCGGAGCAAAAAGCAATGAATAAAGACGGAGTTGACCTAACGGGCCGAGAGCTTGAGATCATGGCGTTTGCCTCAGAAGGATTATCATCGGCAGACATTGCAGGCATGCTAAAAATCTCCGCGGCGACTGTGAGAAGTCATCTCTCGAACGCCGCGAAGAAGCTTGGTGCCACGAATACTGCGAATGCTGTAGCTTTGGCTATCCGTGGGGGTCTGCTGCCAGGGTCCCCGTCAGCAACAACGATGCCACTTGACGATTAATCTGGGTCAGGATGATTGTGGTACGTTCAATGTCCGTGGTGTGAAGGAGTGTTTCCCTCAAGTCTTCCAACGCTTGGTCAACACTGTTCTGGTCTAGGGTCTTGTTTGGTATATCTTTCATGTTCCGCCTCCGGACTAGACATTAATAGAACCTTAACATATTGCCCATCAACGATCGTGGAACATGGAAAACGCGCGCCAGAAAAATGGTTCACGAAAACGTGAGGGGCTGAGAATGGATAACGAAAACAAGCGGCAACCGGAGTTCCTTGGCCAAGAAAGCGCGCTGCCACAGCGGCCGGAAGACGCCAAGCTCGACCCCGTGCCCAACCCGCATCCGGACACGCTCTACCTGGCGCGCTTTGTCGCGCCAGAGTTCACATCGATCTGCCCCGTGACAGGGCAGCCCGATTTTGCGCACATCTTGATCGATTACGCGCCCGATCAGTACCTTGTGGAATCGAAGTCCTTCAAGCTTCTTCTGGGTGCGTATAGAAACCATGGCGCCTTCCATGAGGACTGCACCATTGATATCGGTAAGCGGATCATCGAGGCCGTGAAACCGAATTGGCTCCGCATTTGTGGCTACTGGTATCCGCGCGGCGGCATCCCCATCGACGTCTTCTGGCAAACAGGTCCCGTGCCCGGAGGCCTCTATGTTCCCGACCCAGGCGTCGCCCCCTACCGAGGTCGCGGCTAGCCTATCTCGAAGAAAGGCGTAGGCAGATGATCATCCAACCTGCCGATTGGGACCAACATGATTTGCAGGAGCTGCTGACCTTCCACTTGGAAGAGGCAGCTCGGCAGCTTTGCAGTTCGGCCTTCTCGATCGACCGCCTTCGCCAACCCGACGTGTCGTTCTTCGAGGCAAGGGA
>JABSRH010000134.1 GCA_013215175.1 Parvularculaceae bacterium | reverse complement strand
GCTCCCAGTTCCCACGGGCACCCTGATTAAAGCCGCTAGCATCGGTGTGACCGGCGATACGGATCGTATTGGGTACTGTACGGAGAACTTCACCGAGAGCAGCGAAAAGTTCTTGCGCGCGGGGTGTTAGATTAGACTGGCCCACGTTGAACATCGAGAAAATCTCGTCATCGTGGATCTGGATATAGATCGCGTCGTTACGGGCTTCGACATAGACAACGTCGTTGAGACCGAGCGGATCAACACGCTTCTCGAACGCTACACGTAGTTTTTGCTCAAGGGCAGCGAGGCCATCGTCAGCGCCACTATCCCCTGAACCCACTGAAATATCGTCAAGTTTTGATGGGCCCGTGTCGGTCATCGTCTCCATGGCCGAACCCATGGGCAGGGGCTCTTCGCTCTCTGCACGGTCATTGGTCTGCACACCGCTTGAGTCGTTCGCCTTGCCGGACAAGACACCTTCGGTACCCGACTTATCTCGGCTGATCGAGATTGGGTTGAAGTAGTCCGCCAAGAGATCACGCTCAGCATCAGAAGCTGTGTTGGCAAGCCAAAGAATGAGGAAGAAGGCCATCATCGCGGTCGTAAAGTCCGCGTAGACCATTTTCCAAATGCCGGAATTGGCGCCGTCGTCTCCACCTTTGGATGCCATGAGGCGTGCTCCCTAACCCAAGCTGCTTACGCGTTTTCAGCGGCTGCAGAGCGGATAGCTTCGGAGGTGGCTTTCTCCACCGCGTCGAACGAAGGCTGGACCTCGTCGAACAGAACCTTGCGCGAATATTCGATGGCGATCTGAGGAGGGTAGCCGTGTAGGAAGGCCACAAGACCGGATTTGATCGCCGCGTAATAGTTGACCATCTCGTCCCGACGGGTGGCCATCAGCTGACCCAGAGGCATGACGATCGAATAGGACAGGAGAACGCCGAGGAACGTACCGCAAAGCGCGCCCGCAATCATCTTACCCAGAATTTCGGTGGCCTGATTAACGTAGGCCATGGCTTTGATGATGCCTAGAACGGCGGCGACAATACCGAAGGCTGGCAAGGCTTCACCTACCGCATTGAGGGCGGCCACGGGACGGCCAAGGTCTTTTGAGATCGTGTGGATCTCTTCTTCCATCAAGTTCTCAAGCTCTTTGGGATCTTCAGCACCAAGCGAGATCAACCGTAGATAGTCACAGATGAAAGCAACTGCACGTTTGCGGCCAAGGGCGCGAGGGTATTTCTGGAAGAGCTGGCTCTCGTAAGGGTGCTCGATATCATTCTCGAGGCTCATGACGCCCTTGGATTTGCCCTCACGGAAAATTGTGAAGAGGAGAGACAGCAGTTCGAGATAGTCGTCTTCGTTGAGTGCATCACCCTTGATGCTGCCCATCAGTGTACTGCCGGTCGCCATAATGACATGACGCGGGTTGGAAATCACGAAGGCGCCAATGGCCGAGCCAACAATGATCACAATCTCATAGGGTTGCCACAGGACGCCGAGCTTTCCGCCCACGCCCATATAGCCGCCGATGACCGATACTAGGACAATGATGAATCCGACGCCGAACTTCATAAGGTTGTCTCGTCTTTCGCCCCGGCGGCACCCTCGGTACGGCCAGATTCAGGAACAGGTTTCTGAAGCTCTTGCCCTATCTGCGTTAAAGCTGACGCTAACCCTACAACTTCTGCGCTAGGGTCTAGCAGGGGACGCAAGTCATCCGCGTAATAAATAGAAGGTTTCGGTGCTGATGATAATGCACGATATCGAGGATCTGTGCTGGTTTGCATGTCATCCTGCTTAACGCGTGTACCGCGCGCGAGATAGTCAGCAGTCGGTCCTCTCCAGGTCTCCGGTTCATCGGAATAGGAGCGAGCCAAACTGTAAAGGCCGTAGGCTTCTTCCGTCCAGGCTCGGTCACCAATCACTTTTAACACGTCGCGCCGCACGCCGGGTCTGACGAGGCTAGCCAGTTGTTCAACCTCCAGCGCGCGTGCTTCGAGCATGTCGTAATTGGCACGCTCTTCGTCGCTAAGGCCTTGTTTCGAAACGCCACCAATGAAGGACCGAGCTTCGGCGCGACGATTAAACCGGATCATGATGGCCGCTGCCTCCATGAGAGCCTCTTTGCCGCCAGCGGCCGCCACCGTCTCGGCGGTCGCGTACTGCATGAGAACCTCCGCACGCGCCATCAATCCGGCGCGAACCAGGACTTCACTCAGTCTAAGGTCACCCATCCAGAACTGCTCCTTGGGCCCCACCATAGGCCGCACCAGTTCATAGACATCCATCAGGTCGCCGATGGAGCTTGGGTCGAGGCGGCGAACAAAGAGATCTTCGGAGATTGAGGCAATTCGCCGCTCAGCTTCATTCCGCACCGTGTCCGGAGCGTTTGAACCTGCCAAGCCCACCAGAAGCCGAAGCGACTGCGCGAACTGCTGATCGAAATAGTAGGCGCGTGCCAAGGCCAACGTGATGTCAGCCCCCAGCCTTTGGCCACGCCAGATCGTGACCAACTCTCGGAGAACGACAACGGCTTCTTCTGTACGGATATAGCCAGACCGCCACATAAGCGCGATCTTGCGGAGCTCGGCTTCCGCAGAGACGCGGGGGCTGCCAAGCTCGCTCGCTTCTTGATAGAGGGCAACAGCCTCATCAACGGTACCGTAGCGCTCAAGCACCCGACCACGGATCATTGCGGCTTGGGCTGTCTCTTCGTCGAGATAGGCAATCGTTCGCAGGGCGGTGGCGAGCGTGATCGCAGCTCGGCTGTCTCCCTCGGCCAACAAGGCGTCGGCCAGCATAGAGCCAAACTGCTCTCGCGCCCAGGGCGGCAAAGAAATCAATAAATTAACGGCAATGCTTCGCGTCCGCCGGTCGGATTCCTGCAAGCCTCGTTCGCCGCGAGAGATCAGCAGCCAAAGGACAGCTTCATCGTTGTTCTGAGAGATTTCATTGAGGAAGAATGCTTCTGCTTCCGGATCATTATCGAGAACCAACGCCAGCAACTGCCGCAATCGCTGGCGTGACCCGTCCATACGACCGCCGATCCGCGGAAGCGTCTCGCGCCATAACCCAGCGCCGGCCAAGCAGGACAGATCATCTTGGTTCGCCCGTTTGATCTTGGCGACGTAATCCTTGCGATCGTCGTAGCCGCAGCTCCAATCAACGCCAAAGCTGCTGCGTTGGGCGTGTGCCGATGAACTCAAGCCCACGGCCAAGGCGAGTGGTGCGGCGAGCAGTGCGGTCAGCTTACGCATGAATCATCCTCGAAATGCGGGTTTAAACTGCGGGCGTTAGTTTAATTCCGCGTTTCGAGCGCTGCGCGGCATTATCCGTGTAAATTCGCGGGCTTAGACCGGCGCAAAGAGGATGAAGACCCTTGGATACGTCACTCTACGTTAATCTCTCTTACCAGAGTTCATTGACCCGGCGTCTCGAACTGATCGCAAACAACATTGCCAACGTGAACACCACAGCCTTTAAAGCCGAACGCGTCATGTTCGATGACGTGCTTGTCAAAGGCGGCAGCAATCAAGACATTGCGTTCGTCATCGACCGTGCATCGTACACCGACTTTAACACCGGCTCGATCACACAGACGGGCAATCAACTAGACGTAGCGGTCGTCGGCGACGGTTGGTTGTCGGTCGAGACCCCAGAGGGTGTGCGCTACACGCGCGACGGCCGCTTTACGATCTCTCAGGATCAAGAGCTTGTTGCCGTGGACGGATCACCGGTTCTAGACCGCAACGGCGGCCGAATTCTCGTGCCGCAAGAGGCCCAGACCGTCGATATCTCGCAATCCGGCGCCATCTCGGTCATGATCCAAGGCGAGCCGCTGCCGATCGAAATCGGCCAGCTCGGCATCTATGACTTTGAACAACCTCAACAATTGACCCGCGAGCAGAGCGGCAGGTTCTCAAGCGATGAGCAGCCGAACATCATCGAGACGGGGCAAGTTCAGCAGTTCGCTATCGAGAGCGCAAACATCAATCCGATCAAAGAGATCATCAAACTGCTCGAGTTGTCTCGCTCGTACACGCAGGTCGCAAAGTCTTCCAGCGACATCCACGAGCAGAAAAAAGACAGCATCGGCCGCCTGGCTAAGAACAACTAATCCGAGTTTGGAGAGAAATCATGCGTATCCTCGAAATCGCCGCAACGGGAATGATGGCTCAACAAACCAATGTTGAGGTCATCTCGAACAACATCGCAAACATCAACACGACCGCCTTCAAGCGGGGCCGGGCTGAGTTCAGTGACCTGATCTATCAAAGCCAGCAACGTCAGGGCACGTTCTCATCCGATGCCGGAACGATTGTTCCTGTTGGCGTTCAGGTTGGCTTGGGCGTGAAACCTGCCGCGGTTGCTCGCATCACGGAGCAAGGCTCACTGCAACAGACCGGCAATCGTCTGGATCTAGCGCTGCAGGGCCGCGGCTTCTTTGTGATCCGTATGCCTGATGGTAGCCAGGCCTTCACCCGCACGGGTACGTTCCAGCTTTCGCCGGAAGGCGCGATCGTGACCCCGGAAGGTTTCGAGCTCGATCCGGGTGTGACCCTTCCGCAGGATGTGACCGACATTGAGATCAACCGCTCCGGTGAGGTTTTCGCTCTTCGTCCGAACGCGGCGGAACCAGAGCTGACCGGTCGGATTACGCTGGCAACCTTCATCAACGAGGCAGGTCTTGAGGCCGCGGGCGACAACCTGTTCCGCGAGACGCTCGCTTCGGGCCAGGCCTTCATCGGTCTTCCGGGTGAGGATGGTATCGCGACGATGCGCCAAGGCTATGTCGAGAATTCCAACGTGAACGTGGTGGAAGAGGTCACTGACCTCATCTCCGCTCAGCGTGCCTACGAAATGAACGCCAAGGTGATCGAGACTGCCGACGAGATGTCGCAGCGCGTCGCCAACATGAGGTAAGCGGCATGATCCGTCTTCTGCTTAGTCTTGCGGTTCTCTTCATCGGCGCGGCTCATGCCAATCCGAGCCTAGAGGGTATGCTGATCAAGGAGTTGCGAAATGCAGCTCTATTGCCCGACAATGCAGAGATTGCGATTCAGCAGATGACCCCGGTGCGCGGATCGGTGGCGCGGGTGACCGTGACTTCTTTCCAACCTGACACAGGATCATTCAAGGCCATCATCGCCAACGGTCTGGCCGAAGCCGCGATCAAGGGACGAGCCCGCGTATCGATCCCCGTGGTGGTGGCGCGAACAACGCTCCGCCGCGACCATGTGATCGAGGCGACTGATCTTGAGGTTCGGCAGGTCTACATGGCCAACGTCCCAGCGACGGCCTATGCCCTCAAAGATGACGTCATCGGAAAATCGGTACGGCGATCATTAGTCTCTGGGCGACCGATCAAGCAAGACGATGTTGGATTCGAGATCGTCATCAAGAAAAACGCTTCAATTGAAATAGCTTACGATCGCCCGGGCATGGCTTTATCCATGCGAGGTCGCTCTCTCGAGGCAGGCGCCATCGGTGACATGATCCGCGTGACGTCGGATGGTCAAGGCAGTGCTGTCGTTGGTGAGGTGGTTTCGCCTGATCGCGTGGTGGTGAGATAAGGAACTGGTGTCGATGCAACTCAAGAGAACTGCTCTTCTACTGACTCTCGGCGGTATGCTGACGGCCTGCTCCACAGTGAAAGACATCCACAATCCACAGCTTTCGGACATTTCCAATCCGAGCAATCAAATGGAAGCGCGCACGGTTGTGATGCCCATGCCCGATGGTCCATCGCGCATGAGCTCGCCTAATTCTCTTTGGGAAGCCAACAAGCGGAGTTTTTTCCGTGACCAGCGGGCGCGCAATGTGGGCGACATTCTAACCGTGCTGATCGACATTGAGGACCAGGCACGTCTACGGAACACCACCAGCCGCAGCCGCGAGTCCGACAATGAATTCCAGGCCGGTGCGCTCTTTGGTCTTCCGCAATATCTAGACCAAGAGCTTCCTGATCTTTGGGAACCGAGCGCTGATCTTGAAAGCTCGAGCGGCAGCAGCGGCCAAGGCGAGATCAACCGGAACGAAGAAATCAGCCTGCGCATCGCGGCCGTGGTGACGGATCGTCTGCCGAACGGAAATTTTGTGATTGCAGGCCGCCAGGAAGTGCGCGTCAATGCCGAATTGCGTGAGCTGCGCATCGCTGGTGTGATCCGCCCCGAGGATATTTCGGCCCAAAATTCAATTGAATATTTCAAGATTGCTGAGGCGCGCATCGCCTATGGTGGTCGCGGCACGATCAGCCGAATGCAGCAGCCACGCTATGGCCAACGTCTCTACGAAGTCGTTGTTCCGTTCTAAGACTATACCGGAGACCTGACCCATGCCTCGCATCGTCATTCTGTTCATCATGGTCGCCGTTTGCGGCGGTGGCGGCTTTGCGCTGGGTGAGATCAGTCAAATGACGGACTCGATCCGGCGCCAGGGCAACACCATCGAGAACCAGTCGGTGGTGTTCTCCGCGGGTCAGTTCACAGTCCCGCTCTTCGACGGTGGCCGCGTTCCGTTCTTCCTCTTGGCAGAGATCAACATCGAAGTGGACACCTACGATGAGGTGTCACTTCTCTCGAACAATCGTCCGCATGTCCGGGCAACAATCTTGGAGACCCTGTTCGAGCTTGAGCGCCGCGGCGATATCAAGCCAGGTACGATCAATCCGGACACGATTAAGCAGGCGATCAAGGAAGATGTGGAAGCCACCTTCGACGTCAATAACGTATCAAGCGTATTATTGAACCGCCTACTGATCCAAGAAACGGGTAGCCGCCGCGGCGGACGCTAGTCGGACACGATCAAGGCGATCGGTCCGTAGCTTTCATCATCGAAATTGGTGTTCTCGCTGGCGCCTTAGACGGGGGCCATTTCAGAGTGCTGCTTGAGCGTCGGGTCGGCCACGTTCTGCCATTTCAGCCATGATTTCGTTGGCTTTTTCGGTTTGCATGCGGCTGAGGATGTCGGCCGCGTTGCGCTCACCGATCTGGTCGAGAACTTCGACCACGAACTTGGTTTCATTCTGCTGCAGCATGCGCGCAGCGTTCTTCGCGGTCATGTTGCCGATCACGGCAACGATCTGTGCGAGGTTTTCATCTTGCTCAACCTGAAGCTCATCAATCAGTGCAGAAACCTCAGACCGCAGGTCTTCGAGGCGAGCAATCTCTTCGAGCGCGCGTCGGTTGGCGAGTGAAATCTCCGCTTTCTGATCTTCGAGTCGAGCCCATTCCTCTTTCAATCGGCCGCGTTCGGCCGAAATGGTCGCAAGAACCTCCGTCACAGCCGCCATCGACGAGACCCGCGCGGCTGGGAGCTGCAATTCTTCCTCGGCCAGCATGGCTTCGATGTTTTGCTGCGATTGCTGAAGGCCGCGCTTCAAAATGGCGTCTTCATCCTGTCCCATACGATATTCAGGAGACAGCACATCGTCGGCCCAAGGGCGATCATGACTGCCAAACTCGCGAACCGCTTCGTGCTTGTTTCGCTCCTTGGCCGCTTCTTCGTCAGCATCTTGGCTGCCTGTGAGAAGGAGCGCTGGCACTGCAAGCGATGCGGTCGAAACGCCCACCATGAGGAGAATGCGGATCATAGACCCCCCAGACCGAAGCTTTCTTCTTCTTCAGTGTCCAGTTTGATTTCACTGATCTGCGCTGCGATCCGGCTGCCTTTCCTGCCCATGGGACCGCGGAAAAACTCAAGATCTTCAAGCATGAAACGCACTTCGGTCTCAGCGTTCGCCTCGAACCGAATGGTCTGGCCTGGTTTCCAAGAGAGCACCTCTTGCAGCGTCGACATTTGCGAGTGGAGGACAGCCGAGAAATCGAGCTCGGTTTTGTTGAGCTCTTTCTCAAAGTGGCGGTTCCAGCTGCGATCGCCACCGAATTGGTCGCCCACGAACATTTGGCTGAGTGCCTCTTTGACGGGCTCGAGTGTGGCGTAGGGGAAGAGAACCTGAAGCTCACCGCGAGCTCGAGCGATGTCGAGGCGGAAGCGCGAGCGAACGCAAGCGCTGGTCGTCCGTGTGATCGCCGCAAATTGCGGGTTCATTTCCAGGCGCTCCACGCGGAACTCGACCTCAGCAATCTGCTCGAAGGCTTCAGACAAGCGTTCGGCAATCAGGCGGAAGATC
>JABSRH010000133.1 GCA_013215175.1 Parvularculaceae bacterium | reverse complement strand
CGCGGTTTGCTGGCGAGCTCCGGGCAGGTGTTCACCGTTTTGGCCGTGTTCGAATTGCCTCTCGCTGATGTACAGGCCTTGAGTATCAGTCGAGCCTTCATGGTGGTGGGTCTTGGCGTGATCGTGCTGGGCGAAGTGGTCACGTGGCGTCGTTGGACCGCCGTCGCTCTGGGATTTCTCGGCGTCCTCATCGTTGCCAATCCCGCAGCCACACTGAACATTGCCGTGCTCTACGCGCTCGCAGGTACCGTGTCATTTGCGGGGTCGTTGATCGTCGCCAAGATGCTGTTGGCCTCTGAGAGTCGGGGCACACTTATGATCTGGAACGCCAGCGTTCAATTTTGCGTGTCGATCGTGCCCGCCCTGTTGCTTTGGAAGCAACCGGTCGGGTGGGATCCCCTGATCTTTATCGCCATGGCGGCGTTGGTTTTGGTCGTCCAACCCATCTCGCTGCAGGCCTTTCGGTTAGGAGAGATGAGCGCGCTGGCGCCCGTGGACTATCTGCGCATCCTGACCGGTGCCGTGGTCGGGTTCGTCTTTTTTGCCGAAATACCAGGTTCATCGCTTTGGTTCGGCGCGGCACTCATTATCGCGGCCAACATCTGGATCCAGCGTGAAAACCGGCGTGTAGAAGCCAATCATCCGGTGGGAAAGCCAAGTAGTGTCACAGGAACTTCGCGCTTCAAGCCTGGAGCGTGAGGGCCCTGACGGTGTAGTCTCTAGCCCACAAGGGAGCACGCGATGCTGGACATTCAGAACCTTGAAAAGCGGTTCGGAGACGTGGTCGCGCTGAACGGCGTATCCGCCACGATCGAGCCTGGCGAACGGGTGGGGATTATCGGGCTCTCGGGCGCGGGTAAGTCGACGCTCCTTCGCAGCATCAACTGTCTCGAGACGCCTACAAGCGGTGACATCGCTTTCGAAGGCTCATCGGTTCTAGATCTCAAGGGTCAGGCCTTGAACGCTTGGCGTGCGCGCTGCGCGATGATCTTTCAACAGTTCCAACTTGTGCCCCGGCTCGATGTGATCACGAACGTTTTGGCCGGCGGCCTGCACCGTAGTGGCTTCGTTAGTTCTATGCTGAAGCATTTCTCCGCCGATGAGCGCGCCCAGGCGGTGATTGAGCTAGACCGCCTGGGTATCGCTGACACCGCGTTCAAACGTGCGAGCCAATTGTCGGGTGGCCAGCAACAGCGCGTGGCCATCGCGCGCGCGATGCTTCAGTCCCCGGATATTCTCCTTGCTGATGAGCCAGTTGCCTCCTTGGACCCGGTCAATTCTGAAAGTGTCATGTCGACACTCGCTCAAATCAATGAAGAGCGCGGCATAACGGTAATCATCAACCTGCACTCGATTGCGCTGGTTCGGAGCTATTGCCGTCGGGTCATCGGATTGCGCGCAGGACGGGTCGTTTTCGACGGTCAAGCAGACGACCTCGACGAGGACACGCTGGCGTATATCTATGGACGGACCGAGACGGCGCCATCGGCTGCCCAGCAGCACACAGTTGAGGCGATCGCGTCATGACGGGCAAACTCGCGAACCGTCCGCTGGCACCAGGCGAAGTCTATGTGGAGTCGTGGCCTGACCCGGATAGGCGGCATGAAGACGAGCGGGAGTCTGGAGATCCAGCTGTGCACCCAGATGGGCGAGTGCGGGACAGTGTGTTGGGTCGTTGGACCCGAGTCGGTGCGAACACAACGCTTAGCGAGACGGTGTTCCGCGCCTATAGCTACATCGTGAGCGAGAGTTCCATCGCCTACGCTGATGTTGGCAAGTTTTGCTCGATTGCACGGCAGACCCGCATCAACCCCGGCAATCATCCCACATGGAAGGTGGCGCAGCACCATTTTTCCTACCGTGTACGGTCTTATGAGCTTGGCGACGAGGATGGCCTGGAATTCCTCCAGTGGCGCCGAGATCACCAGGTGGTGATGGGGCACGATGTATGGGTTGGCCATGGCGCTGTCGTCTTGCCCGGTGTCAAGGTTGGCACCGGTGCCGTCGTTGCGGCGGGCGCTGTCGTTTCCAAGGACGTGCCCGAGTTTACCATCGTCGGTGGTGTCCCTGCTCAGCCCATCAAAGAGCGTTTTCCACTGGAGGTCCAAAAGGGCGTTCTGAAGGTTGCCTGGTGGGATTGGTCTCATGACAAGCTTGCCGATCACTTGCACCACTTCCAGGAACTTGACGCTGACGAATTTGTTGAGCGCTACGCATAGAGAAACGCCTTGTCCCAGCCTGGTCGACTGATCTTTGTTGTTGGACCCTCCGGATGCGGGAAAGACACGCTTTTGGACGCAGCTCGCTCGACGTTTTCGGGTGATCCAAGCATTGCCTTTGCGAAGCGTGATATCACGCGGCCGCATTCAGCTGGCGGTGAAGATCATCGCGCGGTCTCTGTCGTTGATTTCGAAGAGGGACTCGCCGCTGGTCGCTATCCGCTCCACTGGGATGCGCACCACTTGCGTTACGGGGTAGGGGCCGACGAACTCGCACCGCTTACGGAAGGTGTCAGCGTCGTCTTAAACGGCTCACGCTCTGTTATCGACGACGCCTGTCATCAATTCCCTGAAACTCGTGTAATTTCGATCCGTGTCGGCCAAGACATTTTGGCTGAGCGGCTCGAGAACCGTGGGCGTGAGACGTCAGACATGGTTGCTCGGCGATTGGCCAGAGCATCCGCTTTCGATGTGGCTGGACCTCATGTCGAGGAAATTTGGAATGAGGGTACTGTCGAAGAAGGGTGTGCAGCGTTCTGCGATGCTATTCGTCGGGCGCTTACGTAGTTCATCAGTCTGTAGACTGAAGTTTGCCGAAATCCAAGGCGATGCAGGGTTCTTCGCCAATCACCCAGGCATCATGCCCTTCGCGAACCTCGAAAGCCTCGCCTGGCCCAACATCCTGTTCGGTGCCGTCCGCGGCCTTAACGCGAAACGATCCTGATACCACGTAGCCCAGATGTGCAGTCGAGATAGCGCCCATGATCGGGCCCACATGGAGCGACCAGCGCCAACCCGGCTTGTAGGTACCATGGCCAACAAACCGCGATTGAAGCCGCACAACCTGACGGGTGCTACCATCGAGGAAAGTCCGGGTCTTGTCAGGCGTCGCCAGCGAGTTGACAAGCGGGTCGTGAAACCTACTCACTTAGTCGTCCTTATACTGGCGCCATGACGAGACACCATTCTTCAGCTGGCTGATTTTAAAGGTAGCGGCCGGCCAGGTTTGGTTTCCGTCGGGCTTGACCAGCCACCACGTGGCAGATGGCTCACCATCAAACGTAAAACGCAACATCCCCGCGTTGGGCCCAATTGTGTAAGGTGGTGTGCGAAGACGGATCTCGGGGTTGCGCTTCAGCCAGCTATGAGATTGCCGACTGGATAGCGGAGAACTGACGAGGTCGAACAAGTCATAGCCGCCTTGATCTGACCAAGGAATACAATTGAATTCACCGATATGCGTGTCACCGGAGATGAGAAGGACGCCCTCAATCTTCTCGTCGCGAATGAAATTGAAGAGCTCATTACGCTCCGTCATGGCCGACGACCAAGCGTCGCCTGTGGGGCCCTTGTTGGCCGTCCAGCCACTGCCGCAGGCGAGAATCTTAAACACCGCACGGCTACTCTTCAGCTTGTCCTTGACCCATTCCAGTTGCTCTTTACCCAGAAAGGTTTTCTCCGGGCCATCGGGCATAGCGTTGGGATCGCGATAAAAACGCCCGTCGGTGAAGATGAAGTCGACAGTGCCGTAGGAATAGTCGAAGAACACGCCTGGTGTCTTGCGCAACCCGTAGCTTGGGTTGATCCAATACTTTTTGAACGCGGTGAGGGCGTCTTCCTTCATGGGATTGGTGCGATCGTGGTCGTTCAAACCGAAGTCGTGGTCATCCCAGATAGCCAATTGAGGGACGTTGCGTGCCACCGGTTGATACGTGGCCACACCACGCTGCCGCTGATACTCAAAGTCTAAGACGAACGGCTCAAAAGCGTCGCTGTAGATGTTGTCACCGAGGTTGAAGAACAGCTCTGGTTGGTGCTGAGCAACAGCATTCCAGATCGGCTGTACACGATCATACCGGTAGTTCGCACACGAGCCATAACCGACGGTGAAGTCCGTTTTTGATCCTAGCCGCGGCGCTGTACGCCAGCGACCAATAGGCATGGTTTGCCCTTCGAAAGCCCATTCGCGACCATTGAGCAAGAGCACAACTCGGTACCAATATTCCGTATTTGGCTGGAGCGCATCGATCGTTGGCCGGACGATGAAGGCTTCCTTGGCGGTCGCTTTAATGGGTTCCGTCCGGCGCGCGTCCGTCAGCAATGGATTGTCGGCATACTCAATGATCACGTCGAAGGCGCCGCTGGTCATGGCCCACATGGAAATGCTGGTCGGGGTTTGCGGCCCCAACATAGGACCCAGTAGCAGGCGAGGCGTGCCCGTCGTACTTTGGGCGAGTGCCTGAAGTTCAGGCGTGAGGACTGTGCTGGCAGCAAGACCTTTCAGCAACAGCCTCTTCGTTTGGTCGATTGTCATGCTCCGAGCCCTTTTGATGGCTTAGTCTAGGGTCGAAGCATGACACTTTCTTGGCGCTCTAAAGGTGTATGCTGATGATAAGTAGGGCTACGCTGCCACGTCTTGCATCTCATAGAGGCTGCGGTATCGACCCTGGCCGAGCGACATTAGCTCGGCATGCGATCCTTGCTCGACAATGCGGCCATGATCGAACACGAGGATCCGATCAACGTCCCGGACCGTCGATAGTCGGTGGGCGATGATGATGGTGGTGCGCCCATCCATCAGCTCGTTCATGGCATCTTGGATCAATCGTTCCGTGATCGTATCGAGGCTGGAAGTGGCTTCGTCGAAGATCACGACGGGTGCGTCGGCGACAAAGGCACGAGCGATGGCCACCCTTTGGCGTTCACCGCCGGACAGTTTGATCCCGCGTTCGCCCACGAGGGTGTCCAAGCCATACGGAAGGCGTTGGATAAACTCCCAAGCCCTCGCGCGCTTGGCTGCCTCGATGATCTCTTCCTCGGTCGCATCTGGACGTCCGTACGCGATGTTCTCCGCCAGTGATCGGTGAAACAAGAGGGGATCTTGTGGCACTAATGCTACCGACGCCCGTAGCGATGATTGGTTGACCTCGCGAACGGGCTGACCATCGAGACGGATCTCGCCGGAATCGACATCGTACAGACGTTGGATCAACTTGACGAAGGTTGATTTTCCAGAGCCTGATGGCCCCACCAACCCGACCCGTTCGTTAGGCCTGATTGTCAGTGAAAAATCTTGGTACAGGGGTTGGGTCGTGGAGGAATACCCAAAGTTCACGCGATCAAACACGATCTCGCCCCGCTTGGCCTCAAAAGGTGAGGCTTGCTGAGGGTCCGCGATTTGCTCAGGACGCCAATGAAAATCCACCACATCGGCTAGCTCGCTGCTGGCCCTTTGGAACTGGCGAATATGGTTGCCAACTTGGCGAAGGTGGCCACCCAGCTGGAAGTTCGCTGTGAGCAGAAAAGCAATGTCACCAGCAGAGGCCCGGCCTTGAGCCGCCAAACTGAGGACCACACCAATAGTGACCAATTGCAGAACGGCCCAGAGGATCGACTGCAAGAATTTCAACTGACCGCCACGCGTCCAAGAGACAAGCGCCTTGTTCGCCCAATCGTCACTTGTGCCTTGAAAGCGAACTTCCTCCCGTTCCTCAGCACCAAAGGCTTTCACGGTGGCGTTGTTGGTGATGGCATCGGCGATGTTGGCGCCGATCGCGCTGTCGGCGGCGGCGGCACGGATGTTGGCGGGGCGCAGATATTTCAGTGCCAGGACTACCGAAATGCCCACATAAATGATCACTGTTGCCAAGAACAGCAGCCCGACTTCGAGGAACTTTTGACAGAGGATGATGGTCAGCCCGCTTACGATCAGTATAAGGGGCAAAAAGTGGATCCATACGATGTCCGAAATCGCGTCGTAGGACCATTTTCCCCGCGTGACTTTCCTCACTGTCGCACCGGCAAACGTGTTCGCATGCCAATCCGCGGAAAACCGCTGAACCTTCCGGAATGTGTCTTGCAGCAGGCTCGACATGTTCGGCGCAGCCATGTGGATCCACGTTACATGGGTTGCGTGGTTGATGATGCCGTGCGCGATCGAGGCGCCGGCAAACAAAAAGAGCGCCTGCCAAGCCGCGGCGAAGGACCCATCTCCATTTGCTGCAATGACGGCGCGATCCACCAACATGCCCGCTGCAACGGGCATCAAAATGTCCGCCGCCACGAGACAGAACGTAAGCAGAATAAGACCGCTCAAGAGTTGAGGGCGCCGCATCCAGTATCGCGTACAAAGGCCCATGACATCACGCCAGCCTGCTTGAAAAGCGGGGTAAGGATTATCTTTTGAGGGGCGTTCTTGGTTCATAGAGATTACCTCGGACGAGTTCTGCCCTATGCTCGGAAGCCTATGGTGTCCACTGAGAGTTTTGCCACAACGGCCGCATGGTCGCTTGGAAATTCACGTTGTGGCCCGACGGGCACATTCATTTCCACACGTTCCCATTCCCATGTGACGTCCACGTTGCACCTGTTATCTTTGTACACAAACAAATGATCGATTCGTGGAATGAGCGTGGCTTCTTTGTCGTTCTCGCCTTGAAAAGTTCCACGCCTATCTGCCGATCTTGGTGATAACTTTCGCACGCCCGCCGGAGGGGTCAGGTTTCGTATCGCGGCGCTGGAGGGGGTGGCGTTGAAATCGCCTGCGAGCAAAGCCAAGCCATGAGTTGGCGGGTGACAGAACTGGGTCGATGCCAGTACCTGTTGTTCCCTTACTCGGTCGCCGTCTTCGCCTCGTCTATGGGTGAGATGCACATTGGTGATGGCAAGCGGGATACCTCGCCAGTCGAACTCCACCCTCTGGGCTTGCCGATCCGGGTCGTCCTTATGCTGTGGTAGTTGCAGCCCGGTTTGAGCCAATGGCCGCATGCGGTGGAGAATTGCTAGGTCAGAGAAAGATCGGCGGCGTCGGCCCTCAAACATGCGAGCTTTCTCGCGACCCGGCAGGCGAGCAACATGCAGGTTCAAGTAGTCGGCAAGGTGCTGTGCAGTGTCCAATCCCATCTCGGCACAAACGAAGGCTTCCTGCAACAAGACGATGTCGGGTTGGAGGGCAAACAGCCCGTCGGCCATCCAACCGAGACGATCCTGGTAGCGACCATCGCATTTCCACGTGTTTAGTGTTGCGATGATCAAGGAGTTCACAAGTCCGCTCCAGTCGGTCTAGTTGACTCGCTTGCCACCGACCCAGACGCCGCGGACAACAGGTCGTCCATGAACGATCTTTACACGCACGAAATCAGCGCGTTTGCCGGCCTTCAACATGCCGCGGTCGGTTAGTCCGACTGATTTGGCAGGGTTGATGGTCGCCGTGGCGATGGCATCGGGTAGGGACCAGTTGTGGGGTGCCTCGGCCAATTTGAAGGCGGCTTCAATCATGCTGCGTGGGACATAATCGGACGCGAGGATGTCCAGCAGGCCTTCGGTCGCTAGTTCCGCTGCGCTCACGTTACCCGAGTAGGAGCCGCCGCGCACAAGGTTTGGGGCCCCCATAGCAACAAGCATGTTTCGCGCTCTCGCGGCTCGAGCCGCCTCTATCGTTGTTGGGAATTCACTGATCGTGGCGCCGATCGAATGGGCCTCTTCAACATGGGCTTCGTACTGATCATCGTGGCTCGCCAGCGACAAGCCACGCTCTGTTGCCTTCTTGGCGATCAGGCGTCGGTTTGGGGCGGAGTGGTTCTTCTGGTTCTCGACCAGCTCGTGATACCTGTTGAGAGCATCTTCTTTGCTAATCCCTGCATGCTCCTGCCAGCGGCTGAGGTGCCTTTCGAGATCGGGATATTGGCGTTGGCCAGGGGTGTGATCCATCACCGACAATAGCCGCGTGAGCGGATGCTGCGTCACCGCCTCAAACAATTCAGGTAGGAACGGGTTCGTGGTTTCGCAGCGCCAATGGATAAAGTGATCCGCACTGATCAACCCCTGGTCTTTTGCCTCACCTAAGCCGGCGACCAATTTCGTGAGGTTATCGACGCGTCGAGCTTCTTTGCCCGACCAGGACCCTACCGAGAGTCTATCG
>JABSRH010000132.1 GCA_013215175.1 Parvularculaceae bacterium | reverse complement strand
CGGTGGAAAATGTATCCCGAGCGCTTGAAGCGGTGCGTAACGAAGAAGCCTTCGACCTGGTCATTCTCGACATCAACATGCTGGGCATGGAGGGACTGACCGGCGCTCGCCAAATGGTGGACGTGTGCAAAGCCCCTGTCGTGCTCATGTCCGGATCCGCCAAACCGCAAGACGTGCAAGCCGCCATGGACCTCGGCGTCAAAGGCTTCATTCCGAAAACACTCGCTGGCAAAGCGCTGATCAACGCCGTCCGTCTGGTAGCCGCAGGCGAGACGTACGTTCCCTCGCAATACCTGCAGCCAGGCGCCGACGATAGCGACGCATCCCTGACGCCCCGTGAGCTTCAGGTGCTAGCCCAGCTCCGCCACGGAACCGGCAACAAGGAGATTGCTCGCGTGCTGAGCATCACTGAGACGACGGTGAAACTTCACCTGCGGAGCATCGCGGAAAAACTCGGCGCGAAGAACCGTGTCGATATCGCTGTGAAAGCCATCGACCGCGGGTTGATGTAATCCGCGAAAGCTAAGCTGCAGACCGATCGCGGGCGGGCACCATCTCGAATGGCGCCGCGTCGATACCTTCGGTCTTCGCTTCGTAGATCAAGCCGCCGATGATACCAGCGATGGCCATGCGCATGCCCTGCTTGGTCGAGAAGTCACCGTTGATTTGGGTCTTGATTAAAATGTACCCGATGAAGCGGGCGACGAGTTCAGCATCCGGGTGCTGCGGACCGTCCCAGAAGGTATTGAGGCTACCTTGATGGGTCATGCCCTGACCATCGTATAAAGCGCGGCCCAAGCAAATCGTCGGGCACCCCATCTCAACAGCGGTCAAACCTGCCGTGGAATTGATGGTGATGGCGCCGCGCGCTGCGGGCAGGATCTGGCCGAGCACGCCTCCGTCCACGTACACCACGCGATCCGTAACGCCGAAGGCCTTCGCTGCCTTCTTCAAGCACGCGAGGTGATTGTCCAAGTCGTGATCCAGAGGGTGACGTTTGAACACCAGCTTCGCGTTGGCGGGAGCATGCTTGGCGAAGCTCTCAATTGTCGCCTCACAAAACTCGCCCATCGTCTTGAAAGGTGAGTGTTTATAGATCTGGCTATCACCTGGCCGCTGAAGCAGTGCCACGTAGAACGGGTCGCCCGAATTCATCACGGCATCGAGCCGCTTGAGGCTCCGGTGACGACCGCCCAGACGGTTCTGAATGTAACGCCGCGAATGCCCAACGCACTGAAGCCAAGGCGCAAAGCTGAACGCGTTCCGGTACTTCGGGAACGCCGCATGCCAGAAGTAAAGCGCTAGGTTCGCCACGGTCGTGTTGATGACGTAGGCCCGCGTGTGCTTGCCCGTCGGTGTGACGATCCGCTTCCGCGAAGCGAAAAGCGCTGGGAATGTCCGGATAGCCTCGAATTCCTCGAGCAAAGACGAGTTCGCGTTGACGCCGCTACGCTCAAACGTGATCCAATGAGGACGAAGATAGCCCTGCTCCGTCACATAAACGCGCAGCCCAAGGTCCTTTGCCACCTCCACCGCCTGGCTGTGGTAGCTCTGGCAGTCCGCATGCATCACAATGTCGGTGATGCCACGCTCAGCAATGAGGTCCGCAAGCCAAGCGCGCCATTCGTCCGGTGAACCGGTATAACGAACAGCGGGAATGCCGCGACGCCAACCCCAGACATCGGCGCCGTTCAGGTTCACCTTCGTGACCTGCGCCTTGAAGGTCAAAAGCTCCGAAGCCAATTGATAGTAAAAAGTACCAAAGGGACCTTGGAGCAAGAGGAAGTGCCGATTAGCCAAGCGGGCTTCCCGGCGAGAAGGATGCAACTCCTCATCCTGAACCTGACGCTGTAGCGTGGTCGACATCGTCAAACTGTCCCCTCTCAAGCTCCCGGTAAGGCTAGGCTACAGGCACTGCAATACCGTGAACTTATGAAATTCTGTAAAAGCCACGCATTTCTGCTGCGATGCAACAAAACAGAGAAATGAGGCTTTTTCAAGCCGATGTCATGGTAAAGATTTGATCCATGCGAGATTTAACCTTTTTTGCGATGGCCTCGACACTGAAATGCTCCGCCATATGGCTAGCGGCTTTCTGACCGATTCGCTCCCGGCGCGCAGGATCAGCTACCAAGGAGCGCAGTTCCTCCACCATTTGTTCGTGGGACGGCTCAGCCCAATGCTGGCCTTCAGCGTGTGGATAGTCGCCGGGCGCTAGCGGACGCAGCTCATAATCCAGCGGCACGCTGTTCTCGGCGTTCATGAACTCCATGTTGCCCGACCAGCCCGTCGCGACCGCCACCTTCCCCGCCGCCATCGCTTCGGCAATGTTAAGGCCGAAGCCTTCTGAGCGGTGCGGTGAGAGAAGGATGTCGGTAGCGGCCTTCAGGTCAGCTATGTCTTCTTCAGCCATCGTTTGATGGCGCACGATGACACCTGGGTTTGATGCCGCTCTCGCATAAAAAGTTCGCGAGCGAGTATCATCCAAGGGACCATGCCCCTTCAGCACGAGCCGAACTCCAGAATCTAGAGGCCGGGGAAAGGCCACCTCAAAGGCTTGCAAAGCACTCAAGGGGTTCTTCCGCCTCATGAATGAACGTGTGTCAAACATGACGCCAATAACAACTTCGTGGTTCTCGATACCTAGTGCAGCGCGCCCGGCAGAACGAGAACCAGCCGGCGATCGCACGGCATGTGGAATTTTGATCACAGGTTTGTCGGTGCGGGTCTGAATTCCATTGCATACAAACTGACTGGGCGCCCAAATCTCGTGCAACGGCTGGAACGCTCTACACCACTCGTCGGGAAAATTCGGGAGCTCCCACGCCCAGTAGCCAATCTTATAGCGGCCTGACGTTTCTGCGTCGGTCAATTGATCAAGAATAGCCAAAGTCTGATCAGCATTGACGTGCAAATAAAGCACACGCCCATCGACCGACTTTAAATTCGTATGAGGAACAGCCTTGTTCAATGCCTTAGCAGGAATGGAGCGATCGCTCCATTTTATACCAGCCTCGAAAAAAACGCTGGTTTGACTTCGTACACCTGTGCCAAGGCCGCTGGCTGCGCCGGCATATCCTACCACATTAACAACGGTAGGAAGATTTGGATCGACCGCCACCACATCAGCTGACTGAGCATCAGCATTCCGTGCCTCAATCGTGGGCGTTTGACTCACATTATCGCTATACCAGGCTGCATATTGCCTAACACCAGCTGAGCTCTTGAGATTGAACTCAGCCCGCAGGTCTGCCCGCTGACGCCAAAACTCATGCATGTACCTCGTGATCAAAGCGGTTGTATCCGCCACGAGGCTGTCCGTTGGGGCATGCAGCATTGCGCGGTCCCGTTTCGCGAAATAATCTCGGTCAATCGGCTGAGGACCAGTGAAGACTCGGCGGTACACAAAGCGATCCAAATCAGGTACCGCAGCACCGTCGCCATACTGACCGTAAGCATACGATAAGTCGGACCAACTTCCGTCGTCATTTGTCTCGAGCAGGCGCCTGTATTCATCCAGCAACTGCTTCAATTCGCCAATGTTACGCGCATTGAAGCGATTTTGGTGGCGAGACAGCGTCGCTTCGTTCGCTCGGTCCACGCCACTAAAGTGGAAAAAGACCAACGGGTCAGATCCCACCGACCATTCCCCGCTAGCACGTCTTGATACGCGTCGCTCATGTAAGTTCCAGTAGGCAACGTTATATCCTGAGTGACGCAATATTTCTGTATGCGTCACAAATGCTGGAGCGATGTCCATAAATTTTTGATCGACGAAAAGGCCACGGGGTAGGTCTGAAACACATCTCGTCTGCATGTGGCTGGCCCACCAGTCGATCAGCGTGTCCACAGCCCCTGTCTTTCTCACAGCAGCAAAGCCGAGGTTGTATGCACCCGTCTGCATTATCCGACGGTCATCGGGGTCATATCCATCATCCAGCGGCGACAGGCTGTGTGGTGTCAAGATCAATTCCGCACCGGCGTTGAACCGCTGCCGCAACGCATCCAACGGCGCTAAGACAAATATGTCAGGGTCCAGATAGACGACTGGATCAGAGGGGAAGCGCTCCAATAACCACTGAAAACAAAACGGCTTGATAGCGGTGTTGAACTCCATCACCGTGTAACGAAATGCCATATCCCAAAAGCTGGGGATCCCTAGTTCAACCGCGCGCACAATATCAAACGGCGCGTCGGGCAGCACCTCACCTTCAGGAACATCATCGGCTAGAAACAGCGTGAACTGAACGCCTGGATCCGCCGATTTGAGCGTTTTATACAGGGTAAGAGCGAACGGCATATAATTTGCCGAACAAATACTAAATACCTGCAACACTTGAGGTCTCATTCACCGCCCCCGTATGGACTTAGCTAACGCCGGCAGCCGGCGCCTTTGAAGCCGCACGGCGGCTCGGCGAACGGATTTCGGATAGAGGAAGGCAGTCTTCTTCGATAATTCTGCGGTGCGAAAGATCAGTGTGGCGATTATTGTTCGCAAACTTCGCCGTTCCCTTTGTAGCTCCCAAACAGATTGCGGGATGAAACACTTATCAATCCGCCATTCTTTATGGCCAACAGCCGCAAACCACAAAGCAAACGATTCTGCACCTAGCGGATGCCGGATGTTGAAAGCAGCCTGCAGGTGAGCTTTACGCCTCCACAAATCCGCCATAACCGGTGAAATGAGATGACTTGCAGCATGCTGAATACCAATTGACCCAATGAGGTAAGGGCCTTTCGACATATCGAACACGGTGGCATACCCAGAGCTAGAGGGGGGCACATCGCGAGCGTATATCTGCCGCAGCAGTGGGAAAATACGCTCGCCGGATACAAACTTCTCGAAGGTATAATCGGTGTGCAAGCGCAGCGCCTTGAGATATGCTCGGGCTGCTGACAAGCGATCTGCATAACTGGTAAACAGCTTCGCGCCTTCGCCGAGATCAGAGAGTTTAAGCCTGTTTTGGTGCACACTGATTAGCTCAGGTTGTTTTGTCCGGATTCCGGAGTAGTGCATAAAGGCCAAAGGCTCACCATTCGAACACCAATCGCCCGCAGGCGAACGTGACAGCTTTCGTTGTGATAAATTCCAATAGGCCACGTTGTAGCCAGGATGGCGCAACACATGTGTTACGGGCAAATAAGACGGCATCAGATCAATGTACTTTTGATCCACAAACAGGCCGGCGTCCAAATCCACACGACAGTCTGTTGGCATTCTATCAGACCACCAACTCAAGAAATCTCGGGTTTCCGCTGATCGGGATAGCGCCAGAAATCCAAGATTATAGATCCCTGTTCGAATCAGCTTCAACTCTGTCGGATTCTTAGCCATGTCCAACGGCTCAGTGATATGTGGTGTCAGAACAGCGTTGCTGCCGCCGGATAGCGACTGCTCGACCTCGAAGAGCGGCGACATCAGCTCAATATCAGGGTCCAGGTAAATCGAATATTTGGCACCGCGCTTGAACAGGAACTGAAAGGCGAAAGGTTTGAGCGCTGTGTTGAATTCCGTGATGTCGTATCGCATCGCCATGTCATAGTAAGTCGGGAGGCCGATTTCAGACCCTAAGATGATTTGTGCACCTACAAACTCCTCGAGTTCGCTAAGCTCGTCGCTTTCGTCTGCAAGAAAGACCAGCAGCGTCGCGTCGGGCATATGCAGACGCAACGACGCGATGAGTAAGCGGGCTTGTGGGAGATAGTTCTTAGAGCAAATGGTGAAGACACAGCTCTGCTCGGCAATTTCGCTTTGCGGGAGATCGACCACGTTCGACGTCATCTGAGACCTTCTGGATACGACTGCGAGAAAGCTAACGTGAGCCTGCCCCGCAGCGTCTAGTTTGTTTTTCTTTTAGGCACGACAGTTTCTCCGAGGTTTCCGCAACGGAAGCTGCTATGCTCTCGTCATGTCCGCTGATTCCGTGACCGTCCTCGATGTTTCGCGCTTACTGTCTAGAACCAAACGCGGCACGCCCACAGGAATTGACAGAGTTGAGCTAGACGAAGTGGAGAGACTGCTCAGTTGCGACCACCAGGCCGCTTTCTTCGCAACCCGCGGGAAGCACAGCTGGTTTCTCGATGTAGATGTCATCGCTCGGATCGCCGCTGAATTGCGTCGTCGATGGGAGCATGGAACTGACCGCGGCTGGAGCACAGCAAAGCAGGTCTTTTCCGATCTGGGTGCGCGACCTGACGAAGTGGAAGAACGCCGAAGAATTGTTGGGAATGCACAGTTAGCCGAGCTCAAGTTTTCCAGCGGGAGAAGCATCCAAAGCCAACGCTACAGCCGAAAATGGGAACGCCTCTTAAAAGACCCAGCACGCCGGGTTACATACCGGAACGTTTCGCACCACCACCTTGAAAAGCCTGAATTTCTCCAGTCGCTCAAAGCTCGCTGGCGAGCGGAGATCGAGGTCTATTGGCACGACGCCATTCCCATCACTTGGCCTGAATACTCTCGTGAAGGCGATGCCGCGAAACACCTCAAACGGCTCACATCCGTGATTTCCTCGGCTGATTGCATTGAAGTCAACTCCGAGACCACGAAAGCTGAGTTACTTGAACTGGCAGGCGATGCCCCCCCAAAAAACGTCATCGTCCGCCCACTGCAGTCAGCGTTAGTTCATTCAAGTGCAGAACCCATCCAAACCAAGCGCCCCTATTTCATATGTGTTGGGACCATTGAACCACGAAAAAACCATGCTTTGTTGCTGCAAGTATGGCGGTCCTTGGCCACGACACTTGGTACAAATTGCCCTGCTCTAGTGCTTGCAGGGCAACGGGGTTGGTTAAACGAGCAAACCTTCGCCATGATCGACCGGTGCCCAGGCTTACAAGGCAATGTACTCGAGGCTCCTGACCTGCCCGATGCTATCCTCGCCCCGTTGATCTCAGGCGCTGAGGCTTTGCTTATGCCGTCGTTTGCCGAAGGCTTCGGGTTGCCAATTATTGAAGCGGAGGCGTTTAACACCACAGTGATAGCTTCTGACTTAGCGGTTTTTCGCGAGGTGGCTTCGAGACCATTTGTTGCGTTGTCGCCCATCGCAGGGGAAGACTGGCGAAATGCCATCTTGGCACAGTTAGCGCATCGCGTGGGCAGCGAAATTGCGTCTGAACGTCAGCCATAACGTCACAGCCCTCTGCCTACAGTCTTCGACTTCGGTGACGATCATTAGGATGGACGACCGAGGCTCAGCACTTTTGGCAAGGCGCTCTTTACTCGGGCAGGTTACTTTCAGCGCGTCTACCCCGGTAAACGGACTGGTATCACGACAATGCAGAGGTAACACGCGGGACCGCGAATTGGCAGTGGTCAGTACGTGGGGTTCATCCCATCTAGCCCCTGTCCGATGAGTGGCCGAAAGTTAGGTTTGATAGACACTGGACGAATAAGAGTCGCCAGCGGTAATACCTGGCGATCTAACGAGGAGCCGAACCCATGCGTGTGGCGATGATCGGAACTGGCTATGTTGGCCTTGTATCTGGAACCTGTTTTGCAGACTTCGGTCACGAAGTTGTCTGCGTCGACAAGGATGCCGGCAAAATCGAAAGATTGCTCAACGGCATGATGCCGATCTACGAACCGGGCCTGGACAGCTTGGTGGCGCTAAACGTGAAGTCTGGCCGCCTTTCCTTCACCACGGATATCAAAGAAGCCGTGCCAGGCGCAGATGCGGTGTTCATCGCTGTGGGCACACCCTCAAGGCGTGGAGACGGCCATGCCGACTTGAGTTACGTCTACGCAGCCGCCGAGGAGATCGCCCAGTCTATCGATAAATATACCGTCGTTGTGACAAAATCGACCGTACCCGTCGGAACTGGCAAAGAAGTCGAAAACGTCATTGTAAAGGCACGGCCGGACCTGATGCCGGGAGAGGGGTTTTCGGTCGCGTCCAACCCGGAATTCTTACGCGAAGGCGCTGCCATCGACGATTTTAAGCGTCCAGATCGCGTCGTGGTAGGCACAGAAGATGATAAAGCTCGTGAACTTATGCACGAGTTGTATCGCCCCCTGTTTCTCAATGAAACACCGATGGTTTTCACCAGTCGTCCCACATCTGAACTCATCAAATATGCGGCGAACGCATTTCTAGCCACGAAGATTACGTTCATCAACGAGATGGCCGACCTTTGTGAAAAGGTAGGCGCTGAC
>JABSRH010000131.1 GCA_013215175.1 Parvularculaceae bacterium | reverse complement strand
TGCCAACGGTATCGTGGTCGCCTGTGCTCGCCGAAATCGCCGGGTTTGGCGATAGCGTCACCGTGGGTGTCGTCGATCAAGGGTTCGCACAAACCTCAGTGCTCGGCGGAACGACTCAAGTATATGGGCCTGTCCACGCCGATCAAAACCATGGTTTAGCTGTGGCTGGCACCATCGCAGGCGCCTTGGACAGCAATGGAGTGATGGGCGTTGCTCCTGAAGCTGACGTCGTCTTGTCCAATCCCTTTGCCGAAGACGGGCAAGCGGAAATCGAAGACGTCACCCAATCGATCGCCACCGTAGGCGCCGCCGGTGCCTCCATCATCAACCTGTCCTTAGGCGAGTCGGGCTTCACCTTCTCCGAAGGTTGGGTGGATGCGTTCAGCGACAGTGCGGTTCAAGCGTCAACGGCCGATAGCCTCTTCATCATGGCAGCCGGCAATGATGGCGTGACGCAGACGGACGATATCGACTTCGGCAGCGTGGATGTCGTCGAACGCATCGTCCTTGTGGGCGCCCTCGGGTTGGACGGCGAGATCGCCAGCTTCTCGAACACGCCAGGCGACACCTGCTTCACCGTCAACACGCAGTGTACGTCGATGATGGACCGCTTCCTCGTGGCTCCTGGTGAGCAAATCCTCGTCGCAACACCTGACGGCGTGGGCCGAGCCTCGGGCACCAGCTTCGCAGCACCCTTGGTATCCGGCGCCGCTGCCCTGCTACAAAGCCGCTGGGCTTGGCTCGCTAACGAACCCGAGGCAACGGCGGAGATTCTCTTCCGTACAGCAACGGATCTAGGTGAGGACGGCGTGGACGCTACCTATGGCTGGGGTCTCCTCAACGTGGACGCCTCACAACGCCCGCTGAACATCGCGGATCTGACGTTCCTGACCGACACAGGCTCCATGAATCTCGTGGGCTCAGCCTTGTCGCAGGAACTGATTGCCCGTGTGGATAGCCTCGCCACCCTCACCGTGTTCGAAGACATCGGCAGCACCTATCGCGATTTCGAGATCCCCGTAGGCGTTCTACAAGCAGGCGCCATTGATGCATCGATCAGCCTTGAGCAAGACGTCGAGACCTACTTCGCCAATCGCCTAGGAACTGCCCTCGGTGCATCGCAGAGTGTCGCGAGCCTCAGCTTCGCAGGCACCCAAGGCTTCACCGACACCACAGCGATGGGATCCATGTTCATTGGTTCTGAAAGCTCCGTATGGACCCTTTCACTTGAGGCTTACCAACCCGCCCATGGTTTAGCCGTGCCCGCAGGAGGCATTGCCTTTGAGAGCCATGGTACCTTGCGGTCGCAAGAAACGGGCATGACCGTTCGCTTCGGCCAAGGCGATGGAGCCCTCGCGTTCCACAATGCCAGCTTCACCATGACCTCTGACCACGACATCATGACGGGCGGCGTGAACCCGCTACTCGGCCTGGCATCAGGTGGCGGCTATATTCACGCCAGCATTCCGCTAACGGATCGCTTATCGTTCAACGGCGGCCTCAGCCAACGTGACCACGCTGACCTCGTGATCAATCCGTTCTCAGGCGAAATCGGTGAGCGTATTGCCGGAACGGAGGGCTACCAAGCCGGTGCCGCTTCCTTTGGTGTCGGCTATGCCGTTGACGAAGCCACGTTGGTCACCGTCTCCTTGACGGCGCTGCAAGAAACTGATGGCCTCTTTGGTGGTCAAAGCCTCGGTGCACTGAGCTTCGGTGAAACCGCCGAGAGCCGGGCCATCACCTTCCAAGCGGATCGTGATCTCGGTCGCCAAACCCGGCTTAGCCTCTCGGGCACCCTCGGCCACACGCGCGGCGGTCAACGCTCCGACGGCCTGCTCGGCATCGCCCAAGGCGGCGTTCGCACCAGCGCGTACCAAGCCACCCTCTCCAAGCAAGGCCTACTGGGCAAGCGGGACCATGCTCGTCTCTCGTTCGCACAGCCTCTGACCGTTGAAGGCGGTGCCATCAAGATCAACAGTCTCCAAGTGGTTGATCGCCGGACGGGCCAGCTGGGTCTGCAGAGCGATCGTGTCGCACTCAATGGTTTGGCACGGCGTTATGTGGGCGAAGTGCTCTACGGCACGCCTGTGCTCAAGGGTCGAGGCGAGTTAGCGCTGTTTGGTCAAATCGATACCGCGCCTGTTCTGGCGCAAGACGCCCAAGCACTGACGGGGGGTATTCGCTTCGCGATCGACTTTTAGAACCTATTAACCATCGGGTTCGTTTCTAAACCGAAAGGGTGTAAGGTCTTGGTGGCTTTGCACCCTTTCCTTCTATCTCGTTCTATTTTAAATTAAACTCAGCGTTAAACGCGTTAACGTCTTGTTCCCGTTCGGCGGGGTAATCGCGTTCAGCAAACGTTGAGGCCTGAATGAACTTCCCTCGATGGCAATGGGTCTCTTTGGGTTGCGTGCTGCTGTTCGCAGCACTGACCCCTGCTCATTCCGGGCAAGCGGAAGAAACGCCCGACACCCTCCTCGGGCAAGCACAATCAACCCTGGTCGCGGACCCAAGCACCGGACAAAAACTGGCCATGCAGGCGGCCGTGATGGAGCGGCGGAGTCAGGACCCGCGCCCCGACATCTTGCTTAAAGCCGCATGGTTAGAGGGCGAGGCACTCTTTCGCTTGCGTCGGCTAGATGAGGCGAGGGTTGTCGTCACCTCCGCCCTTAACAACAACGCCAGCGCCACTACAGAAATCTACGGCAAGATCCTCATCACCAGCGCGAGGGTCGCTCGGGCTTCCGGTGACAATGCCATTGCGCTCGACAGCTTTCAGCGTGCGTATATTCTTTTTGCTGACTTAGAGAATCCGAGGTACCAAGCCATCGCCCTGCAAGGTTTGAGTACGCTGTACACCAACGCCAAACGCTATGAGCGGGCCATTGAATATGACCAGCGCGCTATGGAGGTCTATCCCGACGGTCCGATGATGAACGTCGTGTCGCTGAACAATCGCGGCAATGCTCTGCGAAAATTGGGGCGGTTTGATGAAGGCCGAGAGGCTTTTCGCGCGGCACTTGAGAAAGACGTCGTCGCCAATGCTCCCACTATCGCCATTCGGCTCCACGCCAATTTATCCCTTCTCGAACTCATGGCAGGGAACTGGGATGAAGTCCGTGCCGACATCATCCGTTCCCAGGTTATCGCTGAACAGTTGGCGCCGGACCAACGCCCCCTCATCCTCGGTGTAGTGCAAGCACGCGTGGCACTGAAAGACGGCGACCAGAATCGAGCTGCCTCGCTTCTCGAGCGGACATTTGACGGTGTCGACCTAACATCCACACCGGAGGATGCCCTCGAAGCTCATTCGTATGCTGTTGATATCTACGAGGCCCTAGGCGATTCAGAACAGGCTCTTCAGCACCTCCGGGCCTTCAAGCGCTTAGAAGACATCGAGCGTGACATTGCGGCATCGGCAAACCAGGCCATCGTGAATGCCGACTTTGAGCTTACAGCTAAGCAGCGCGACATCGAACGTCTCCGCGCAGAACAATTGACAAAAGACGTTGAACTCATTCGCACTCGACGCGCACTGGAACGCTTTATTCTCGGCGGTGCAGGCGTGCTGGCTCTCTTCACTATCGGGTTTCTGTTCCTTCAGTCGCGGCAGTCCAATAGGATGCAACGCGTAACCACAGCGCTGAACAAACAGCTTGAGAAGATGAACGGCAAGCTGGTGGACACGAACCAGAAACTTGAAAAGGCGAATGACGCGAAGACCGAATTCCTCGCCACGACGAGTCATGAAATCCGTACACCGCTCAATGCCGTAATGAATCTTACCGGCTCAGTGCTCGAGAAAACCATTCGAGGCACAGACGAACACGTAAAGCTCTCAACGGCGTTGCGTTCAGCGGAGCACCTCCATGAAATTGTCAGCGACGTGTTGGACGTCGCCCGCTTTGAAGGCAACCGTGTGCGCGCGA
The DNA here is from genome assembly GCA_013215175.1 of Parvularculaceae bacterium. Classification (GTDB taxonomy): domain Bacteria; phylum Pseudomonadota; class Alphaproteobacteria; order Caulobacterales; family Parvularculaceae; genus Parvularcula. The sequence continues at coordinate 4,282 of JABSRH010000131.1, read as the reverse complement.
ACCCCACGGAGCTCAATCCCAGCACTGTCATTGCTGACGTGGTCAACCTTTGGCGCTCGAAGGCAGAAAGCAAGGGGCTCAACTTCCAGGTTTCTCTAACTGCGCTCGATGAGCACTTCATCACCGACGAGAAATTGCTGCGGCAGGTTCTTTCAAACCTTCTGTCGAATGCCATCAAGTTCACCAACAAGGGCAGCGTCGAGCTAGCCGTTCATCAGCCTGGGCCACGATTGCCGCTCGAAATTTCTGTCGCCGATACCGGCATCGGCATCGCCGACACGAACCAACGACTCATCTTTGAAAGCTTCCGGCAGGTAGAGACTGGCGGCACACGGAGTTTTCAAGGCACCGGACTAGGCCTTGCGATTTGCCGACAGATCACCGACCTTTTGGGCGGTAGCATTGAGGTCACAAGTGAGCTTGGCCGCGGCACCCTGTTCACGGTCACCCTGCCGCCGTCAGACCATCCAGAAATCGAGCCACAGTTGCAAGAGCGCGCACTCAGTAATCAGGGCGTGGATGCAACGCTTAGAGAGTTGGACATTCTCGCCGCTGAAGACAATGCAGTGAACGCGCTCGTTATCCAAACTATCTTGAAAGGAAAGGTCCGTTCTCTGACCATTGTTGAGAACGGCGAAGAGGCCGTCGAGGCTGTGAACGCTAACTACTATGACATTGTCCTCATGGACAAACAGATGCCCGTCATGGACGGCGTTGAGGCCACCAAGACGATCCGGGCAATCAATGGAGAGCGCTGCTCAATCCCGATCGTAGCAGTGACAGCTGATGCATTCGCCGCAGCCCGCGATGAACTCTTATCCGCAGGCGCCAATGATTACCTCGCGAAACCGATAAAGCCAGACGACCTCAAACGTACAATCGCCCTAAACGTCCGTGCGCCTATTCGGTTTCCCTCAACGGGTGTGGAGGCATGACGGCCTTCGCCCTCACGGGCTCCACCATTTTGACAGCACAAGGGCCCCTGTCGGGTCATGCTTTGTTGATTAACCAGGGCATCGTAACAGGCATTGTCCCGCATAAAGATATTCCCGCTGACCATGACGTCTTTGAATTGGATGGCGCCACATTAACCCCCGGCTTGATCGACACTCAGATCAATGGCGGCGGCGGATATCTGTTCAACGATCAGCCCACGAAGCATATAATCGAGCAACTGGGCCAAAGTCACGGTCGGTCCGGAACAACAGGCTTCCTTCCCACGCTCATTTCCGACTCATTTGAGAGGATGGAGGAAGCTTGGCATGCCGCGCACGAAGCGATTGAACAAGGCGTCCCCGGCTGTTTGGGCCTGCACCTTGAGGGCCCCTTTCTCAACGAGGCGCGAAAAGGCATCCATAACGCCGACCACTTCCGTCCGCTGGACGACAAGGCCATGGCACTCCTTACGCGTCGCTTTCCAGGCAAGCTGCTTCTGACCATTGCTCCCGAACAGGTGGATCACACAGCTATCCAAAGTCTGGTCACAGCTGGCGTTGTGGTGGCAGCAGGACACACCGCTGCCACCTACCAAGAAACCCACGATGCCCTCGCGGCCGGAGTGACAGGCTTCACGCACCTCTTCAATGCGATGCCGCCCATGCTCTCGCGAGAGCCCGGCCCTGTCGCGGCGGCCCTTGAGAGCAAAGCATGGTGTTCACTGATCGCCGATGGACACCACGTTGACCCGGCGATGATGCGCCTGGCCCACCGCGCGAAGACCGACGGGCGGATACTCCTCGTGACTGATGCCATGGCAGCGGCAGGAACGGACGCCACAGAATTCTCTTTCGAGGGCAAAACGATCCACATAAAAGAGGGACGTTGCACGGACGAAGCAGGTACCCTGGCCGGCTCTAACCTCACCATGGATCAAGCCGTCCGGAATGCCATTGCCATGCTGCAAGTCCCCTTCGCAGAAGCTGTTCGCATGGCATCCCAGGCACCAGCGCAGTTTTTGGGCCTTGATCGCTCAAGAGGCACCCTTGCCGCAGGAAAAATCGCGGACATCACCATTTTTTGGCCAAATCAAGCGAAGACATTGACGATCATCAACGGAGATTCGTCATCCATTCGAGGGCTTTAGATACACTTTTATTAAAAGTGCTCTCACCTTCGCCAAGCATGTTATGTCGCCTGGCATCGCTCCCTCTTTAGTTGTATTGACCACCTATGGCCCATCACCTCGCGACCATGTTCGGCTGTTCCGGCACCACTCTCACCGATTGGGAGAAGGCCTTTTTCCGCGAGACCCGCCCATGGGCCTACATCCTCTTCGGCCGCAACATTGACATACCCGAGCAAGTCAAAGCACTGACCGCAGCCTTGCGGGAAGCGTCAAACGATCCGGACGCCCCCATTTTCGTTGACCAGGAAGGCGGCACCGTGGCGCGGTTTAAGCGCCCACACTTTCGGCATCCACCCAACCCGTCAGCTTTCGCGCAACACCATGAAAAGGACCCAGAGGTTGCCGCGGAGGCAGCGTGGCTGAACGCTCGCATAATGGCGGATGACCTCAAAGCCCTCGGCGTCAACGCCAATTGCGCCCCCATGTTGGACGTTGTTGATCCGAATGCTCACGAATTCCTTCAGAAGCGAGCGCTGGGCTACGACGCTGAAACCGTCACCACACTGGGCAAAGCCACCGCCCTTGGCTTGCGCGACGGCGGCGTGGCCCCCGTGGTCAAGCATGCGCCGGGTCACGGCAAGGGCGACGCCGACAGCCACCATAACCTCCCCCGCGTTAGGGCCACACGCGAGCAACTGATCGCTGAAGACTTCGTCCCCTTCCAAGCGCTGAAGCGTGAGGCAATGATGATGACGGCCCACGTCATCTACGAAGCTCTGGACCCCGATCATCCGGGCACGCTGTCATCCGCCATCATCAATGATGTTATCCGCGACGATTGGGGTTATGACGGTCTTCTCATGACCGATGACATCAATATGAACGCCCTTGGCGGCACCATCGAAGAGCGCACACGCTCGGCGATAGCGGCAGGCTGCGAACTGATCTGCCATTGCAATGGCGACCTGGCAGACATGGAGTCCGTCGCGCGAGGCGCCGGCACCCTAAGCGGTCAAGCGATCATCCGGGCTGACAAAGCCAGAGCCATCACCTCGGCAACGCCTAAGCCCTTTGATCGCAAAGAAGCCGCCGAACGGCTCAAGGCCCTCAACCTTTTTGAGGCTCCAGCATGAGTTTGTCTTCCGTCCGGCGCCTCGCCGCGCTGGCGGAGGCACCGCAGCGCCGGATCATCGGCCTCATGAGCGGCACATCGCTCGATGGCCTCGACATCGCGCTAGGCACGTTCCAGGAAGCGGGGTTGGACACGAAGTTTGAGCTGGAGCAGTTCACCACCATTCCGTATACGCAAGACTTTCGCGAGACCATCAATACCATCTTTGCGGCAGCAGGAGCCGTGTCGCTTAAAGATGTAACACTGCTCAACGCCGTCATCGCTCGCACCCACGCGCAGATGATCAACGACGCTCTTGCGGATTGGACCATCCAGCCCAGCTCCGTCGACTTGATCGCGAGCCACGGACAGACCGTGTACCACGCACCCGCTTGGATGCATGGCCGCGCAGACATGCCTAACGCCACACTCCAACTCGGCGACGGTGACCACATCGCGCACCTGACGGGCATAGCGACGCTGTCGGATTTTCGCCAAAAGCACATCGCGGCTGGCGCCGAGGGCGCGCCACTTGCCGCCTACGGTGACGTTCTTCTGTTGTCGGATGATCATGAAGACCGCCTGCTGGTCAACATTGGCGGTATCGCCAACTTCACCTTTCTGCCAGCGGCTCCACGGCAGCTGGCAGCGTTCAGTGCCGACATCGGACCCGGCAACACGCTGATGGATGGCTACGTGCAGCATCACTTCCCTGAGTTGAGCTACGACCAGGATGGAAAACTAGCGCGCAGTGGTCAGGTCAATGAGGACTTGCTCAAAGCACTCCTTGGTGACCCATATCTCGCGGCGCCCTTCCCTAAAACAACGGGCCCAGAACATTTCTCGGCTGGGTGGCTACAGCGCCAGTTAACAGCCTACGGCGACGCGCTATCGCACCAAGATGTTCTAGCCACGCTCAATCAGTTCACCGCGCAAGCCATCGCCAACGCGGCGCGCTCGCTACCTCATCAGCCAAAAGTCTATCTCAGCGGTGGCGGCGCCATGAATAACCTGCTGCGTGAGAACCTCAGCACAGAACTCGGTCAAGATACACTGCCCACCACCGACGCACTGGGCATGAACCCCGACGCCAAGGAAGCGATCCT
>JABSRH010000130.1 GCA_013215175.1 Parvularculaceae bacterium | reverse complement strand
TGCATCAAAGTCTGTTGCCAGAATTTCTGCTGCACGTTCTGCTGTGATAACTCCTGCGAGCTGCATAGCACCAAGAACTAACGCAACGTCAGGATGGTTCAACCATACTTCACCAGCTAGTGCCTCGTCGTACCATAGCTTGATAGCTGGATCCGACATAGTAAGACCCACGATCTTAATCTTCTCTTCTGTAGTGAAGATGTCCATGAACTCACGAGCTGTACCTTTCATACGGCGTTCCTTAGCAGGAGCTACGTACTCTTCGATCTGGTTGTCATCGGTCTCACCGAGCCATGTCATGATCATACCGTAGTGACGGTTTCCCGGAGCACTTGGTACATACATCTCACCATCCGAATGGACGACTTTGATACTGCCATCTTCATTGTATTTTGCTGAAATAATATTCATTTTCTATCCTTTAAAGTTCTGCATCTGCTACATAAGAAAACCTAAAGTAAGCATTAGCATCACTAGCATTACATACACCATCTGCCCTAAAGCCATCCGATCCTATCGCATGTGTGGTCACAGTGCCAAAACCTGAATGTTCCACATCATCTAGTGTGATAGTGGGCGATCCTCGCATAACAGTTGGGAACCTCATTCCATAATAGTATGTTGATCCGCTATTTGGGTAGGCATAACTGTTAATTTGGTTATTCTTTCTGGATGTTTGATAATAACGTTCACATATTTTCTGTTCTTGTGCAGGGTGACGATACTCAGACGGATCAGCTTCATTAGTAGCATCACCTTTTACAAGACTTACTCTAGCTATATCAAATGTTCCAGTTTGATGGCCTAATGAATTTGTGCGTGTATCATAATCACTTCCAGCTGTGAACCAAAATGCTAACGTTAAATAATCATCGTTGTTAGTGCCAAGTGTCTTACTCGCAATGCTTGGAATAGTTTTTTTCACACTGAATTTTTGCCAAGAAGTTGATAAAGATTGTTTATTGCCTGCACTATCTGTTACATAAGAAGAGGGACTTCCCCCTGATCCAAACGATTGCTCAATGGAAAAAGCGATGTCTTTAGCGGCGTCAGCCTTTGCCCAAAATGTGACAGTAATTTCTTCTCCTGCTAGTGTAGCAACATCCTCTATTCTTTGCTGAAATAAACTTCGGTCATTTGTTGCGCTTCCAGCTGTGACAACACTACGCAAGAAATATTTTGGATTACCAGGTACATCTGTTTGTCCAGCAGCAAACGTTTGTTGAGATGCTGATAATGTTGGCGTTCCAGTAATACCATAACGCCATCTATCAGCACTACCATATCCCGTAGTGGTTTGGCTAGTACCCCTCTGCCAGATGTCAAAATTACCGTTAATAATCTTGTTTCGGAAGCCCCCTAAAGGGCCTCCGTTAATATCCACAAGAGATGTGTGACCTCTTGCATTTTCTAATGATCTAGTCATAGTATCTCCTATAATTCCGCACTAACAGTGTATTGTATCACATGATCGTGTGGTAAGAATTCCGCACCACTATTAAGTCTGAAACTAATCATATGTCTATGACTTCCAGAAATAGCTACAGGCGCACCTGATGTATCATGTGTACCAGTATAAGCTACAGTAGGCACCTCTCTCAGAACCTCTGGATGAGCTAGGTGAGCTTCTTGCCACGTACCTTGTGATCCTGTTGCTGTAAGCCAATGAATATTAGGCGATTCATAATAGTAGCGATAACATAGCTTTTCTTCAATCCATAAAGGTCTATCTTCGTACGGATCAGCCTCTTTAGAAGCATCACCTTCTACCAGAGACACTCGTGCAATATCAAAGATACCTGTTTGGTATCCTATATTATCATTTCGAGTACCCATACTTGGAGTATCAGAAGATAGCCACAAAATCATACCAAGCAGACTGTTGTCTGTTACACCGATACCTTTACCTGCAATAGATGGGATATCAACAACAACGTCAAACCTCTGCCAAGATGTAGTTAATGTAAGTCTGTTAACTTCTATACCGATCTCGGTCGGGCTTTCACCGCCACCTGATCCGAATGCTTGAGCAAATTCAACAACCATATCACGCGTAGCATCAGACTTAGCATAAAACGTAAGCGTTGCCTGTTTACCTGCTAGCGTTCTTACATCTTCAATAGGTTGATACTTAGATACATGATCGTTTGCTACTGATCCAACAGCAGTAATATGCGTTCTTGAATAAAATCTAGGGTTCCCCGGAACTTCCGTTTGACCTAGCGCAAAGGGTTGCTGCTGGATTGACGCAGTGTGGCCTGCATTGTTATTCTGCCAACGGTCATCAGCATTGTAGCCAGATCCAGTAGAAACTGTTCCGCGTTGCCATATATCCATATTACCGTTAATAATTTTATTACGGTAGCCTCCCATGAAGTCTGCACCGATATTAGCCCGTGCCTGTACCTTATCTGCGTCTGTCAAAGTCTGCGCTGTGGTAAGTACAGCGTTGACTACATTGAATGTAGTTAGAGCTTCAATAAGAACCTCGTCACCAGCATTGACACCAGCAGAAAGAATAACCTCTGTTGCTGTTACTGTGTAATCATCTACATGAGTAAGACGAGCACCATTCAGATGTACGTTCAAGAAAGTACCACTTGTTGTCAAGCTATTACCTTCACGGTCAGTACCAGTGAATGTTGTTTGACCAGCAGTAGCTGTGTACTCATAGAGATTACGGCTAACTGTTGTAGTGATGTTATTCCAGTCTGTACCATCATAAACACGCATGTTGTTTGTTGATGTGTTGAAATACAAAGCGCCTACTTGAATAGCATCGCTGTCATTATCTAATGTCGGATCTGCTGCCTTAGCACCAAGGAACCGATCATCGAATAAATCATAAGATGCTGCTGCATTAGCTTCACTTGTCGCTGCATTTCCAGCAGACGTAGCCGCTGCACCTTCTGATGCTGCTGCCGCTGTTTCGCTATTACCAGCATTTGTCTCACTAAGAGCTGCTGCCGTTTCGCTGTTACCTGCATTGGTTTCAGATGTTGCTGCATTGGTCTCACTTGCAGAGGCTGCGTTTTCGCTAGCCAGTGCTGCTGTCGCTGAATTGGATGCTGCTGTCTCACTGTTACCAGCGTTAGTTTCACTAGTACCTGCATTAGTCTCTGATGTCTGAGCCGCATCACGTGCGAGCTCTGCCGCAGCCTGTGCTGCTTCTGCACCAGCCAATGCATCCTGTGTTGCTGTAGCGTCTTGTAAGTTATCTTGAGCTTCTTGGATACCAAAGATCACCTGCTCAAAGCCAGCATCAATTTCTTCTTCTGTGAATGTTACACCATCTTCGAAATCTACTACTGGTGCAGAGATAGGTGTGACACGTGTGAACACGATACGCTCACCTGCTCCCGGAACTGTGCCACCGATATCAACAATACCTGCTGATACGAATGTAAGCGTACGATAGATCGGGGCGTTATTGCCATCAACTTCATCGTTGACCTGACAGAAAACGTGAGCCTCAAGTGTATAACCACCTGTAAAATTAATTGGGTACTGGATGGTAGAGCCATCGCCTGTGTATTCAATAATACTATGTTTAGCCATGTCCTGACCTCCTTTTTCCTAGTATAGCGGGACACCCCGCAGAACGCGGGATACCTCCATATTTGTTTTAATCTTTCATTGCGTTGAACATCGCGCTAAATCCGTACAGGTTTCCTACGATTGGTGTAGTCTGTAGAGCACGTATACGCTCGTTGTCTGATAGTTCGCTGGCAGGATTAACTGCTCCGATGATATGCGCCATCTTGTTTAGAGTTGGGATAGCCGGAGGCAATGCAATGACACCTTGATCGATACCATGCCGACCATAGGCGCTGATGTCATATCCTAAGATAGCAGCAGCAGGGTCAGCTAGCATTGGGAACCAACCTGTCATGTTGCCCATGTTAAGAGCATTTGTTACAACCTTCTCAGCACTCAGATCACCACCCTTACCATTAATGACTTGCTTAGCAGCACCGAATAGTGCAGCAGTACCAAAGCCCATCATAAGAGTACCTACGAATGCGTCTGTGCTCACACCACCATTACGGATGAACTGCTTACGCATAGCTAGTAACGGGAAGGTCTTCAAGTGCATGTACATAGACCCTACGGTCTTATGCATCCACATTGTCTCTTCACCAGCCATAGCTTTTTGTACAACCTTGTTGGTATGACGATGTAATGCTAGAACGAAGTCCTCAGCATCTTGCACGTCCCAATCCTGTAGATTTAGAACTGATGTTGTACCATCTGTATCGAACTCGATCTTACCATTAGCTACGTACTTCTTGACCATAGACGGATCAATACCGATGTCACGTAGAGCATTCTCATCTACACCATCACGAACGCGTTGTGCGATCTTGTCTGCCATAGATGTGGCTGCGATCTTCTGTTGAATACCTTTAACAGCATAGAAGCCTGATAGTAGACCTTGGACACGTTGTCCTTTGCCTAGAACGTTATCGAACTTGTCGAGCCAGTTACCGAACTCGGCAGAATTAGATGCATTCTCTCGTAGCTCATCCATCATAAGATCAGGACGTTCTAAGAGATGTTCTTTACCAAGCTTACCCATAAGCGGTTTAAGTTCCATAGCCATAGGGCCTTCTGGACCACCACGAACTAATTCGTCCATGACTACCTTAGCATGTTTACCCCAAGTCTGTACACCAACTGCGCTCATCTGTGCTCCTGTCTCCATCAACTGAGTTAGACCCATTTGATTTAGAAGGGCTAGATTAGTCAAGCGTTTCATACGACCAACAAGAGGATCAACACCGCCACCGATAGGACCAGCATCAAAGTACGTGAAGATGTCTTCAAGATACTTGCGTTGCTTGTCACCGACTTCTAGACCACGAGCGTTACGTTCTGCAATGGATGCATCAATGATAGCTTTACGATCACCTGTACCTGTGATACCTTTACGAGCCAAGGCTGAGGCCCCGGCCACCTTACGGTTATATCTGGTGTATAAGCGAGTGACGTTAGTATCGATAAGATCCATCATTGAGATCTCACCATCAGATGCTCGCATATCAAAGTTGATACGTTTCTTAGATGAACCCTGCATACCTTGTTCAGACTGTTTACCCCGTAGACGTTCAACCATATCGTCGATACGTTTCTGTGAGATACCAGCATCTGTCAATACGTCAGTCAGGATATGAACACCATCAGCATCAAGAGTAGATAGCATGTTAGCATCAACACCGTCCTCTTTATTAAGAGCGCGTCTGATAACTGCACGAGATACGACTTTAGCATCGTCTCCTGCTACATGCGGATACATCTTAGTGAATTGCTTCTCAACGAACTCTTCAATACGTCCACGAGAGATGCCCTTGCTAGTCATAAGTTTACGAATAGCTTTACCATCCCATGAATGCGGAACATAGCCTGAGCGCTGTTCTAGATGTTCAGATCCGAATACACTTGTCTCACCATCTCTACCGATTTGGGTCTTACGTGCTAATTCGTTCTGACGATCAAGAGCGTCTGCTAGTTGCTTGATAGCTGCACTGTTGGTCTGAGAACCTTCACCCTGCCATCTGCCTTCCATCTCAGAGATAAGCTCTCTGTGGAATAGATCACGGGTGCTGTCTGACATCTTGTCCATAGAACCGATCTTGTTCTGTTTAGCCCATGCTGTATACACTGGCTCGATCTGGTCCATAGCTTCTGATGAGATACGCTGACCATAGTTCTCCTGTAGCATAGCTGCACTGCGATTATTCACAATACGACCTTCTGCACTTTCGAATAGCTCATAGGCTAGGTTCTGATCAACTGCAACACCAGAGTTAGCAAGACGATCAAAGTCTGTCATGACACCTTCGGGTAGTTTCTGCAATGCATCAGAGAACCGTTTAGCTGTACGGCCAATCGGAGTATCAACAAAGTCAGGATCATCTAGACGAGCTGCGATACCTTTGGATGCGAGATTATTAACACTCTCACCAATGATACGTCCTTGCTCTTCGTTGAGCTGACTGTAATCAATACCAGCTTGTCTTGAACCTGCACCTACGGATGGACCTGCGAGTGGCTCCATAGCAGGATCGGGTGTGCTGTATACAGAAGCTTCTGACACATCGTCAGGCTGTGGTAGATCATCAATTGCTGAATTGAAATCATTCCTAGCACTGTCCATAGCGTTGTTAGCTTTTTTAGCATAGTGGGAACCGATAGCTCCACCAGCAATACCAAGACTTGAGCCCAGCAATGCACCATACACGATATCCTTTGTGTCCCCTAATGGGTCAACTGAGGTACTCAAAGCCATAGTACCTGCACCAGCAGTAGCACCAGCGGCTGTAGATTTAAGCAATGCCTTGGCTGTCATCTTGCCTGATGCGAATGCACCACCTGTCAATAGAGTAGCAGGGAGATCTACATCAACCATGCCTACAATCAACTGAGCAGCCATTCCAGATACGCCATGAGCTTCTAGCATCTCAGCGTTCTCTTTTTGACGTGTTAAGTCTTCTCGTAGCTCATCGGCTTCGCCCCGGCTACGTACATCTGCGAACTGACTTAGATCAGCAGCAGGTAGAATTTTTTGGTTTTCTTCTAGGTACTGTTGAGGATCGAAGTCTGGTTCTGCTTCGTGCTCCCATTTACGTTGTACCACGTCCCATGCCATAGGACCGATATTCTTATCGAACGCTGCACCGACCATCTCAAGCGTACTGGTTTCTTCCTGTATCGCGATCTGTTCGTCTTGTGCTGCACGTTCTGTGTCTTGTCCTACATCATGTAGCTGCTCAAGCGGCTGTGGTGTAGGTTGGTCAAGTTCTAATGGCTCGATCTTAGTTTCATCGTTGTCCAAGCCGAACAGTTTACCAAATGAGCTATCAGCCATTATAAATTCCTTTAAGAGAGATTAAGGGCCGCTGTTATTAGCGACCCTCTTTATTTTAGTCAGAGACGATCCCGCCACCACCGAAGGCAGTTCCCAATGCTTCTGCTGCGGGTTGAGCCACATCAATAAACATATTCAATAGGGAGTTCTCATCTTTTCGAGTTACATGCTTCTTGTACCAGTCACCAATATCCCGTACAGGAATACGTACGACTTGTGCTTCTGGATTAGACAGGTTAGCTCCTGCTGATATGATACCACCGAGTGTAGGATCTTCAATAGCATACTTAGCTGACCGTGGTGTGATCTCGAAATGCTTACCAACTAGCTTAACGCTAATCTCTGGACGTTCTGTACCAAGATGGAACATAGTCCCACCGCGCATCTCGAACGGCATAGAAGGACCGATGTCTTCCCATACACGAGCACCGAACTCACGCTCACCATTCTCGATCAGATACTGCATAACAGCTCTGTTCTCAACACCGTCTTCAACGTGCTTACCTAGACCCATCATCTCATGAAGTGATGCACCACCACGGGCAGGGCCGGGGATGAATGAACCACCAATGAAGCGTCCACTAGATAGCTGTGTCATCACACGTCTACGGATCGAGTCCTTAGAGGCATGAGGGGTAATAGCTGTCTGTGTACGGATCTCACTATCGATAGCACGAGTAAGGCCGATATCTTCCATCAAGAATGACTTCTGCTCATCTGTAATGAACTCTTCATCAAAACCAGTGTTGAATACATTCATAAGGTTATTAAAGAATGTGTCTGTTCTACCAGTTCCTTCGATAAGGTCATCCTTAATTGTAGTCATCATCTCACCGTCATTGACACGCTTAACGTTATCACGCCATACCTGTTCAACGTTCGGATTGTCACGAGCTTCTTGAGCGATCATAATAGCACTTTCTAGATCACCGTCACCAGCATGGATTTGCTCAGCATCACGTAAGAAGTCCAGAGCTTCCGTATCGTCTTTAAACATACGGGCCATGTACTCATCTGATGCATTAGCTGTACCAACTAGACGCATGTAGAAATCAAAGGCGCTCTTAGCTTCCTCGGATACTTCACCGTCTTTATTGACAGGGTTACGTAGACCTGCTCGCATACGGGATGCGGTGCCTTGATCCACTACGTCTTGCTTAACCAAGAACTCAGCCATTGCATGTGCAAGAGTATCATTATGATCCGCAGGGTTAGAATGTTGGCTATGTAGCGGATGCGCGTTATCAGCTATACCTTCAATCTGTTTAGCTGCCTTGTCGCGATACAGTTTGATACCTTGTTGTTGCTGAGCAGCAGTGCCAGTCTTTAGAGCAGTCGTAGCTATTAGCCGCTCTACTTCCTGTGTCTTCTTACGCTCAACTTCCGCAG
>JABSRH010000013.1 GCA_013215175.1 Parvularculaceae bacterium | reverse complement strand
TTCCTCGGATCAGCAAGAACCAAGCCAGTGACGGGATGGCGCGGCGGCTGCGCCATCACGCTTGCGTGAGAACGCCGTAGTGCCAAAGCCAAGGGTAGCGCGAAGAGCCATATCGCGCTGGGCACCGGGACGACCTCGGGAGCGACATTGTCCCTGGACCAAGTCAGGTTATCGAGGACGGAGAAGCCGTCGGAGATCACGAACGCATGGATGTCGCCGCGTTTTCGATTGAACCCTCGAAAAGCACCCGCATCCACCGCATCAGGGGTGGAGATCGGAGCGTCTTGGTTGAGCACGAACGTGTCGAGGACGGTGTCATCTAAGCCGAGGACAGTGAGGGTCGCCGTGCCGAAGGAAGTTGCCGGTGGGGCATAGTTCACAAAGGCGCCGACGCCAGAGACCGGCTGGGCAAAGTCGAAGCGAAGCCAGCCGAAGGCGACATTGAGGCCGATAAACCCGCGGCGCCCGCCGCCCCAACTGCCATTGTCGCTGAGGCCGTAGGCAGCGGTGTACGCGAACACGGCGCGCGGGTTGCTTGATGTGAAGGTGACCTCATCATCATCAATTCCCACGCTGCGCGGACCGCCGGTGAAGGCCTCGGGTAAGCCGCGGAAGGTTTGACGATTGAACGTCTCAAACGTGTTGGACGTGATCGGTGCGCTCTGCGCCGACGCGAGCAACGCCAGAAGCACTGGTATCAGTTGGAAGACCGCTCTTGTCACGATAACCCCTAAGTTGAGCGATTAACATAAACACAACCATAAATAGATCAAGCGGGATCTTGATAATCTTCGGTTGCTCGACGGGCGGCGTTTGATGGAGGATCGCCTCGACTCCCTTTATTTGCGCGGCATGTCTCAGACCCAATTCGACCCCTCTTTGCGTCCCACTATTCGCCGCTTGCCCGCTGGCGCGATCAACCGCATCGCCGCCGGCGAGGTGATTGAGCGGCCCGCTGCGGTGGTAAAGGAGCTCGTGGAGAATGCCCTCGACGCGGGCGCCACGAAAGTGGAAGTCGAGCTCGACGGTGGCGGACAGCGACTGATCGCGGTCACGGATGATGGCTGCGGCATGGGCGTGGATGCCCTGCCGGTCGCGGTGGAGCGGCACGCAACCTCAAAGCTTTCTGCGAGCGATGCTGGCGACGTGGATCTCCTGGCCATCGACACGATGGGTTTTCGGGGAGAGGCGCTGCCGTCCATTGGTTCGGTAGCGCGTCTGAAAATCACCTCGCGGACCCCCGGCGGCGAAGGGTGGTGCCTCGCGGTGAATGGCGGTGCGGTGGCTGATCCGTGTCCGGCGCCTTTTGCTGGCCACGGCACGCGGGTGGAGGTGAAGGACCTCTTCTACGCGACGCCAGCGCGGCTCAAGTTCATGAAATCCGAGCGCGCCGAGACCATGGCCTGTGTGGACGTGGTCAAGCGTTTGGCCATGGCGCGCCCCGATGCTGCGTTCAGTCTGCAAGTGGAGGGCCGCCAGCGCTTTTCCTACCGGCGAGAAAGTCCGGGTCCGGAGGGGCACCTCAATCGGTTGGCTGCCATTATGGGTAGGGACTTTGGCGACAATGCTGTGTCGGTGACCCTCGAACGCGATGGCGTCACGCTGTCCGGCTTTGCTGGTGTGCCTACTTTCAACCGAGGGCTGCCGGACCGGCAGTACCTTTTTGTCCGTGGGCGTCCTGTGCGGGATAAGTTGATGGTTGGGGCCGTGCGCGGTGCTTACGCCGATTTCTTGGCGCGTGATCGACATCCGGTGCTTTGCCTCTTCCTCGACATGGCGCCGGAGTTGGTGGACGTGAACGTGCATCCGGCAAAGACTGAGGTGCGGTTCCGCGATGCGGCCTTGGTGCGCGGCATGATCGTAAGCGGCCTGCGGGCTGCTATCGCTGAGGCGGGTCATCGCTCATCGACCACGGTCAGTACCCAGATGATGCGGGCAGCGACGTCGGCGCCTTCGCCGAGCTATCAGCCTTCAGCCCCTCTAGCGGAACTACCGTCTCACGGCTTTGCGGAGCGACAGCCTTTCTTAACGCCAGTGAGCTCTCCGTCGGTCAGGCCTGCGCAGTCAGTGCAGCCGGAGCCTACGCTGCCGACGGCGCCGGAAGACTATCCGCTTGGGGCGGCCATGGCGCAGCTTCACGACACCTATATCGTGTCGCAGACAAGCGATGGCTTGGTGATCATCGATCAGCATGCGGCCCATGAACGATTGGTCTACGAACAAATGAAGTCAGCGGGCGAGGGTCAGCAACCCCTTCGTCAGTCCTTGCTGGTGCCTGAGGTGGTGAACCTGGCCGAGGACGAAGCCAATCTCCTTCTGTCGAAGGCTGCCGAGCTGGAACAGTTTGGCCTAGCGATTGAGGACTTCGGGCAGGGGGCGGTTTTGGTCCGTGAGGTGCCAGCCCTTTTGGGAGACTTTGACATTCAAAGCCTCGTGAAAGACATGGCCTGTGAGCTGGCCGGGCTCGGCCAGGATACGACGCTGAAAGACCTGATGGCCGAGACACTCGGCAACCATGCCTGCCGCAATTCTGTGCGAGCAGGCCGCCGTCTTTCTACAGATGAAATGAATGCGCTGCTTCGCCAGATGGAGGCAACGCCCCACTCAGGCCAATGCAACCATGGCCGTCCCACCTATGTCGAGCTGAAGCTCAAAGACGTGGAACGGCTCTTTGGTCGCCGCTGATTAGCTAGTCTGACGGCGGCGGAACAGCGCGAGAGCGCCGGTGGCCATCAGCGCTGCACCGGCGGGTACAGGCACCGGCGTGATCGTCACGGGACCCGTTTCGAAGACGAAGTCGTTGTAGACGACACCTGGCTGGATCGATGTCGAGATATCGACGAACACGAGGCGGTGAACGTTGGTGAGCGACGTCAGGTCGACGGTCTCATTCGCCGTGAGATCAAGCTCGATTAGTTCCGTGCCTACGTCATCGAACGCCGTCACGCGCGCGCGATCGCCTGAACGCCAGTTGCTCACGCGGAAGCTGAGGTCATGCACCGCTTCGTTGAAGAAAATTTCGCCGCCAGCGTTGCAGAACGTGACTTTCACAAAGCAGAAGCCGCTGCTGTCGCCGGTGCGGTGGAAGATGAGCAGGTCATCGGCATCACCGCCGCCTTTGAGTTGAGCATTGGACAAGACTGCGTCCTTCGAACCGACAAACCCTGCATCCAGCTCACGAAAATCGAGGCTGGCTGCTTGAGCCATTGAGAGCGAAGCGGCGCCGGCGGCTGCCATGGTGATCAGTGAACGCATTGTAGAACCCCAAATTCTATTCCCAGCGTTAACCATATGGGCTTTCGGAAGTGTTAACCATCCTCATTGGGCCAATGTGGGTAAAGTCGTTGGACCCGCACGAGCAAAGCTGTTAGCGGGCGGCATTCCCGTTCAATTCTAACGCGCTTCGGAGATGGCTTGTGCCTGAGCAAATCTTCTTATCGTCCTTTTTCACAGCGTTCGTGACGCTGTTCATCATCATCGATCCGATTCTCGTCGCGCCGCTGTTCGCGGCGCTGACGCATCAAAACACACAGAAGGAGCGCCGCTCGATCGCGATCCAAGCGGCTTTTATCTCGCTGGGTGTGCTGGTCTTTTTCGCGCTGCTCGGGCCGACGATGCTGCATCACCTCGGTATTGAGCTGTCATCGTTCCGAGCAGCGGGTGGCTTGCTCTTGTTCCTCATTGGGTTCCGGATGTTCTTCAACCCGGATGAGGAGATGGATGCGAAGCGTCCGGGGCCGAAGGCTTCTTCTAGGGATAATGTCGCTTTCTTCCCCTTGGCGCTGCCCATGCTGGCCGGTCCTGGCGGCATCGCCACCGTTATGCTGCTCATGGGCGATGGCACTGCGGCCTACGAAGAGCAGGCGCTGTGGGCCAAGGTGGGTGTGATCGCTGCGCTTACCCTCGTCTTGCTCATTGCCATTCCGGTGATGATGTCGTCGGGTGCGATTGCTCGCGCGCTGGGCCGCACGGGCATGAACATGATTTCTAGGCTGCTGGGGATGTTGCTCATGGCCCTGGCAACACAGTACGTCTTTGACGGTGTACGCGTTGGTATCTTTGAGAGGGTTGGTCATGGCTAATCGCGAGCTGTTGGTAGGCGATATTGGCGGGACCAATGCGCGGTTCGCCGTGTCGATGCCCGACGGAACCCTGCGCGATGTTCAAGTGCTCAAGGTTGCTGACCATGAGCAGTTCGATCGCGCGCTCGAGGCCTATCTCGATACGGTGCCCAATCGCCCAGCGGGTCTATGCATCGCGTCCGCTGGAGCCAAGCAGGGGGACGAGATCCACCTCACCAACGCGCCCTGGTCGCTGGGTGAGAAAGCCCTCGCGGCGCAGTTCCACTTTTCTGCCGTCCAGATCATCAACGACTTCCAAGCCCAGGCTCGCTTTGCCGGCACCATGCAGCCTGGCGAGGGCACGGAGCTGAAACCTGGCACGCCGGTTCCTGGCACGCCTGTGCTGACCGTGGGCCCTGGCACAGGATTCGGCCAAGCCTTGTTCGTCCCAGGTCATCCTCACCGCGTTGTCGCGACCGAGGGTGGTCACCGCCTAATGCCGGTGCGCAATGACAAGGAACTGCGTTTCGTAGAGCGCATGCGCGAGCAGCTGGGCCACGCGCCGATCCTCGAGGACGCGCTGTCCGGCCGCGGGATCGTCAACCTCTACCAATCACACCTTGCTGATTGCGGTGAGGAGGTTGTGTCGATCGAGCCGCCCGCGATCACGGAAGCCGCGCTGGCGGGGCCAGGGCATGCGCGCGAGGCCCTGTGCTGGTTCCTCGATATCCTGGCTTGTGCGTGTGCGGATGCTTGCGTTGCCACGGGCGCGCGAGGCGGTGTCGTGATTTCCGGCGGCATCGTCCCGAGACTGACGGGCTTGTTGGCTGAGATGGACTTTGCCGGAACGTTCGCGCGGGCGGGCATCTTGCAAGACTATCTCAGCGAAGCGCCTGTGTCGTTGATCACCGAGCCCTACGCCGCCCTCTACGGGACGGCGTCGTACATGCGGGATTCGTTGGGCTAGCAGCGCCCAATAAGACGTTCGTCGACCTCTGATCGAGAGCAAAGCACCGGCCTTAGCGTTGTGCGAGATCCTTCTTGGTTTCAACCAGAGGAGGACTTCATGGCTTTCAACAACGTATTCGTACCTGCCGTGGACGCGCCCAACATTCGAGGTTCGGTCGAAGATGCTCTCGCGATCCTCAACGGCACTGGCCAATTCATCCGCGTCCACCATGTGAACGACGGCTACGAGCCGCCTATCTCTCTCATCGGCGCGGTAGAGGTTGCCGCCATCGTGGACGCGCAGCGCCAGTCGGTGCAGCGAGTCGAGGCGAACATGCGCCAAGCGTTCCGTGAGGGAATCGATGGCCTCCGCGATGATCTAGAAGCGGTCTTCACATCAGAAGAAGGCGAGTTGCACCGCTCCATGCCCAAGGCGGCGCGGAGTTTTGATGTGGTGGCCTTTCGGCACCGGGGTTCTGGTCAGGCGGCAACCGACATCGGGTTCATCGAGTCGTTGCTGTTCAAGACAGGCAGGCCTCTCTTCCTCACACCACAAGAGGGTGCGGCTGGCCCGGTTGAGAGCGTCGCCGTTGCATGGAACGGATCCCGCGAGGCAGCCAGAGCTGCCGCGGCTGCTACGCCACTCACGCAATCGGCCAAGTCCATCACGGTGCTGACGGTCGGTGACACGGATAACGGTCGTCCGACAGCAGAAGATTTAGCAGCTCAGTACCAGCGCGCGGGCAAAGACGCTCAGGTTGTTCGCCTTGAGAAGACGGCCCGGACCTCGGACCTGCTGGTGAAGGCAGCTAAGGACAAGGGCTGTGATGTGATGGTCCTCGGCGCCTTTTCTCAGTCGCGCCTGCGTGAAGCGGTTCTGGGCGGTGTGACCCGCAAGATGCTCACCGCTCCTCCCATGCCACTGCTCCTGACGCACTAATCGTCCGTCTAGAGCTCAAGGTGAGAGCGGGGCGTACTGCCCAATGGGTCCGGGAAACACCACGGGTGTCTCGGACCCGTCTTTCGCGACGGCGCTGACGCCGAAGAAGTAGTTGTCGACCACCAAGTTGGTGAACGTCCACTCGGTGACATTCCCGACGTACCGTGAGTGAGTCCAAATAGGCGATGTGGTGTCTCGCCAGTAGACACGGTAGCCAGCGAGGTTGCGCCGGGATTTTCGATCACCGCCAGGCTTCCAAGTGAGGGTTGCTGAAGCTTCGACGGCGCCGCCCAACGTGACTTCTTCGGGGAAGGGCGGTGCGCCTGCGATGCCCGCCACGGTGAGAGCGTTGAGCGCGGTCACCTTCGCAGCGTAGTCTGCGTCCACCCCTTCCACCGTGTCGCCGTAGACCCGACCATTTTCCGTTCGAAGATCCTGGTGCTGACGGTCATAATGCTCATGGGTTTCCATGATGCGCACGGCTGGGAAGCCGAGATCGGAGAAGGGCGTCTGGTGGCCGCCGCGCCCGAACCGGTCGAGGCGATAGACCATCCCCGCATCAAGGTTCGTCAGGTACGTGTCCGCGAGCTTGTCGATGTAACGGGCGAGGTTCCGGGCAGGGGAGTCCACCTCGCCGCCGCGAAACCGGCGATAGCATGCGGCTTCCGGTGTTTCATCCGCCCGCAGACCTTCTGAGAAGACACGCACATGATTGTTGGCGATGACGCCATCGATCCCGGCAATGTTCGAGATCATGTCGTTGTTGAGAACGGCCTTGATAGCCCAGCCTTCTTCCTTGGCTTGCGCGGCAACGATCTTGCCGCCGAACAGACCTTGCTCCTCACCGGAGAGAGCAGCGTAGACGATGGTGCCGGGGAACTCGTACTGCGTGAGCACACGGGCGGCTTCTAGGACGCCTGCTAGGCCTGATGCATTATCATTTGCGCCCGGACTATCCGAGGTAGCGTTCATCACGTCAGAGACCCGGCTGTCGATGTCGCCCGACATGATCACCATGCGGTTGGGGTCGAGGATGCCCCGTTGAAAGGCGACGATACTCACCACGTTAGTGGGCTCTGGGATTCGCCGTTCACCTTCAATGACGGCGGCTATCTCGCGGACCTCGAGGCAGCCGCCGCAGTCTCGGCTGATCGCCTCGAACTCGGCCTTGATCCAGCGCCGTGCTGCCCCAATCCCGCGCGTCTCGCTCTCCGTCCCGGACAGTGTATGACGCGTGCCAAAGTCCGCGAGGGTCTGCACGTCGGCTAGGATCCGCTCGGCGGATGGCGCGGCAGCGATGTCGTAGAGCTCGGTCACCTCCGCCGGCGGCGCGGCTTGCAGCATCAGAGCGAAAGCGGAAAAGAGGGTCACGCTGATCATGCGGACAAGTTAACCATGCTTTCGCTCTGCTCCCCAAAACAAAAAAGCGAGCCCGTGGGCTCGCCTTTTCGGGATAATCCAGAAGCGCTTAGGCCGCCGGCTTTTCCATTTTGTACTCGTAGGCCGTCGAGGTCGGATACGGGATGGTGATGCCGTCTTGGTCAAAGCGCTCCTTAAAGGCCTTGGTCAGGTCAAACTTCACCCCCCAATAATCCCCGTTCTTGACCCAGACACGAACTGTGATGTCCACGGAGCTGTCACCCAAATTGCCAACGCCAAGGAAAGGTTCTGGGTCGCTGAGAGCGCGGCCCTCTTTCGCGATCTCAGCCTTGATGGCGTCCATGGCTTTGTTGATATCGTCCTCGTACGAGATGCCCATGACGAAATCCACGCGGCGGGTGTCGTACGTCGAGTAGTTTCGTATAGAACCACTGAAAACGTCGCCATTTGGAACGATGACTTTGATGTTGTCGGGCGTCGCCAACTCGACGGTGAAGAGCGAAATGGCCTTCACGGTACCAGCTTCACCGCCAGCTTCGACATAATCGCCGATTTTGATCGGGCGGAAGGCGAGCAGCATGACGCCTGAGGCGACGTGGCTGAGTGTGCCTTGCAGGGCCAGACCGATGGCGAGGCCTGCCGCACCGATCACGGCAGCGAGGCCTGTGGTCTCAATGCCGAACATGGACAGGACGGCGATGACGACGAAGGCGACCACCAACCAGTAAACGAGACTGCCGAAGAACTTGGCGAGCGTCACGTCGAGATTAGGCGCCTTCTCAACCATGCGCACAACGACATTGCGCAAGCGACCGGCAATCCACATGCCGATCATGAAGACAACCAGTGCACTGACGATATTCACCGCCCAGCTGGCACCTGTGCGTGCTAGCAGCTCGATGTTCTCTGGGGTTAGCAAACCCGCCAGCTTGCCCTGGGCCTCGGCGACAGCTGCTGCCGGGTCAGCCAAGGCTTGCGTCAATTGCGGTTTGAAGCCTGTAAGCATACGATACTCTCTCCAACGAAACATGGTTCCGTCTGCGTGATCGCCGCTGGCGTCAAGCGCTGCATGCAGAAGATGACAGGACCGTCGCAAAGGGCGCTCGCCGTGGCCGATCTCATTCTTTCCGAAGCCCTTGAGCGCATTGCGCCTTCTCCCACCGTCGTGGTCTCGCAAAAGGCGCGGGACTTGAAGGCGAAGGGGTTTGATGTGATCGCTCTTGCGGCGGGTGAGCCGGACTTTCCAACGCCAAAACCTATCGCTGATGCAGGCGTCGAAGCGATTCGCGCAGGCAAGACGGGTTATACGGCCGTGGATGGCATTCCGGAGCTTAAGGCTGCGGTGGCGGCGAAGTTCGAGCGCGACAATGGTCTTTCCTATGATCCGCAGACAGAGGTTGTGGTCACGCCGGGCGGCAAATACGTTATCTACACGGCGCTCATGGCCACCCTGCGACCCGGCGATGAGGTGATCATCCCGGCGCCGTACTGGGTCAGCTATCCCAGCATGGTCGAGCTGGCTGACGGCACGCCGGTCATCGTTGAAACGAAGGAAGAGGACGGCTTCTGCCTCGACGCTGCGGCGCTGGAGGCGGCGATCACGCCGAAGACGCGGTGGCTAATCCTCAACTCGCCGAGCAACCCCACCGGTGCTGTCCTGACCCAGCAACACCTCCGTGCGATCGCCGACGTGCTGCAGCGCCACCCTCATGTCTGGGTGCTGACGGATGACATCTACGAGCATGTGGTGTTCGACACACCCTTTGAGACGCTGCTGGGCGTGGAACCCGGTCTGAAGGACCGAACGTTGACCATGAATGGGGCGTCGAAAGCCTATTCGATGACGGGCTGGCGGATCGGCTACGGCGCGGGCCCAAAGCGCCTGATCGATCCCATGCGTACGCTGATCAGCCAGTCGATCAGCTGCCCTAGCTCTATCAGCCAATGGGCGGTGGTGGCGGCACTTGAGGGGGATCACAGCTTTCTCGCAGAACGCAACGCCGCCTTTCGGGCGCGGCGGGACTTCATGCTGGACGTCTTCGACAAGGCACCGGGCATCACCTGCGCAAAGCCGGAGGGCGCCTTCTACCTCTACCCATCCGTCAAGGGACTGATCGGCGGCGAGATTAATGGGCGGGCGCTTAAGACGGATATCGATGTCGCCGAGGCGCTGCTGGAGCAAGAGCACGTGGCCCTGGTACCCGGCACAGCCTTCGGACTCGCGCCTTACCTACGCCTGTCCTACGCGGCATCAATGGACGAGCTGGAAGAGGCAGCTGCCCGCATCACCCGTTTCTGTGAGGCAGTCGATCGACGGGGCTAGGGCCATCGAAGATATCGATGCATCAGTCGGAAAAACTCCATTTCACTTCCTGGTTGTGAGCTCCTACCTACCGCTCAGCAAACAGGGAGTTTGATCATGACCGATAACAACAAAGTCGCCGATGCCCTGACGAAAGTATTGGGTGATACATACAGCCTCTACCTGAAGACGCATGGCTATCACTGGAATGTTGAGGGGCCGAACTTCAAAAGCCTGCACGAGCTTTTTGAAATGAACTACCGCGCCATCTGGGCCAGCATGGACGAGATTGCTGAGCGCATCCGGACCTTGGGCGTTTACGCGCCGATGGGCGGGGCTGCCCTGGCTGAGGGTTCCAGCATCGATAGCTCGGACAACAGCGTCCCAAGTGCCAACACCATGGTTCAGAACTTGGTCGCTGGCCACGAGGCCTGGGTCGCTGGCGCGAAAGCAGCGCTCGACGTGGCCAGCGCTGAGAACGACGTGGCTACGGAAGACCTTCTGACGCCGCTGATCTCGGCTAACGAGAAGATGGCCTGGATGCTGCGTTCCAGCCTGGAACGGTAGTCTTTTTCGCAAGGCGGCAGTTTCCGCTGCCGCCGAGCGTTTAGGCCGGTTGCGGTGCAGCGAGGCGCGTTCTATGCCCCCGCCATCATGCCGAGCCTTTTAGTCGAACTGTTCTCCGAAGAGATCCCCGCCCGCCTGCAAACCCGCGCAGGCGCTGACTTTCAGCGCTTGATGACGAGCAAGCTGGATGAGGCGGGTCTGACCTATGATCTGGTGGAGAGCTTCTCTGGGCCTCGTCGCCTGACCCTTCACATGCAGGGCCTGCCGCACGCCTCGCCGGATACGCGCGAAGAGCGCAAAGGTCCGCGCGTCGGTGCGCCGGATAAGGCCATCGAGGGCTTCCTGCGCGGTGCGGGTCTGTCAGACATTTCCGAGGCGCAGGTTCAAGAGACCAAAAAGGGCGACGTCTACGTTGCGGTGATCGAGAAGAAGGGCCGTCCGGCTACGGAGGTCATCACCGAGGCGCTGACCGACACCATCAAGAATTTCCCTTGGCCGAAGTCTCAGCGTTGGGGCGATGGCGATCTGCGCTGGGTGCGTCCGCTGCGCGGTGTCTTGCTGACTCTGGACGGTGCGGCGGTGCCGTTTGCGCTGGAGAACGGCAGCCAGCCGATCGAGGCAGGTGCCACCACCGTGACCCACCGCGTCCTCGGGCAGGGCGAGGTGCAGACCCCGACCTTTGATACCTACGAGCAGGCCTTGGAAGAAGGCCGCGTCGTGCTGCGTACGGATGAACGCAAGGCGCGCATCCTCGACGGCGCCAACGCACTTTGCGAGGAAGCGGGCCTCGAGCTGGTCCAAGACGAAGGGCTGCTGAACGAGGTCGCCGGTCTCGCTGAATGGCCGATCCCGCACCTTGGTACCTTCGACGAGAAGTTCTTGGCGCTGCCCGATGAGGTGATCACCGCGGCGATGCGCGGGCACCAGAAATATTTCTCTGTACGCGATCCAAAGACCGGCCGCCTCGCGCCTCGCTTCATCGCTGTGGCGGATATTGAAGCTGGCGAGACGATGCTCGGCGGCTATGAACGTGTGCTGACGGCTCGCCTGTCCGACGCGCTGTTCCTGTACCGCAACGACCTGAAGAAGCCTCTGGAACAACACGCTGAAAAGCTCAGCGGCACCACGTTCTTTGAGGGCTTGGGCACGTTGGCGGATAAGGTCGAGCGGGTCGCTGCCCTGGCGCGCGAGCTGGCGCCAGCTTGCGGTGCGGACCCCGACAAAGCCGAGAAGGCGGCGCGGCTGGCGAAAGCCGATCTCGCTTCGGAAATGGTCTACGAGTTCCCTGAGCTGCAAGGCCTGATGGGGCGCTACTATGCGCTCGAACAAGGCATCGACGCTGACATCGCCGATGCGATCCGTGATCACTACAAACCAGCGGGGCAGGCAGACGATCTGCCCACGAACGAGCTTGGGACGGTGGTTAGCTTGGCTGATAAGCTGGACACGCTGGCTGCGTTTTGGAGCATTGGTAAGAAGCCAACGGGTTCCGGTGATCCGTTCGCTCTGAGGCGAGCGGCGCTCGCGGTGATCCGTCAACTACTGTCGTCATCAGTTGCCTTGAACTTAACTGCGGCGCTCGATCGGATGACGGTATATGCCGCCGACAAAACTGGTGCGGATTTCGCCGTATTTCGTGCTCCAGCGATCGACGAGGCGCGAGGTGACGATGACTGGGTGGCTAAGTTGTCTGAGCAAGTTGCCAAGTTGCGCTCCCGTGGACTGCGACTCCGGTCAGCTGAACGCCGGTCGACGTTTGTGCACATTCTTGCTGGTGAGGAAGACATTCCAGAGGTCGAGGGCACCCAAGACTTCGAGACGGCAGAACTCCTCTCCTTCTTCCACGACCGCCTCAGCGTCTACTTCCGGGACCAAGGGTTCCGGCATGACCACATCGCGGCGACGCTGGAAGAGGGTGCGGACGACTTCGTGCTCATTGAGAAGAAGCTCAAAGCCCTCGCGGCGCTGCTCGGCACGGAGGAGGGCGCGAACCTCACCGCCGCTTACAAGCGTGCGTCGAACATCTTGAAGGCCGAAGAGAAGAAAACCGGCCTGCCCGACGGCGCGGTGAACGCCGCCGCCTTCGACCAGGACGAGGAGAAGGCTCTCAACGCCGCCCTCGACCAGGCCGAGACCGAGGCCACCAAGGCCCTCGAAACCGAAGACTTCGACGCAGCCATGCGCGCCCTCGCGCAGGTGCGCGCGCCGCTGGACGCCTTTTTCGAGGGTGTGACAGTCAATTCGGACAACCAAGACCTGCGAATAAATCGTTTGGCACAACTTTTGCGCTGTAAGAGCGTCGTAAAAAGAGTGGCCGACTTTGATCGGCTTGAAGGCTAGAGAGCTGGGGAACTAAAAATGAGCGGCAACAGTCCCGAAAAAATGGTCTACGCGTTCGGTGGCGGCACTTCTGAGGGCCGGTCGGACATGAAGAACCTGCTCGGCGGTAAGGGTGCAAACCTCGCCGAGATGGCCAATTTGGGACTGCCGGTGCCGCCCGGCTTTACGATCACCACCGAGGTCTGCACGGCATTCTACGACAATGACCGCAACTACCCTGAGGCCCTGAACGGCCAGGTTGAAGCCGCGCTGGCTCACGTTGAAGAGGTCACGGCGAAGAAATTCGGTGACGTGACCAACCCACTGCTCGTGTCGGTCCGCTCCGGCGCGCGGGCTTCGATGCCCGGCATGATGGACACGGTCCTCAACCTGGGCCTGAACGACGAGACAGTGTCGGGCCTTGCTAAGCTCTCCGGCGATGAGCGTTTCGCCTATGACAGCTACCGCCGCTTTATTCAGATGTACGGCGATGTGGTTCTCGGCGTGCCGCACCACACGTTTGAAGAAATTCTCGATACGTATAAAGATGATCGGGACTATGTCCTCGACACCTCCATGTCGGCGGCGGACTGGAAAGCGGTCATCGTTGAGTACAAAGCCGCCGTCGAAAGCGCGCTCGGCAAACCGTTCCCGCAAGATCCGCAAGCCCAGCTTTGGGGTGCGATCAACGCCGTGTTCGGCTCGTGGATGAACGACCGGTCAAAAACGTACCGCCGACTGAACAATATCCCTGCCGACTGGGGTACGGCCGTCAACGTGCAGGCCATGGTCTTCGGCAATATGGGCGAAACCTCGGCGACAGGTGTTGCCTTCACGCGGAACCCGTCCACTGGCGAGAACAAGATCTACGGCGAGTTCCTGATCAACGCTCAAGGCGAGGACGTGGTGGCGGGCATCCGTACACCGCAGAACCTGACAAAAGAGGCGCGCCTCGGTCAGGGTTCGGGCGAAGCGTCGCTGGAAGAAGCGATGCCCGAGACGTTCGGCGAGCTGACGGCTATCTTCACCAAGCTCGAAGATCACTATCGCGACATGCAGGACATCGAGTTCACGATCGAGCAGGGCAAGCTCTACATGCTGCAGACCCGCAGCGGTAAGCGCACGGCCAAAGCTGCGCTGAAGATCGCTGTGGATCTGTGTGCTGAGGGTACGATCAACGAGGACGAGGCGGTGATGCGCGTCGACCCGGCTGCCCTTGACCAACTCTTGCACCCATCGCTCGACCCGAAAGCCGAGCGCGACATCATCGCGAAGGGCTTGCCTGCGAGCCCTGGCGCGGCCTCCGGCGAAGTGGTGTTCACTGCGGACGAAGCTGAGAAGCTTGCCAATGACGGCAAGCAAGTAATGCTCGTCCGTGTAGAGACGAGCCCGGAAGACATCCACGGCATGCACGCTGCTGCCGGCATCGTCACCGCTCGCGGCGGCATGACCAGCCACGCTGCTGTGGTGGCGCGCGGCATGGGTCGCGCTTGCGTCTGCGGCGCGGGCGATCTGCGGATCGAGAAAGACGGCTCCAGCTTCTCTGTCCACGGACGGACGGTGCAGAAGGGCGATCAGATCACCATCGATGGTTCGACCGGCGAGATCTTCTTCGGCGCTGTGGCCACCATTGAGCCTGAACTCTCTGGCGACTTTGCCAAGATCATGGAGTGGGCGGACAAGCATCGCCGCATGAGAGTGCGTGCAAACGCGGAAACACCGCTCGACGCGAACACGGCGCGCGGTTTCGGTGCTGAAGGTATCGGCCTTTGCCGCACCGAGCACATGTTCTTCGACTCCGACCGTATCAACGTCGTGCGCGAGATGATCCTCGCCGAGAACGAAGCCGGTCGCCAGGCCGCCCTCGATAAGCTGCTGCCGTTCCAGCAAGGTGACTTCGAAGAGCTGTTCAAGGTGATGAAGGGCCTGCCCGTCACCATTCGCCTGCTTGACCCGCCGCTTCACGAGTTTCTGCCGCACGGCAAGGCCGAGATCGCTGAGGTCGCCAAAGCTGTCGGTCGTGACCTGAAAGAGGTCACCGATCGTGTGGCTGCGCTTCATGAGCTGAACCCGATGCTCGGCCACCGCGGTTGCCGCTTGGCTGTGAGCTATCCCGAGATCGCCGCCATGCAGGCGCGCGCGATCTTCGCGGCAGCGCTGGCGGTGGGCAAGGAGACCGGCGAGCTGGTCCAACCTGAGATCATGGTCCCGCTGGTGAGCACCAAGAAAGAGCTCGAGCTGGTCAAAGCGGTGGTCGACAAAGTCGCCACGGAAGTCTTCGAACAGCAGGGCGAAAAGCTCGCGTACTCGGTTGGGACAATGATCGAGCTGCCGCGTGCCGCTCTCACGGCGGATCAGATTGCCCATTCGGCGGAGTTTTTCTCCTTCGGCACGAACGACCTGACCCAGACCACCTTCGGCATCAGCCGCGATGATGCGGGCGCCTTCATGCCTGACTATCTGCGTCAGGGCATCATGGAGCAGGACCCCTTCGTTAGCCTTGATTCCGAGGGCGTTGGGCAGCTTGTGGCCATCGGTGCTGAGAAGGGCCGGAAGACAAGAAGCCTCATTAAATTAGGTATTTGCGGCGAACACGGCGGCGACCCTGCGTCAATCTCATTCTGTGAGACAATTGGGCTGGACTACGTCTCTTGTTCACCTTATCGGGTGCCGATCGCGCGGCTTGCCGCTGCTCAGGCGTCCCTCGCTTCTAAAGCCTAAATCGGACGCCTCTCCGGGGCGTGTATCCTCATAGGTTGTGTTTTTCCGTCTGACCGGCGGTTTGGCACACCTATTGCACGAATTCGGTCGTAGCACGGTGACTTGCGCGGGATTGGGACGGGACCCGTTGGCAAGCCGGAAAGGACCGAGGTGAGGACGACGAAGGCGAAGAAGTTTGGATTGGCCAGTGTTTTTGGAACGTTGGCTGGTTTGAGTGTTTTGACTCTGGAAGCGTTCACGCGTCCGGTGCCTGCCCCTGTGTCCCTGATCCAGCCTTGGGAAGAGGGCCTTTATGTCGAGGCCGCCCAAGAAATTGCTGCTGTTGAGCAGAAAGTCGAGGCTTCAGCCATCGATCGCCTGCGCCAAGGCGGTATCGACGCTGACGCTCTGGTTGGTGACCTCCTGAACGCTGGCGTTTCGGCGCATGCTGTTCTGGCCTCGTCGCTAACCGTGGGTGAGCTGTCGGACGAAGACGCTAAAGAGCGCGCCTGCTTGAGCCAGGCCATCTACTACGAAGCCCGCAACCAAGAAGTGATGGGCCAGCTGGCTGTGGCCGATGTTGTCCTGAACCGGGTCGCTGACAAGCGTTTCCCGAACACGATCTGTGGTGTAGTGTTCCAAGGCGTGAAATCACGCCGCGGCTGCCAGTTCAGCTTCGCTTGTGATGGCAGCATGAAGAAAGCCCGTGAGCCACGCTCTTGGAAGGCTGCTGAGCACCTCGGTGACCTGGTTTTCCGTGGCTTCCGCCCACCGCTGACACAGTTCTCGACGTTCTACCACGCTGACTATGTCGCCCCTTACTGGGCCAAGGTCTTCAACGAGACGACCGTGATCGGCGACCACATCTTCTACCGCCCACCGGGTGCGCTGAAGGTGGCGGCGAGCCAACTGGGTGTTGAGCTGACGCCGGAGCAGCGCAACAGCTAAACGTTGAGCTCCATGCCGATGTCCAACGCTTGGACGGAGTGAGTGAGGGCGCCGACGCTGATGATGTCGACGCCCGTTTCGGCGATAGACCGCACCGTTTCGAGATTGACCCCGCCTGAAGCCTCCAAGACCGCCTGACTCTGGTTCAGGGCCACCGCTTCGCGAAGCTGATCCGTTGTCATGTTGTCCAGCAGCACGATGTCAGGCTTGGCCGGGAGAGCCACTTTCAGCTGATCGAGCGTGTCCACTTCGACCTCCACCTTCACCGTGTGGCCTGCAAAGGAACGGGCTTGGCCGATGGCCTCGGCGATCCCACCTGCTGCGGCGACGTGGTTGTCTTTGATCATGACAGCGTCCGAGAGACTCATCCGGTGGGTCATGGCACCGCCGCAGCGGATGGCGT
This sequence comes from Parvularculaceae bacterium, assembly GCA_013215175.1. Classification (GTDB taxonomy): domain Bacteria; phylum Pseudomonadota; class Alphaproteobacteria; order Caulobacterales; family Parvularculaceae; genus Parvularcula. Next base: position 12,981 of record JABSRH010000013.1, on the reverse strand, counting down.
GCTTCTGAACGACGCGCAGGCCGGGTAGCGTCTTGCGAGTCCCGGCAATAGACGCGGGTGTGCCCGTAACTTCGGCGACGTAGCGCGCGGTCAGGCTGGCAATGCCGCAAAGGTGAGACAGCATGTTGAGGGCGGTGCGTTCTGCGGTGAGCAGCGACCGGGCTGAGCCTTCGGCGGTGAGGAGGGCGGAACCAGCGCTGATCTCGTCCCCATCCTTCACGTGCAGGGTCACGCTCACGCTTGGGTCCACCAAGCGGAAGGCGAGAGCGGCCACGTCGATGCCCGCGACCACGCCGGTTTCTCGCGCGTTGAGCTGAGCGGTGGCGGTCACGTCGGCGCCGATGGTGGCGAGCGTGGTTAGGTCTCCGCCCTGGCCGAGGTCTTCTTCCAGCGCTCGCAGCAAAAGCGGTTTGATCAATTCGTCAGGGAGCGGAAAGGTCATGAGGATACCTCTTGCCAGTCCATATCGGTCTTGCAGGCCTTGATCAGGCTATGCCGCGCAGGGCGTTCCGTGTCGCGATGATCACGACGCTGATGCGCGCCGCGGCTTTCCTGCCGCGCCAGAGCTGCGCGCACGAGAAGACGCGCTGCTCGCTGCGCCAAGCGATCGCCCACGGATCGCGCCGGACGATCATCGATGAACTGGAGTGTGTCTTCAAGACCCTGCGCATCGCGTACCATGCCCAGCTCTTTCGAAAGCAAATCGCGGAGAGGCTTGAGCTCCGTGGCCGGAGCATGGATCAGGACCTCATCGCGCTCAGGCATGGGAGCAGGGTCGCGCAAGGTATCTTGCTGCAGCGCCCCACCGATGCGCGTGCCGAAGACGATGGCCTCTAACAGAGAGTTGGAGGCCAGGCGGTTGGCGCCATGGACGCCGGTGCTGGCGCACTCACCTACGGCGTAGAGCCCATCAATGTCGGTGCGTCCCCAGGTATCGGTCCGCACACCGCCCATATGATAATGCGCTGCCGGTGCCACGGGGATCAGCTCGGCCACGGGGTCGATGCCCGCTTCCTGCGCGGCGGAGGCGACGGTGGGAAACCGCTCAACGAACGCAGCGCCGATGCTGTTCCTCACGTCGAGGAAAGCGCCGCCGGTCTCGGCGATGGCTTGAGCCACGCCGCGGGCGACGATGTCTCTGGGGGCTAACTCCGCTGACGGATGAAGCCGCGTCATGAAGCGGCTGCCTTGAGCATCGACGAGCTGACCGCCTTCACCGCGAATGGCTTCAGTGGCGAGTGGCGCAGGATCGCGACCGACGTCCAGGCCCGTGGGGTGGAATTGGACGAATTCGACGTCGCGAAGGGTGGCGCCGACTTCGGCGGCTAAGGCGATGCCGTGGCCCTGCGCGGATAGGGGATTGGTGGTCACGGCGAAGAGGCCGCCCAGTCCGCCGGTGGCCAGGATGACATGGGTTGCCGCTATATTCCGTGCACGTTGGCCACTACGGTCCCAGACCATGACACCACAGACGCCGCGGTCTTTGGTCAAGACGCGCTCCACCACGTGGCCTTCGATGAGCTCGATATGATCTGCTTCCCGGGCGAGCGCGGTGAGGGTTTTCATGATGGCTGCACCTGCTGCGTCGCCGCCTACGTGAACGATGCGGTCCGTGCCGTGAGCCGCTTCTCGGCCCAGTGTGAAGTCTCCGCTGGCGCTCCGATCAAAGGGTACACCTGCGCTCGCTAGGGCTTCAACTGCTGCTGGGCCACCTTCGGTTAGCACGCGAACGGCTTCTGCATCGCAGAGGCCCGCACCCGCGCTCAGGGTGTCTTCCGCATGGGCGGCTGCGCTGTCGCCTGAACCTATGGCGGCGGCGAGACCGCCCTGCGCCCAGGACGAACTGCCAGCGCCAAGGCGGCTGGCTGTGATCACCGTCACCGGCCGCGGTGCCATGCTGAGCGCTGTCCAGAGGCCGGCGATCCCTGCACCGATAATCAGTACAGGGTTCGAGTTGTTAGTATCAGTCACAAGAGACCTTAGCGGTGTTCAACCGAAATTACGTCGCCGCCATGGCCGACGTTGAAGGAAGGAGGAGTCTCAGGGTTGGGTAGGGCGATCATCCGTTCGACGGCTTCGCGCGCCCTAGCCGAAATGACCGGATCGACCTCGACCTGATGGCTCATGGTTTCCAGCGCCAGCTGTATGCCCTCAAGTGTGATCCGCTTCATGTGCGGACACAGGTTGCAAGGGCGGACGAAGTCCACGTTGGGGTTCTCCAACGCGACATTGTCCGACATGGAGCACTCCGTAATCAGAACAACCTGCCGGGGTTGCTTGTCTTTCACGTAGGACGACATGGCGCCGGTTGAGCCCGCATAGTCGGCCTCGGCCAGCACATCGGGTGGGCATTCAGGGTGCGCCAGCACCACCACGCCGGGGTTGCCGCGGCGCATCTCTTGGATGTCTTCGGCCGTGAATTGTTCGTGAACTTCACACGATCCTGCCCACGTGATGACCTTCTTATTGGTCATGCGCGCCACGTTCTTGGCGAGATATTGGTCGGGGATGAGGATGACTTCATCCGTCCCGAACTCAGCGCAGATATGCTCCACCACCTGGGTCGCGTTCGACGAGGTGCAGCAGATGTCGGTCTCAGCCTTCACGTCGGCGGTGGTGTTCACGTAGGTCACCACCGGGACGCCGGGATAGCGCTCTTTCAGTAGGCGGACGTCTGCGCCCGTGATCGAGCTAGCCAGCGAGCAGCCTGCTTCCATCGATGGGATCAGCACGGTCTTCTCGGGCGCGAGGATCTTTGAGGTCTCGGCCATGAAGTGAACACCGGCCTGCACGATCACATCGGCATCAGTCTTGGCTGCCTCACGGGCGAGGGCCAGGCTATCGCCTCGAATATCGCCGACACAGGCGAAGATCTCAGGCGTCATGTAATTGTGGGCAAGGATGACGGCGTTCTTCTCAGCCTTCAGCTGATTGATACGGGCCACCACGGGAGCCATCATATCCCACTCAAAGCGTGGTATGCGGGACGAAACTAGCTCGTAGAGGTGATCTGTAGCATCACGAACCGCTTCAGGGGTCATTACGCTGTTATCAGTGCCATACGCAGCCATCGATCGCTCCGCCTTTTGCTCACGGCGAGTATATGGCAACAGGACTTATGCTCTGCAAGAGTTTTTCGCACAGCGGGTCAAAATGACCTAAACATTTAGAAATGCTATGGTTTTAGTCTCGGCAGGGGGAGGCCAATGGCGGTCTTGAGCTCGGCGTTTGGCCCCACTTGGTAAACGGCAGCGGGTCGGCCGCCGGTGCGCTGGGTCGTTTTTTCAGTTTTGGTGACCAGGTGAGCGCTTTCGACACCTCGCCTGAAGTTCTGTTTGTGGATGGAAAAGCCGAGAATGGCCTCCACACCGCCTTGCAGGTCCGAGAGCGTGAACTCGTCGGGAATCACCTGGAACACGACCGGCCGGTACCGCATCTTGCCGCGTAAGCGCCCGATCGCGGTTGCCAGAATGCGCCGGTGGTCGGAGATCATCGCTTCGCCGAACAGCTCGGGGCCGTCCACGCCGTCGCGATCCCGGTGCGCCTCGGCCACTGCATGCGCTTCGTACATCAGCTCATAGCGGTCTATTGCGCGCTCTTCGGCCCAGGGGCTGTCGTCGCTGCCGAACGTAAAGGCGAAGCGCGCTTGGCGTGCCTCATCGTCGCCCGCCCAAGCGGTCAGGCGGTCTTCAATCAAGGGTAGCGGTCCGCCCTTTGTCCGACGGTCCTCCCAAGGGAAGAACGTGTACCACGGGCGCCATTGCGCGCTCTCGAGGCTTGTCGCTGTCGCTTCGCTGGCCAGCGCAAGGTAGCCCACCGAGACGATGCGATCGGACTCATCGCCTGACACCAGCGAGGCCCGCGGTGCTTCTCGGCCCTTGTCGCCGAAGGTGTAGAGTTGTTCGACATAGCCCAGCGGCACGGCTGTCTGCCGTTCCACGAAGTCGCGCAGCGCCACCTCGAACGTGCGATGCTCGTCGGGATCGAAACGACCGAAGGGAAGGCCCCAGCCGCCTGGGCGCTTGACGCACAGCACATGCGGTTCGTCGCCGACCAACGCGGTCAGCGCGATGTTGAGCCCTATGACCAGTCTTCTCTCCACACACTGCGTGTGGGCGCTTTGAGCCCTTGCTGCAACCGTTGGTGCCAGAGCGCCCTAGCCGCGCAGACTGTTGAACCGGTCTAAGTATAAAGCTTGGCTGTCCTCAGTGGACAGAATTTTGAGTTGGATGGGGTCAACCTTCTTGGGTACGGGGAAGAGCTTGGAGGCTTCGTCCACGTTGAAACCCGCAATCTGCGTGGCCTCGAAATACGCACAGGCGCGGTCGGCCTTCTTGATCAGCTTCTCCACCGCCTCGGGCAGTTCAGCGGGTAGGCCAAAGCGTACGTGGATGGCGTTCTGCAGGCCGGCTTCCACCTTTTTGTAGTTGCCGCCTAGCGCGCCCTTAAACGGCGAGATCATGTCGCCGATGACATATTCCGGGGCGTCGTGCAGGAGCGCAGCCAGCTGCCACTCGCGCTTCCAGTCTGGCTTCATCTGTAGGCAGAGGTCGAGGACAATGACGGAGTGCTGGGCCACGTTAAAGGGCAGTACACCAATCGTTTGACCATTCCAGCGAGCGACGCGAGCGAGGCCATGCGCGATGTCTTCGATCTCCACGTCGAGCGGTGAGGGGTCGAGGATATCAAGGCGGCGGCCCGACAACATGCGTTGCCAAGCGCGGGGGGCATCGTTGGTCATGGACTGCGCATAGCGATCCCCGGCTGTCCCGTCATCATGGTGCTGCCCTTGCGTGCGACAATTTTGCCCCCATCTGCCTTTGAAGGGAGAGGTGATATGAGTCTTTTGGTTGGTCTGGCGTTCCTGGCGACACCCATACCGGACGTGGCGCAGGCCGAAGCGATGATCGCGGAGCGGGATGCTCAGCTGTTCTATGAGGCCTTCGAAGGCTGCGATACTGACCGTCTGCGGACCTTCTTCGATGACTCTTACCGCATGCTCCACGACAAGGGTGGTACGGTGGCGGGGACTGCCGATGAATTCGTTGGCCAGATCCGCGATGGCTGCCAGTCCAAGGACCACAGCGTTTATGCCAATCGGCGGAAGTTCGTTGAGGGGTCTCGTAAGGTCCAGTTGTTGGGCAATTGGGGTGCCTTGGAAGAGGGGCTTCACACCTTCCACGAGAGCAACAACGGCTCGCCGTTTAAGCCTGTGGGTCGTGCACGGTACATTCACGTGTGGCGGTGGAATGGGGAAGCTTTTGTATTGAATGAAACGCTATCCGTTGATCACGGTCCTTACTGAAAAGTCTGCTAAGGCTTGGTGGGGGTTGGTTCCCAAAGCTGGATCAGGTTGCCTTCGGGGTCGCTGAGGTGAGCGAAGCGACCGTTGGGATAGGTGGTCTCATCAACGTCCACTGTGATGCCGGATGTCCGGAGGTGCTTCACGAGCTCGTCTAGATCAGCCGTCCGAAAATTCAGCATAAAGACCTTGCTGGACGCCTTGAACGCCGGGAAATTTGTCGGAAACGGTTCGAACACCGTCGGTCCAGCGTCTTGTTTCCAGGGGATGGCATCATAGCTCTTGGGTGCACGGGTGATGCCCAAATGATCTTTGTACCACTTCGCAAGCTCTTCCGGGTCCTCGGCGGCGAAGAAGAACCCGCCGAAGCCGTTTACTGCTGCGCCTGCCGGAGGTTCAGCATGCGCGGGCGCGCCCAACAGCGGTAGGGATATGAAGAGGCTAGCGAGTGATGGTCTCATTTTATGGCTCCCACTTCTCTTCCGGGATGTAGAACGTTTCGCTGGTCGGGCGCGGATAACGCGAATGCTGATGGCAATCGCGGCCTCTACGGCGTGCGGTGACCCTCGCCCGTCGGGTCTTGGGTGTGAAAGCGGTGGGCACCGGGTTTGTCGCCGAAGAGCCGTTCCGGCGGCGCGATTTCTTGGCCCTCACCGGGGGGTACGGGATCTGAATAGAAACCGAGCACATAACCAGCTTGGGTGTAGCCCATCAGTGAGCGGAGTTCTGGTGAGAGTTCTCGGGCCAGTTCAGGCGGGCAAGAGAGATACTGGTTCTCTTCCTGTCGCAGCCAGTTGAGCGTATAGTGCAGCAGGACGCCCAGCCGGGGGTCGTTTGTCTGGTTCGAGCCACCACCGTGCACGACGGTTCCGGTATAGATGAGCACCGATCCTGCTTTCATTTCGGCGGCGACCACTTCGTCTGGCTGGGGCTTGCGACCTTGTTCCCACTTATGGGAGCCGGGAATAATCCGTGTGGCGCCATTTTCTGCGGTGAAGTCGGTGATAGCCCAAATCGTGCTCAATTGCGTCTCGATGGAGCGGGGCACGTACTTGCCCCAGACGCTCCGGTCACGGTGCAATTCTTGGCCGCCTTCGCCTGGCCCGATGGAGACCGCTTGGGTGAAATGCAGTTGGTAGCCGTCGCAATGGGGGTGAAGAAAGCGGCTGGCCACGTCATTCACGTGAGCGTCGAGTGCCAAATCGCGGCACGCGGGTGAGCGAGCCATCAGTGCACCAATCCTTTTGGTCTTGAACCCAGCGAACTCGTCACGGCCGCTGTCACCTTCTGACACGAAGGGCGCGATTTCGGCTTTGATGGCGTCCAGCTGCTCGCGAGTGAGGGCGCCGTCGAGAATGAAAGCGGCGTCTTCTTCAAGAACGGCCAGCATGTCGTCGATGGAGTCGTTGGCTGAGAAATGAGTGACTTGGGGCATGGCTTCCTCCGGACGGCCTCTGTTTTGGGCCTTTATCAGGAGGCTAGCACATCACCGGATACGGAGAAGGGGGCGTGCTGCGGATATGCCGACGGGCCGGCCCGTTGTCCGGTTTGCATAAAGCGGGAGCCTGGGCGCGGACGTTCCATGCGCAGAGAGGGAAGGGGTGCACAGGCAGTCCTGCGCCCAGCGGTGATTTTGGCGAGAGGCCACTTGGTAGCTCTTGAAACTCTCGAATGCCGCGCAGGATGGTGAAACCCGCGAGGCACCTCACCGCCTCCGAAGCCCAACACGGAACGACCGGTCCGGCCCGCTGTCTTCGGAAGACGGATGGGTTTTAGCATGGGGCCTGGAGGCGGGGATAAGATGCTGACGCGCTTGCGGCTTCCACAGCAACCCGTGCCATCGGTGAGCACCTACCTCGTCCTCAAGAACGTCGGAACCTTCCGTTGAAGCAGCTCAACGAGATCGGGGTCCATGAACGCATAGTCGTCAGGTATCCCTAACACGATGACGCGCTTGCCCTTCAGGTAAGGTTTGAACTTCTGCGACAGCTTGTTCTTATGTTGGCGCTCCATCACGAAGATGGTCTCGGCCCACTCGATTTGTTCCGTAGAAAGCTGTGTTTCTGCATCCGGCGCCAAGCCAGCGGAGTCGCACTGCAAGCTTTCCCAGGTGCTGAACACCTGTTCGGCTGTAGGACTGCGGAGTTTATTCTGTGAGCAGATGAATAAAACCCGCTCAGGCACGCGCTAGCAGGCCCGCACGATGATGGAACCTGCTGAGTAGCCGGCGCCGAAGCCGGAGATGACGCCCAGCGCGCCGCTGTTGAGATCATCCTTGTACTTATGGAAAGCGATGATGGAACCGGCGGAGCTGGTGTTGGCGTATTCGTCGAGGACCACAGGGGCCTCGGTCTCGGTGGCGTCGCGGCCAAGGAGTTTCTTCGCGATCAGCTGGTTCATGCTGAGGTTGGCTTGGTGCAGCCAGAAGCGCTCGATCTCGGCGACGTCGACGCCTTCGTCCTCAGCGTGCTCAGCGATCATCGCGGCGACGAGGGGGACGACCTCTTTAAAGACCGAGCGGCCGTTCTGTTTGAAGAGCTTGTCCGTGCGTGCATCGCCTAAGTCGATGACGCCATCCTCTGCGTGATTGAGGAAGCCGAAATTGTTGCGGATATTGTTCGAGAATTGTGTTTTCAAGCGTGTACCGAGGATATCGAAGGCGCCGTTAGGCGCTTCTCCCTCAGGGGCGCCGATGATGACGGCGGTGGCGACATCGCCAAAGATGAAGTGGCCGTCGCGGTCTTTGAAGTTAATGTGCCCTGTGCAGATCTCTGGATTGACCATCAGCACACGGCGCGCGCCGGTTTGCAGCAGGCCCACAGCAGTCTGGATGCCGAACGAGGCGCTGGCGCAGGCGACGTTCATGTCGAAGCCGTAGCCGTCGATGCCTAGCGCGGATTGGATCTCTACCGCCATGGCCGGGTATTGGCGCTGCATGTTCGAAGCGGCGCAGATGACAGCGTCGATGTCCTCAGCGGTCAGACCGGCGCGTTTCATCGCGTCTTCGGCTGCTTTCACACCCATCTCGGCCATGACCGAGAGCTCGTCGTTGGGGCGCTCCGGAATGATCGGGCGCATGCGATCGGGGTCGAGGGAGCCTTTCTTGTCGAGGACAAAGCGGCTCTTGATGCCCGAAGCCTTCTCAATGAACGCGGCGGAGGAGGGCTCCATGGGCGTCTCGTCCGGATGCTCGGCATTCCACTTGGCGACGAAGGCGTTGTAGGCCTCGACCAGCTCTTCGTTTGAGATCGACTCGTCCGGGGTGAACAGGCCAGTGGACAGGATGCGGGCAATGGCGGGCTTCATGGGACCTCACACGTTGTGTTTTGCGGGTGCGTTTTGCGCCGCTTGAGGGCGGGGGGCAAGCTTTGTGAGCGCTCAGGTGTTAGCCGCCGCCCAGCTCCTTGTGGCGGAAGCAGGTGGTCAGGTGGTCGTTCACCATGCCCACCGCTTGGGCGAAGGCGTAGACGATGACGGGGCCGCAGAAGGTGAAGCCGCGTTTCTTGAGGTCCTTCGCCATCTGCTCAGAGATCGGCGTCTTGGCCGGGACATCCTCCATCCGCTCGAAGTTGTTTTGCAGCGGCGTGCCGCCCCAATAGCTCCATAGCCATTCGGAGAAGCTCTCTTGCTCCATGATGGCGAGCCAGCTCTTGGCGTTCTTGCGGGCGCCCTCGATTTTAAGACGTGAGCGGATGATACCTGCGTCTTGCAGTAGGGCCTCGATCTTGCGCTCGTCCCAGCGGGCGATTTTCTCCGGGTCGAAACCGTCGAAGGCTGCGCGGAAGTTCTCGCGTTTGTAGAGGATGGTGCGCCAGGACAGGCCTGCCTGGAAGCCGTCGAGGATCAGCTTCTCGAAGAGAGCCTGGTCGTCATATTCGGGCACGCCCCACTCGGTGTCGTGGTAGTGCTCGTAGAGCTCATCGCCAGGGGTCGGCCAGGGGCAGCGGGTGATGGGTTGGGTCATTCTTGAAATTCTGCCCGCTCAGCAGTCGCGGTCCAAACGGACCATGCTGCTAAGCCCCCCAAGAGGCCGCAGAAGCCAAAGCCCATGATGATTTCCCATTCGCTTGATCCCTGGCCGCCATTCCAAAGAAGAACGATCAGCCAAGGCGCACCGCCTACTATGGCTCCACCCAGCGCCCCCATCCAAAAGGGAGGTTGAGGAAAAAAACGTACCAAGACTAGTCCAGCGGGCAGACCCAGAACGAACGCGAAGGCGACTGTGATCGGAAGCGCCGCGACCGTGAACATAGGAACTGTCGTGAAGGCGAAGGGTACTGCAGCAACCACGCCTGCGGCTAGAGCTGCCAGCAAGCTGCGCCATAGAACTCGGCGTTTCCGCCGACGATCCGAATGATACTGTTCTAAGAGCCTACCCAACGTAAGCGGGCTTCCGGATTTTGAACCTAAGGTCAAAGCCTTTGTGGAGGGCGAAGACTTCGTCTCCTTGCAGACGATCGAGGCGCATGATGGCGAGGCCTTCGCCGCCGATCATGGATGTCACGGTACCGACAATGCCGGAGCGTTGGCGGAGCGTCGTGCCGCGGGGCAGGTCGGTGTCGCCGTAGACTTTCAGCGTCCGCTTACGGATCTCACCCTTGCGGTGCATGCGGCTGGCGACTTCTTGGCCGACGAAGCAGCCCTTCTGGTAGTCCACAGCGCCGAGCACATCGAGGTTGGCTTCTTGAGGGAAGACATCGCCGGACTGATAGTCGAGGCCGAACTCAGGAATGCCTAGGCGGCGCATGAGGTGGAAATAGCCTGGGTTGCGCGGGCCGGAGACCATCGGGCCGAGGGTGAACCAGCGGCGGCCTAAGCCCTCCATCCGCGGATCGGCACCAGCATCTTCCGGCGCGTGGCCATCGGGAGCGGCGTAAACGGCGCCGGGGACCTTTTCCAAGGTGGCCTTGGAGCGCATTTTGTAGGTGTTGAGCTGCTTCGCCAGGGGCCCGCCGCGACCCTGGAAAACGTCGATCAGGAAGCCGTTCGTGATCTTGTGGAGGTACATCACGTCGCTCACTTTTCCTTGAGGTGTGAGCAGGCATGAGTATCTGATCTCGCCCGGCTGCATGCCGGCGATGTTCGCAGAAAGCACAGAGTTTAGGAGTTGCTCGGCGTCTGGCCCCTCAGCATTGATGAGGTCACGCGCCAAAGCGGTGGGTTTAAAACTCATAGCTCGGGCAGGCTTACCTCCTCTACCGCCGTGCTGCGCCCCACCGGCGTCAGCTCAAACGACGCGTCTCTCGCCCCCACAGGAATGTTGATCGTCACCAAAGCGTAGCCTTCTTTCGCAAGCGTTACCTGAACTTTTTCCAGATAATTGACCTGACATGGCGTGCGGCACAGGCCTTCGGGATGCGTCAGGACAGCGCCATCGGGACTTGTGGCGATAATCGTGCCTGCACCTTCGGGTGCTCCGCGGCCACGGGCATAGCTTAGGCCCTCTGGCGGCAAGGGCGCCGTCTCGCAAGCAGCGAGCAAAGTCAAAGCAGTGGCCACAGTCACGGTTCTCACGATCATGCTACAGAAGACGCCCTTTCAAACGCGTTGGCTAAATCTCCGGTTAAGTCTTCTATCGCCTCTAAGCCGACATGGAAACGGAGCAACTGCCCTTGCGCGTTCCAATCGGTGGCGGACCGTGAGCGTTCGGGCCAAGCCGGCAAACACAGGCTTTCAAAGCCACCCCAGCTGTAGCCGAGGCCGTAGAGCTTGAGATTGTTGATCAGCGCGGCGGTGAAAGCCTCGCTTTGCGGCTGCAAAATCACGGAAAAGAGGCCGCTGGCGCCGGTGAAATCCCGCTTCCAGAGGTCATGCTGGGGGTGGCTGGGCAGGCCGGGATGGAGAACGGTCGCGACTTCAGGCCGCTGCTCTAGCCATTCAGCAAGCGCGAGGCCTTGGGTTTCGTGCTCGCGGAGACGGGTGGGCAGGGTGCGCAGGCCTCGCAGCACGGCGTAGGCATCATCAGGCGAGGTGGCGTTGCCGAGCAGAGTCGCCGTCCGGGCGATCTTCTGGCCAATCGTTGCATCCTTGGAACAGATCGTGCCGAGGAAGACGTCGGAATGGCCGCCCATATATTTGGTGGCGCTTTGGATGCTGATCGAGGCACCAAGGTTGAGCGGCTTGTAGAAATAGCCAGCGCCCCAGGTGTTATCGATGGAGATCGGGATATCCCCAGCCGCGGCGCGAATGGCGGGCAGGTCCTGGATCTCGAAGGTCAGGGAGCCGGGGCTTTCGGTGTGGATGAGCACCGTCTCCGGGCGGATGAGATCTTCGATACCACCGCCAATCAACGGGTCGTAGTAGCGGATGCTGACACCGCGAGGCTTGAGGAAGCCATCGCAAAAGCTGCGCACGGGGTCGTAGGTGGTGTCCGTGACGAGAATATCCGTACCCGGCTCAGCGAAAGCGAGAAAGGCCAGGTTGACGGCGGACAGACCTGAACTGGTCAGCGTGACGGCCTCGCCGCCCTCGAGATCAGCGACGGCTTCCTTCAGTGCGGTGTGGGTGTCGGTGCCGTGGCGACCGTAATACCGCTGGCGATTTCTCGCTACAAAGCTCTCATAATCCGCAAACAGAACAGTCGAGCCACGTTCCACAGATGGGTTGACCATGGACAGACCATCGTGCGGCCTGGCCATATGGCAAAGTTTCGTATCGTCTTTCATCCGTGCCACTCAATCACGCCGGTGGCGCGGTCGTATAGGGTGAAGCCTTCGCGCTGGTAGAGCTGCAAAGCGCGGGGGCTGTCGAGGCTGCAGGTCTCGATAATGACCTTGCCGCGACGAAGGGCCCAAGCGAGTCCGGTGATTTCTCGGAAGAACCAATGGCCGAGGCGTTGCCCTTGAGCCTCTGGCAGTAGGCCGAAGAATTTGATGGCGGCGAGGTCTTTCTTGCGGCCGTCGACTTCGCCATAGCCAATGGGTGAACCCTCAGCATAAAGAACGTAGATAAAGACATTGTCGTCATGGATGAGGCCGCGCAACTGATCGTCCGGCATATAGCGGCGTGAGACCCAGCGGTGCGGCTCGCCCACGCCATTGAACAAGAAGCGGTAGAAGTCCACGGACGGTTTCTCGGCGCGCATGATGGCGAGGCGCCGCGCGGGCGCTGGCACGGGCGCGAGAGTCCGCGGTTGGCTTTGCTCGAGATAGTGGATCGTGACTTCGTGCCGTTCGAGTGGCTTCTTGCGAGACGCGCTCATGACATCCGCGTCCCGTTGGGAACCTCAAAGTCGGGCCCAGCTAACACCACCGCGCCTTCGGCGTCCTCAAACCCGAGAACGAGGACCTGCGATTTCACAGGGCCGATCTGGCGTGGCGGGAAGTTGACGACGCCCATGACTTGCTTCCCGATCAGCTCATCAGGTTCATAATGAACGGTGATTTGGGCGGAGCTCTTCTTGACGCCGATCTCTTCGCCGAAGTCCACCATCAGCTTGTAGGCGGGCTTGCGTGCCTCGGCAAAGACCTCCGCCTGCACAATGGTCCCGATACGGATGTCCAGGGCCATGAAGGTGTCGAAGGTGGTTTGGGGCGTGAGGTCGGTCATCGATCTCTCCTTGAGGCTAGCCACAAGACAGCACCGTTCAGTACCCAGAACGCGAACAAGGGTGTCCAGATATCCATGCCCTTCTTGCCGCCTACACCAAGCCAGATGACGAGCGAGGCGCCCCAAAGGAT
>JABSRH010000129.1 GCA_013215175.1 Parvularculaceae bacterium | reverse complement strand
CTATGACGATCTCGCGTTCCGCAAGATGCTGCGGCAATATCAAAGCCGTGCCCTGATCGTTGGCAAGCACAAGGCGATCGAGGAGATCGACGCCATGTATGCCGACAAATGGGACGCGCGTGTGGCCTCGCGCCAGGCCAGTGCTATCGCCGCTGAGTAAGGTGCCCCTTACTCGTTTTTAAACACCTTGCCGTCCTTCATCACGAAGGCGATGCTGTTCTCAAGCAGGGTGACATCCTCAAGGGGGTCACCCTTCACAGCAATGATATCGGCGAGCTTGCCGGCTTCGATGGTGCCGATTTGGTCCTGCATACGGATATTCTCTGAACCAATGACAGTGGCAGCGCGGATAGTCTCCGCGGGGCTCATGCCCGTGGCCACCATGAGCGCGAATTCCTTCGCGTTATCGCCGTGTCGCGAGACACCGCTATCGGTGCCGAAGGCGATCTTCACACCAGCCTTGTAAGCCCGCGTGCCCATGGCTTGCATTAGCGGTCCTACACGAGCCGCCTTTACCCGCTGAGCCGACGTCAGGAACGTGTTAGGGTCCTCAGCCCACCCCGCAACGGTGGCGCCTGCAAGAGGTGTTGGCACCAGGAAGGCGTCGTTCTTCTTGAACGCGCGGACCGTCGTATCATCGAGGTACGTACCGTGTTCAATCGTGCGTACACCCGCGTTCAGTGCAGCCTCGATACCTGTTTTGCCGTGAGCATGAGCCGTGACATCGCGGCCCATCTTGCGCGCGGCATCAACGATCGCCTCCATCTCCTCGCTCGTGAACTGCTGCTCCGTACCCGTCAGCGTGTTCGACAGAACGCCGCCGGTAGCCATGATCTTGATATGATCCGCACCACGACGGATCTGTTCCCGTACCGCGCGTCGGCAATCATCGGCGCCGTTGCAGATCGAAGGAGACGTGAGGACATGTGCGACGTCGTTGGAATAGCCTTGTGACCGATCGCCATGGCCACCCGTGATCGACACAGTATCGCCGCTGGACAAGATCCGTGGACCCACCACGTCGCCACGGGCGACACCCGCACGCAACGCGAAGACGGCGTCACTGTCGGCACCCACGTCACGCACAGTTGTAAAGCCCGCCATCAGCGTCTTCCGAGCAAAGCCTGCGCCCTTCATGGCCATGTCAGCACTGTCGAACTGAACCATCTGCAGACGTTGCATCGGGTTGCCTTCGAAGGTGATGTGAACGTGCCCATCGATCAGCCCAGGAAGCACCGTATGCCCCGTAAGATCATAGCTTGCCGCAAGCGTATGCCCCTCACCTTCAAGGACATCATCACTGACCTGCCCAATGCGCACGTCGGCAATCTTGTTCCCAGCAAGCAAGATGGTGGCAGGGCTCGGCTCACTCTCACCTGGCTCTGCAATCAATCGATCCGTACGCAGCACGGTATAGGTCCCCGCAAGGGCGGATGTTGCAGTGAGGCCGAGAGCGGTGCCGATGAGGGCGGCTATCTTTTTTTTAACATGGTCTGACTGTGACACGATCTATCGTCGCCTCACAACCATTCTCGCCACCGCGATTATCGCGCAATAAAAAAGCCGCCCAAGGGCGGCTTCTTCAACAGGTATGGACGAGCGCTTATGCGTCCTCTGATTCAACCACTTGCATGGTGGGGCCAGAATCTTTGCCCTTAGCCGTCTCGTCGCGATCAACAAACTCGATCACAGCACGCGGTGCGTTGTCGCCGAAGCGGAAGCCTGCCTTCATCACACGCGTGTAACCGCCGTTACGATCCTTGTAGCGTGGGCCAAGCGTCTCAAAAAGCTTACCAACCATCTCCACATCGCGGATCTTGCTGATCGCCTGACGACGAGCATGCAGGTCACCGCGCTTAGCTAGCGTGATGAGCTTGTCCGCGATCGGCTTCAGCTCTTTGGCTTTCGGCAGAGTCGTCACGATCTGCTCGTGCTTGATGAGCGATGCCGCCATGTTGGCGAACATGGCCTTCCGGTGGCTCGCCGTGCGGTTCAGTTTACGGTGCGCGATACCGTGGCGCATGGTTCAATCTCCACTACTCCAGCGCTAGGCCGGATGGTTTGGGTTCTGACAGTCTTACGACTGGTCTTCGAATTTCCGGGCAAGCTCTTCGATATTATCCGGCGGCCAATCCGGAACTTCCATACCGAGGTGCAGACCGAGCGAGGCAAGAACCTCTTTGATCTCGTTCAACGACTTCCGACCAAAGTTCGGCGTGCGAAGCATTTCGCCTTCGGTCTTTTGGATAAGGTCGCCAATGTAGACAATATTGTCGTTTTTCAGGCAGTTGGCAGAACGAACAGACAGTTCGAGCTCATCGACCTTCTTGAGTAGCGCCGCGTTGAAGAGAAGCTCTTCTTCTTTCTCCTGCGCTTGATCCGCCTTCGGCTCGTCGAAGTTAACGAAGATCTGCAGCTGGTCCTGGAGAATACGCGCAGCGAAAGCGGCGGCATCCTCTGGGCTCACGGCACCATTCGTCTCGACGTCGAGGATCAGGCGATCATAGTCGAGGACTTGGCCTTCACGGGTGTTCTCCACGCGATAAGACACGCGACGCACCGGTGAGTAGAGGCTATCGACCGGAATAAGACCGATCGGCGCGTCTTCTGGACGGTTACGATCGGCAGGCACGTAGCCCTTACCGGTCTGCACCACCAGCTCCATGCGGAGGTCAGCGCCCTCGTCGAGCGTGCAGATCACGTGCTCTTTATCGAGGATCTCGATGTCAGCCGTCTCTTGGATATCAGCAGCTGTGACAACGCCTGGGCCCTTCTTGTGGAGGGTCAGGCGCTTCGGACCATCAACATGCATGCGCAGCGCCAGCTGCTTGATGTTGAGGATGATCACGGTGACGTCTTCGCGGACGCCGGGGATCGAGCTGAATTCGTGGACGACGCCGTCGATCTGGACGGACGTCACAGCCGCGCCTTGCAGCGACGACATCAGAATACGGCGCAGCGAGTTCCCCAGCGTCAGGCCAAAGCCGCGCTCTAGAGGCTGAGCGACGATGGTCGCTTTACGCTGCGGGTCAAAGCCCGGCTGAACGTCAAGCTGCTGAGGCTTGATGAGCTCTTGCCAGTTCTTTTCGAGCATAGGTTTCTCCAACGGAACACTTCAGGCGTGCCCCAAGCCTTAAAGTGAGTCTTAGACGCGGCGGCGTTTACGTGGACGAACACCGTTGTGCGGGATCGGCGTAACGTCTTTGATCGTCGTAACCGTCAGGCCAGCAGCCTGAAGCGCCCGCAGAGCGCTCTCACGGCCCGAACCAGGACCGCGCACCAGCACGTCAACAGAACGCAGACCGTGCTCCATAGCTTTCTTCGCAGCGTCCTCAGCAGCCATCTGCGCAGCGAAGGGCGTCGATTTACGCGAGCCTTTGAAGCCCATGTGGCCAGCGGTGGACCAGCTGATCGTGTTGCCTTGGGCATCGGCGATCGTGACATGCGTGTTATTGAACGACGCGTTCACGTGAACGACGCCGGAAACGATGTTCTTGCGCTCGCGACGACGCGGAGCCTGACGAGTGGGTTGGCGTGCCATTATTTCTTCTTCCCAGCGATCGGACGAGCCGGACCTTTACGCGTCCGTGCGTTGGTGTGGGTACGCTGACCACGAACCGGCAGACCACGACGGTGGCGCAGACCACGGTAGCAACCAAGGTCCATCAGGCGCTTGATGTTCTGAGCATTCTCGCGACGCAGGTCACCTTCCACAGTGTAGTCAGCGTCGATCGTCTCACGAATGCGGAGAACCTCAGCGTCGGTGAGGTCCTGCACGCGGCGCGTGGTGTCGAGCCCGGTCTTCTCAACGATTTCCATCGCCTTTGAAGTACCAATACCGTGGATGTAGGTCAGCGCGATGTGAACGCGCTTGTTGTTCGGAATGTTCACACCGGCAATGCGGGCCATGATCGTCCTTTTGGTCGGATACGCGTTCGAAAACGCGGTTTCTAAACAGAGAAGGCACTCCCAAACACAGCAAAGGGAGTGCCCCCGAAAGATTCGGTAGGGAGCGGGGTGTAAAGCCTCGTTCCCTGTTGTCAAGCAGCGTTACGCGGAACTTACGATTTACGCTTCTTCCGCAGACCGAGCGCTGCCAACCCGGCCAACATGAGAGGTGCCGCCGCCGGAACCGGCACTGGTGCAGCTGATCCCAAATAGACATCATCAAAGGCGACAAAAGGCGAGCCTGAAACGTCGAACGCCACCGTCACGAGGGGCGACATCGTCGTAAGGCCAAAAAATGCAGGCGTGGCACTGGCATCCAGCACGGCAACCTCACTGCCGTTCACCGAAAGGCGTACGACGCTGTCCTCGCTGGTAGCGTACCAGAAACCAAGCGCGGTGAACGAGCCGCTAAAACTGTCGAATACGCCAACCGACCGACCGTTGTCGTTGTAGCCGACATTGTCTGTGCCGCTAACAAGGCCAAAATCGAGGACCCCAATCGGGCCTAGGGCGACTTCGTTCGGAGCCCCGACTGTCTCGGCAACATCGAAGTTATCAGCAGAAACACGCTCGGCGAGTTGAAAGCTAACGTCTTCGAAATCTTCCAAGATCAGCAAAGTACTCGCTGCCTGAAGATCCGCCAGACTGTCGTACGTGTTGATGACAGCATGTGCGTTAGACGCACTGAAGAGTGCCGCAGCACCGGCAAGAATGAGTTTCATGATAGTTCCCTTAGTTCCCACTGGAATACTAAGGGATTTGAGATTTTATCGCAACAACTCGCTAAGCTCGGTAAACGTAGCTGTCGGATAATCAGGGTAGAAATCGAACGCCCACGGCAGGTGCGAGGCGTACACCTTCATACAGCACCGTTGACTAGCTGACAGCCACCTCGATCGCCGCCGTCACCTCGTCGATCGACTTCATGCCATCGATGCTCTTCACCAGGCCCTGCTCTTTGTAGAACGGGACCAGCGGTGCGGTTTGGTCGTTGTAGACCCCGAGACGCTTGCGGAAGGTCTCTTCGTTGTCGTCGGAACGCACCTCTTCGCCGCGGGCCTTGGTTTCGGCGATGCGGCTGTTGAGGCGCTCGACCAGCGCTTCGTCATCGACGACGAGCTCGAGCACCACATCGACCTTGCGGTCTTTGTTCTTGAGGATCTGATCAAGAAGCTCAGCCTGCTTCACCGTGCGGGGGAAGCCGTCGAGCAGGAAGCCAGGCTTGCAATCAGGCTCTTCGATTCGGTCACCGATGATCCCGGCCACAATGTCGTCAGAGACCAGATCACCGGCATCCATGATCGCTTTGCACTTCTTGCCGAGTTCCGTACCGTTGGCGATGGCGGCGCGGAGCATGTCGCCTGTAGAGAGCTGCGGAATGCCGTGCTTCTCAGCGATGCGTTTGGCCTGGGTCCCTTTGCCGGCGCCTGGTGGGCCGAGGAAGATAATGATCACCGGCGCGATCCTCTCAATTTCGACTTCTTGATCAGCGACTCATATTGCTGCGCGAGCAAATGGCCCTGGATCTGCTGAACCGTATCGAGGGTCACCGTCACCACAATCAGCAGCGACGTGCCCCCCAGATACACGGGTATGCCGGAATATTGCATACGAAGGAACTCGGGCATCAGACAGACAAAGGTCAAATAGGCAGCACCGATCACCGTGATTCGGGTGAGCACATAGTCGATATACTCCGCGGTCTTGGCGCCCGGGCGGTAGCCCTGAATGAAGCCGCCATACTGCTTCAGCGTGTCCGCAGTGTCTTCAGGATTGAAGACGATGGACGTGTAGAGGAAGCAGAAGAAGATGATGCCAGCGGCGTAGATGCCCATGTAGAGCCATGTGCCCGGCTGGATCGAGCCCACCAGGTTCTGCAGCCAGAACGGAGCGTCAGCGCCGATCGCGCCTTGCGCCGTTGCCGGCAAGAACAGAAGCGAGCTGGCAAAGATCGGCGGGATCACGCCCGCGGTATTCAGTTTGAGCGGCAGGTGGCTCTTCTCGCCTTGGCTCATCTTGTTGCCTTGCTGGCGACGCGGATACTGAACCAGCAAGCGCCGCTGGGACCGTTCCATAAACACCACAAAGGCGATCAACGAGATCGACAAAGCAATGACAATGAAGACGACGAAGACGGGCAGTGCACCAGTCTGACCGGAGGTCAGAAGGCCCGCCGCTGCACGAGGCAGCTCAGCGATGATGCCGGCGAAGATGATCAGCGAGATACCGTTGCCGATGCCGCGCGCGGTGATCTGCTCACCCAACCAGACGAGGAACATAACGCCGCCAACCAGCGTTACCACCGTGGTCACCAGGAAAGCCGGGCCCGGGTTGGCGACAACGGGAATGCCGCCGGACTGCTGACCCATCACCGTAACGGCGATGAAGTAGCCTTGGACGATGGCCAGCGCGACGGTGAGGTAGCGCGTGTACTGGTTGATCTGGCGACGGCCGCTTTCGCCCTCTTTCTTGATGGCTTCGAGCGACGGAATGATCGCCGACATCATCTGCATGATAATCGAGGCCGAAATGTACGGCATGATGTTCAGCGCGAGAATTGCCATCCGCTCGGTGGCACCACCTGAGAACAGGTTGAATGTGCCGAGGAGCCCACTGGTCTGCCCGCGGAACAGCTCCGCAAAGGCGACAGGGTCAACGCCTGGGATCGGAATGAACGTACCGAGGCGGTAAACAATCAGAGCGCCAAGGGTGAAGAAAATACGCTGGCGCAACTCATCGGCCTTGGCAAAATTGCCCAGGCTGAAGTTGGAAGCCATTTGTTCTGCGGCTGAGGTCATGCTGGCCCTTTAGACGGTGTTCGTTCCGAGAGCACTACCGGCACAACGGAAACCTGTCCGGACGTCATCCCAGCTGAAGCGCCAGCGAAGAACCGGGATCCATCGAAGCGAAGATGGACCCCGGAGAGCCCTCGCGGGCTTCCGGGATAACCGTACTGAATTTACTTTTTCTTCGCGGCTTTTTTCGCTTCTTCGCGTTCTTTGCCGCGGAGACGCTTGTGCCTTTCAGGGCGGGTCATGGTGACCGAGCCGCCCGCTTTTTCGACCGCAGCGCGAGCCGAAGCCGTGGCGTAAGTAACGGTGACGTCGACCTTGGCCGAAAGCTCGCCCGTGCCGAGAAGACGCAGACCGTCGCGCTTGTTCTTGATGAGACCAGCTTCCAGGAGACCATCTTCGGTCAGCGTGGCGTGGCCAGCGTCGGCAGCAGCCTGAACGAGGTCGAGGTTGATCTCTGCGAAGGTCTTCGCGTTCGGCTTGTTGAAGCCGCGCTTTGGCAGACGCATGTGGAGTGGCATCTGGCCACCCTCGAAACCGTTGATGGCAACACCCGAGCGGGATTTCTGACCTTTGACACCGCGGCCACCGGTTTTGCCCATGCCAGAGCCGATACCACGGCCAACACGCTTACGGGCCTTACGGGCGCCTGGATTGTCACGAAGGTCGGTGAGACGAATGCTCATTGTACTGTCCTTTCGACTAACGGGGCGCGTTGGGCCCCTCGCCTGATGTTCAAATGAAAATCGCTCCCCGTGGGGAGCGATGTTGTTTAGCTTACGGCGCGGCCTTCGCCGACAACTTCCACCATGTGGCGGACTTTGCGGATCATGCCTCTGACGGCTGGCGTGTCCTCGAGCTCACGCTCGCGACCGATCTTACCCAGACCCAGACCTTTAAGCGTCGCGGCTTGCGAAGCTTCACGGCGGATTGGCGAAGCAAACTGGCGCACAGTGATCACTGCACGGCCCTCTGCCTTGGCCTTGTCCGCGCCATGGTTCTTCGCCACAACACGGCCGCGGCCTTCGGTTTTCTTTTCGTAGTCAGCCATTAGCCTGCATCCACAACGGTTGCGTCTGCCTGCACCGCCGCCCGACGGGCAATGAGGTCAGAGACTTTAAGACCGCGCTTGGCCGCGATGGAACGCGGGTTCGATTGCTCTTTCAGGGCATCGATTGTTGCACGGACCATGTTGTACGGGTTCGAGGTGCCGATCGACTTCGCCACGACGTCTTGGACGCCGAGCATTTCGAACACAGCACGCATCGGACCACCTGCGATCACACCGGTACCTGGAGGAGCCGTACGCAGCACAACTTTACCAGCGCCGTGGCGGCCCTGAGCATCGTGGTGCAGCGTGCGGCCATCACGAAGCGGTACACGGATGAGGTTACGCTTGGCTTCTTGGTTCGCCTTGCGAATAGCCTCAGGCACTTCACGCGCTTTACCCTTACCGAAACCGACACGACCTTTTTGGTCACCGACAACGACGAGCGCAGCGAAACCGAAGTTCTTACCGCCCTTCACCGTTTATGCGACGCGGTTGATGGCCACTAGACGATCCTGGAACTCGTCCCGATCTTCTTCGGCCTTGCCACCGCGACGACGGCGATCACCACCTTGTTTTGGTTCTC
>JABSRH010000128.1 GCA_013215175.1 Parvularculaceae bacterium | reverse complement strand
CCCTCTCGGCCGACTGTTCAAAGCGGCCGCGGCAGCAGCAAATACGCTGACCCACCCACCCGGCCATCGCAACCGCAAACCAACGATGGGGGTCGCTCGGAAAGCCACTGGCCAACGCGCGACAATTGCGCTGACAACCTTCTTCCCCCGTTAGCCGAGTTCCGCTAGTTCCATGCCTGTATGGATTTTTTGACCACCCGTGACTGGGGTAACCCGCTTTTTGGGGCCCTGACGACGCTGACGCAGGCGACGATCCTGCTCCTGGCGATCCTCATCAGTTTGGCGTTTTTGCTGCTGTTCGACCGCAAGGTTTGGGCTGCTGTACAAATGCGCAAAGGCCCGAACGTGGTGGGCGCGTTCGGGCTGTTTCAGTCCTTCGCCGACTTTTTCAAGTTCGCTTTCAAGGAAGTGGTTATCCCCGACGGGGCGGACAAAACGGTCTTCATCATCGCGCCGATGATCAGCTTCATCTTGGCGGTCATCTCCTGGGCGGTCATCCCCGTGGGTGCGGGCCTGGTGGTTTCCGACATCAATGTCGGGATCCTGTACCTTTTCGCGGTCAGCT
Source organism: Parvularculaceae bacterium (assembly GCA_013215175.1). Classification (GTDB taxonomy): domain Bacteria; phylum Pseudomonadota; class Alphaproteobacteria; order Caulobacterales; family Parvularculaceae; genus Parvularcula. Next base: position 7,815 of record JABSRH010000128.1, on the reverse strand, counting down.
CGCTCGGCGTCTACGGCATCATCATGGGCGGTTGGGCTTCCAACTCGAAGTATCCGTTCTTAGGCGCGCTTCGCTCCGCAGCGCAGATGGTGTCTTACGAAGTCTCGCTCGGCTTCATCATCATCTCAGTGTTGCTGCTCGTGGGCTCGATGAATCTGAGCCACATCGTGGAGAGCCAGGACCGGGGGCTCGGCATCCTCAATTGGCACTTTCTGCCGCTGTTCCCCCTCTTCGTGATGTTCTTCATCTCAGCGTTGGCCGAGACGAACCGACCGCCGTTCGATTTGCCGGAGGCTGAGTCGGAACTCGTCGCCGGCTACCAGGTCGAATATTCGTCTACGCCGTATCTTCTCTTCATGATCGGCGAGTACATGAACATCGTGCTGATGTGCTCGATGACGGTTATCTTGTTCATGGGCGGTTGGCTGTCGCCGGTGGGGGATTTCCTTGGCCTCAATGCCGCCTGGCTCGGCCCCTTTTGGTTTGCCGTGAAGGTTGTGTTCGTGTTCTTCATGTTCGCCATGGTGAAGGCGATCGTGCCTCGCTACCGCTATGACCAGTTGATGCGGATCGGTTGGAAGATTTTTCTGCCCACGTCCATCGCTTACCTGATGCTTGTTGCCGGTGTGCTGATCACCTTCCCCGGCTTGGCCGAAGCTTTCCAATCCTGGAGATCATGAGATGTCGCGCGTAGCTCAGGCGATCAAAGGTGCTCTGCTTACGGATTTTGCCTCCGCCTTTTGGCTCGGGTTGAAGTATTACTTCCGGCCGAAGCATACGGTGAACTACCCGTACGAGCGTGGCGCCATCAGCCCGCGATATCGCGGCGAGCACGCGCTGCGCCGCTATCCGAATGGCGAAGAGCGCTGCATCGCGTGTAAGCTCTGTGAGGCGGTCTGTCCTGCTCAGGCGATCACGATCGAAGCCGAGCCTCGCGAGGACGGTAGCCGCCGAACCACGCGCTACGACATCGATATGACGAAGTGCATTTACTGTGGGTATTGCCAAGAAAGCTGCCCCGTGGACGCCATCGTCGAGGGGCCGAACCTCGAATTCGCTACCGAAACGCGTGAGGAGCTGTTCTATAACAAGGACAAGCTTCTAGCGAATGGTGACCGGTGGGAGCGAGAAATCGCCCGCAACATCGAGCTCGACGCCCCCTATCGTTGAGGCCTCAAAACGAGGCTTCTGACACGCGGCGCTCACGCGCCAGGTATCGTCCGCATACGTTACCTCACAGTTTAACCCTTGATCTTCCGGCGGCCGACCAACGCAAAAGCACCACTGCCCGAGAGCCAGTTCGCAGTGGGAACGGACAAGGTCGAAATTGATAGCAGGTTTAGGGCGTCAGAAAGTATGACGATTCTTGACAGTGAGAACCGATTGGATTTCGCTTTAGTATGTTGGTGATCTGCTGTCAGATCCCAGCCGCGACCGCAGGCACCACCGTCGCGGCAATCATCGCAGCATGCACAGCCTCTATCGCCTGCTTCGTGGCCGTGGTGGCGAGATTGTCCCCCTTGCAGATTTCGTTGATCCGCCGCCTGTGCGCCTTCAGCACCCGGGGATTGAAGTTTCGGTTCAGCACCCCGCCCGCCTTGGCCAAGGTGATCAGTACAGCATCGCGAGGATCAATCGCGCCTGTGCCGAACATGGCGTTTTCCATCCGCTCCTTGAGCAATTGCTCCGGCACCGGATTGATCGTCGGATAATTCGTCTCGGTAAAGATGATGAACTTCTCTTTCCACGTGCGCTCGAGAATACCCTTGTCAATCAGATTCTGTTTCAGCAGCGGGATCAACCCGTTGTGCCGAGCCACAGCGGTTAGAAGCACTCTCGGTTTCTTATCAAAACCCTTGGCAATCATCAGATTGAGGGCCCGGCTGAGATAGGTGTCCGAGGGAAGCGACATGTAGGTTGCCTCAAAGCGCCCCGACTTACCCTCGCCCCGCGGTGAGATGTGGCCCGAGAATGCCAGTGACGCCATGGCGGCACCCGCCGCCAAGTAAGTCGGTAGCGAGCCCTGAATGCGCCCTGTGACATCATCCAAAACGAGCAACAGGATCTCCTCAGGCAAGGTGAGATCGACGGGACCATGGTCTCTCGGGTCGTGGTACATGTTCACGAAATTGCCCTTCGTAGGCGGTGGTTCAAGTGAATTTATCGCCGCGTCGTCATGTTCTCAGAACTGTCGCCCCGTTGCACCAGTATCAGACTTCCCATACCAACCTTTATCGTTTTTCGGCAATTTCATGCCGCGAAGATCCTAGGAGGAACCCCCATGAAACGCATCATGTCCGTTGCTGGCAGCGCTCTAGCGCTCGCCGCCAGTACCTTTGCGCAAGATATCGAGATCCCCTTTGAGAAGTTCGAGACCGACAATGGACTGACGGTGATCGTGCACGAGGACCGCAAAGCGCCCGTCGTGGCGGTCAGCGTTTGGTACAAGGTGGGCTCAAAGGACGAGCCCGAAGGTCAGTCCGGCTTCGCGCACCTTTTTGAGCATCTGATGTTCAACGGCTCCGAAAACTACGACGATGAGTGGTTCAAGCCGCTGCAGGAAATCGGTGCGACGGGCCTAAATGGTACGACTAGCTTCGATCGGACCAACTACTTCCAAACCGTCCCCACGCCTGCGCTCGATCGCATCTTGTGGATGGAATCGGATCGCATGGGCCACTTCATCGGCGCGGTGACACAAGACAAACTCGATGAGCAGCGCGGTGTCGTGCAAAACGAAAAGCGCCAAGGCGAAAACGCTCCGTACGGACGAGTCTTCGGTTCTATCATCGAAGGGCTGTTCCCCCCTCACCACCCCTACGGCCACACGGTTATCGGTTCGATGGATGACCTCAACGCCGCGACGCTGGACGATGTGAAGGGTTGGTTCGAAGAATATTACGGTCCGAACAATGCGATCCTCGTGCTCGCAGGAGATATCGACGCCGACGAAGCCAAGCCGCTGGTCGAGAAATATTTCGGCGACATTGAAGCGGGCCCTCCCCTAACGAAGTGGGACGCTTGGATTCCGAACCGTACCCAGATCAATCGTGAGACGATGTACGATCAAGTTCCCCAAGCACGCATTTACCGCGTCTGGGTAGCACCCGAAGATACCAACCCTGTCTCCACGGACCTCGCGGTTGCCGCGTCGATCCTCGGCGATGGCAAGAACAGTCGTCTGTACAAGGAGATGGTCTACGATCAACAGATCGCTACCGATGTCGGCGTCTTCAACCTTGAACAGAAAATGGCATCTATTTTCGGCGTCGTGGTGTCGGTGAAGGAAGGCGAAAGTATCGAAGAGGTCGAGAAAGAGCTCGACAAACAGATCGCTGAGTTCCTTTCACGCCCGCCGAAACGGGAAGAGGTTGAGCTCGTGGCCACGAAATCGCGGGCCGCAACGATCCGTGGACTTGAGCAAGTGGGCGGCTTTGGCGGCAAGGCCGTGGCCCTCGCGCAAGGTGAGCTGGTGGCGGGTGATCCCGCGTTCTATCAGCGTGAGCTCGATGAGCTCGACGCCGCTACGCCACGTGGTGTGCAAGCCGCGGCGCAAGAATGGCTTAAGGACAATTATTATCAGCTCACGGTCCTTCCGTTTGATGACTTCCAAAACGCTAGCAACGGCGTCGACCGCTCCAGCGGCCTACCCGCCGTGACCGGTGAAACGGCACTGGACTTCCCTGACGTTCAGCGCACGACACTGTCTAACGGATTGAACGTGGTTCTGGCTGAGCGCAGCACGATCCCGGTGGTGAACGTGGCTCTCCAGTTCGACGCTGGTTACGCGTCCGACGCAGGCGGCAAGCTTGGCCTCGCCAGTTTCACCACTCGGATGCTCGATGAAGGGGCGGGCAAGTATGATGCGCTAGGGCTCGCTGCTGAGCTTGAGAAACTTGGCACGACGCTCGGTTCAGGCTCGAACCTGGACACCACCACGGTACAAATGTCCGCTCTCTCCGAAAATCTCAGCAAAAGCCTGGGATTGATGGCTGATGTTGTTCTGCGTCCAAACTTTCCCGAGGAGGAAATCGAACGCCAGCGCACGCAGATCTTGACCGGGATCGCCCAAGAAAAGGCCAACCCCACATCGATCGCCCTGCGCATGCTGCCGGAAATGATGTACGGCAAGGGTCACGCGTACGGCATCCCTCTTACCGGGTCGGGTACGGAAGATGTTGCATCATCGGTCACGCGCGATGACCTTGTCGGATGGACCCAGACGTGGATGCGTCCCGACAATGCCACCCTCTACGTGGTGGGTGATACCAATCTGGACGCTATCAAGCCTGAGCTTGAGAAGGCATTTGGCAAGTGGCGCGCCGAAGGCGAGAAGCCGATGAAGAACATACCAACGGTCGATTTCGCTGAGCCGAAGGTTGTCATCGTCAACCGTCCAGGGTCCGCGCAATCCATCATCCTCGCGGGCCACATCGCTCCTCCGCAAGGTGTCGAGAACAACATCGAGATCTCGGCGATGAACGAGATCCTTGGCGGCAACTTCAACAGCCGCATCAATACCAATCTCCGCGAGGATAAAGCCTGGTCCTACGGTGCCCAGACGGTGTTGGTGGGGGCGAAAGCACAGCGCCCCTGGATCATCCTCGCGCCTGTGCAGGCGGACAAAACGGCGGAATCCATCGCTGAAATCCAAAAGGAGCTTAAGGGCTACTTATCCGAAAAACCGGCTACGGACGAAGAGCTGAGCCGTGTGGTGCTCGACAACATTCGCTCCCTACCAGGACAATATGAGACATCCGGTGCGGTGCTCGGAAGCCTCTTGTCCTCTGGGCGCTATGGTCGACCCGATAACTACCCTGAGACCTTGCCCGAGCGTTATCGCGCACTGAGCACCGAAGATTTGCAGAAAGCAGCTGCTGATGTAATCCGCCCTGACGAGATCATTTGGCTGATCATCGGTGATGCCGAACAGATCAAGTCATCGGTGGAATCCGCCGGCATCGGTGACGTGTCCGTCATGGACATGAGCGACCTCTAACGCTTACGTGCCGTAGGGAAAGGATCGCAGGCTGTCCGCCTGCGGTCCTTTTATTTCGTCTCGAGCTCTAAATCTTGCAGGCGTTTGATTTCGTCTCGCAGCTCTGCCGCCTTCTCGAAATCGAGATCGCCCGCCGCATCGCGCATCTGTTTCTCAAGCGCAGCCATATGCGTCTTGAGGTTTCCACCGGGCGCGAACTTGGCCTGCTCTTCCGCCATGCCCGTTGTGCCCGTGAGGCGTTGCGAGCTGAACGTCGTACCCGCAGCCGCCTTCGTCGCGTCATCGTCACTATCAACGATCTCTGCGATTTTGGCCTTCACCGTCTTCGGCGTAATCCCGTGCTCTTCATTATGCTCAAGTTGCTTCTGGCGACGACGCTCTGTCTCGGCCAAGGCACGCTCCATAGAGCCTGTCATTTTATCGGCATAAAGAATGACACGGCCTTCCACGTTCCGCGCCGCACGGCCAATGGTCTGGATCAGTGAGGTTTCAGACCTCAGAAAGCCCTCTTTATCCGCATCAAGAATGGCCACGAACTGACACTCAGGAATATCGAGGCCTTCACGAAGCAAGTTGATGCCGATGAGGACATCGAACGACCCTAAACGCAAATCGCGAATGATCTCGATGCGCTCGACCGTATCGACATCGGAGTGCATGTAACGCACACGCACACCTTGGTCATGCATATACTCGGTGAGGTCTTCGGCCATCTTTTTTGTCAGGGTCGTGACGAGTGAACGGCCACCTAACTTTGCGACACGTTTGACCTCATCGATGACGTCATCGACTTGGCTGAAGTCGTCCTTTGACACGGGCCGGATCTCGACCGGTGGATCCACGAGACCGGTCGGCCTGATCACCTGCTCCACGAACACGCCGGCGCTGCGGTCCATTTCCCATGGACCCGGCGTTGCCGAGACGTGCAGCGTCTGCGGGCGCATGGCTTCCCACTCTTCAAACTTGAGGGGCCTGTTGTCCAGGCAACTGGGCAGGCGGAAGCCATATTCAGCAAGCGTCCTTTTTCGTGCGTAGTCACCTTTGAACATCGCACCAATCTGCGGCACGGTGACGTGGCTTTCGTCGCAGAACAGGAGGGCGTTGTCCGGTAGATATTCGAACAGCGTTGGTGGTGGCTCGCCCGGCTTTCTGCCGGTGAGGTACCGAGAATAATTCTCGATGCCCTGGCACGAACCAGTGGCGGCCATCATCTCTAGGTCGAACTGCACACGCTGTTCCAGACGTTGAGCCTCAAGCAGCTTTCCTTCCTCGTGCAACACCGGGAGGGTGCGATCGAGCTCGAGCTTGATGTCTTTCATTGCCTTCGACAGCGTAGGGCGCGGTGTCACATAGTGGCTGTTTGCATAAAGACGAATTTTCTTTAGGCTATCGAGCTTCTTCCCCGTTAGCGGGTCAAACTCAGCGATTTCCTCGATCTCATCGCCGAACAAAGTGACCCGCCAAGCCGCGTCCTCATAGTGCGCAGGAAAGATCTCGATCGTGTCGCCACGTGCACGGAAGGTCCCACGCTGGAACGCTTGATCATTGCGCTTGTACTGTAACGCCACGAGGTCAGCGAGTAGTTGCTTGCGCTCAATTTGCTCACCCACCTCGAGATCGAAGACCATCGCCGTATAGGTTTCCACCGACCCGATGCCGTAAATACACGAAACTGAGGCCACGATGATCACATCGTCGCGTTCGAGCAGTGACCGTGTTGCGGCATGCCGCATACGGTCGATCTGCTCATTGATCGTCGATTCTTTCTCGATGTACGTGTCTGTACGCGGAACGTAAGCTTCAGGCTGGTAGTAGTCGTAATAGCTGACGAAATACTCTACCGCGTTGTTGGGAAAGAACGCTTTGAACTCGCCGTACAGCTGGGCAGCCAAGGTCTTGTTGTGAGCGAGGATCAGGGCGGGACGCTGGGTCGCCTCAATCACTTTGGCCATAGTAAAGGTCTTACCCGACCCCGTAACGCCGAGCAGAACCTGGTCGCGCTCGTGCACCTTCACGCCGTCGACCAGTTCATCGATGGCCGCTGGCTGGTCACCGGCAGGCTCGTAATCCGACACCACCTCAAAAGTGCGGCCGCCATCCATTTTTTCGGGCCGCTCTGGCCGGTGCGGCGTCCAAGCCTCCGGTTGGTGGCGACCGTGATAGGTGGCGATGGCCTCGGAGAAGCCAGAATTTTCCGGTGGGGTCTTGGTCATGGCGGCTATCTAGCGACGCGTTCGCGTCGTCGCTAGGCGTGGTCGCAAGACCTGTTGCCGCGAGCGACTATGCTGGCGACGGTGACAGGCGCGCAAGCAGCCGATCAATCTCAGCCTTCAGGGCGCTGTCTTGGTAGATCTCATCGCGCAGGGCGCGAAGGTCAAAGTTGTTACGGAGATATCGCGCAGCGCGCTGCAAGGGCAGGTCCCGCTCAGCGAGAAACCTTTCGACGACTTGCCGTCGATCGCCGGCCAGCTCTCCGTCGATATAGGCATGGATATCTTGCTCAGTGACAAGGTTCAAAGGCGTGCTCATGGTGGCCTTACACCGCCTGGGCGACTTTAGTTCCCTCGTCCTCGAATTTTTCTAGTCGTTCACGCAATCGGGTGCGCGCTCGGCTCAGTCTGGATCGAACCGTACCGATGGGTACGTCGAGCAAGGTGGCCACCTCGTCGTACTTCAGACCTTCAATGGCAATAAGGGCCAAGACGACTTTATCGTTGTGCGGAAGCGCACGAAACTCTGATACAACAGTTTGATAATGCATGGCTTCTTCCTGCTCAGCCCGGACGGCCAATTGCTCTGCTGGAACATCCTCCACC
>JABSRH010000127.1 GCA_013215175.1 Parvularculaceae bacterium | reverse complement strand
CATCGCTTGGCTCCAGCCCTTGGGTGCCGGCTTCTGGAACGTCTCAGACCAAAGCTCGCAGAGCCACCGCCGGTCCGTGGTCTCAAGGTCCGCTAACCGATCCGCCAGCGCCCGAGTGGTCAAAGCCTTGCCCATCGGCTCAGGCTCCAGCCTCGACCAACCGGTACACCCGCCCCCGGGTTGCACATCGCTCGGAAAGTACGGTGTGGCCGAGCTTCTTCTTCACCGTACCCGACAGAAAGCCCCGCACAGAGTGCTGCTGCCAGGACGTTGCCTCCATGATCTCCGTGAGGCTGGCTCCGTGTTCCTGCCTTAGGAGGTAGAGCACGGTCTCCTGCTTCGTCGTTCGCCTCGGCCCAGCTGCGGGTTGGTCTGAGGAGGCCGCCTCCGTACCGCGGCTCCCACCAAGAGCCGTGCGGCCTGCTTCGGTGAGCCGCAGCGCAGACTTCGCTCCCTCGTCCGCTAGCTCCCCAGCCTCATCAGTGCTGATCTTCTCAAGCAAACCGCGTTTAGTCAGCGCGGTCAGCACTCGCGGGGAATAGCGTTGTCTGTAATCGCCGCCTCACACAGCAAACCCTCAGGATGGTCCGCAGCAGCGGTGAGAACGGCTCGTTGGTGGTTGGACAGTCTGGTCATGATGATCTCCTTCAGTCAGTGGGCACGGCATTCATTGCCGCTCGCACTGGCTGAAGGACCGCTGGACCAGGAAGTCCGCGGCCTGCAGGCGCTGAGCTCCACACTCTGCCTACGGATGGACTAACGCTTGCCGTTCGGAGGAAGTCCAGCGAAAAACAACCCGACACGGCGGAGAGCTACGCTTACGTCTATCCGCTCTGGTTCCGACTCGCGTGGACGCAGCTACATTGGGAAGTTTTCGAGAGACGACATGACAAATCGTAGAGGCCTGCAGCGGTTACCGTACGATGCCGCTGCTAGCAGCAACTAGACCTTCTTTCCCATGTTTGCCTGCAGTGATGTTAAAGCCTTTTCGCATCGGAATGGCTTCTATCGAAGCCATCAAATCATCGAAGGCTTAGTCCGCCTACGCAGCCAGCCAAGCGGCTCTCTTTCTCTCAGCGAATACCAAGTTCGTGGATACGGTACGTATTCCATCAATGGTTTGGCCAGCGTCGTGCCATATGGCAGCCCACTCGCTCCCGAGACGCTTGCCCCAGAAACCGAGTGGCCTAAGGACAGCCATGATTGCAACCGATTGGTTTCTGCACAGCGTGTTCCGCGTTTGGCTTACCACGCTAAGCCGCATCGGGGGCAGGCGCGGACGACGATCACAAATTCAAGCTACGAACAGCAGCGCTTTTGCTCAACTCTATCGGATGTATAAGTCTTTTCAACTTCAGCCTCGTCGCCGGACACGCCGTAGTAGGTATCGGATTCGCCGTCGGTAACGAAGCTCTCCCATTTGATGCCCGCTGGGTCGGTTGCCCATGTCTTGTCCGATACGGCATAGCAGCATGTTTGGCCTTTTTGCTCCCAATACTGACGGTCGGCGTACTTGAGTCGTTCGGTGATCGCGGACAGGTCGCTACGTTCGTCGACCTGGATGCCGAGGTGGCTCAAGCCGACTTTGCCCTGTCCCTTGGTGGAAATGGCAAAGTTCATCGACGGCGAGTCCATCAGCCATTTGGCATAGTCGTCCTTCGTGACCGTTGGTTTTGAACCGAACAAATCCGTATAGAAAGTAACGGCTTCTGGCATGTCTTCGACGTAAACATGAAGGTGAATGCGGTTCATCAATGAACTCCGTTTCGAGTCAGCGTTAGGCAGCTTGCAGGAGGTCGCCGGAGAGCCACGCCCCGTCGATCTTGATGGGTCGACACTTTCCATCTTCGTCGATCCAAAGAGGAGAGGCCAGCAGTTTTGTCTGTATAAGTCCGAAGGGCGTGGCGTAGCGGTGGCTCATGGAGTGGCCTATCAGGGCTCGGCATCCGGGCTTCGGGTTGAGGCCTTCGCTGATAACATCAGTACCCATCTTTTTATGATGAGCTATGTCCCACTCTTCGAGCTCGCCGTTCACCCGCGTGACGACCCAGCAGTGCATGCCCACCGTATAGCCCTGCCGTTCCTCGGGAAAGAAGTATCCATAGACGTAAGCGGCTTCGATGCCCGCTGAGCGCAAGCTTGCCACTAGGTAGGTATTGATGTCGACGCAAGAACCTGTCGCGACAGAGCAACCAAGATAAGGTACCTCGTCAAAGCCGTCGTTGAATTTTTCATCGGGGTGGTCGTAGGTGAACCTTGCTGAGGCCTCAGCAACGAGTGCTCTGACAGCATCCCTTCCGCCGCCCGCTTCGCGTGCCAGCTTAATCGACGCGTGGGCTAAATCATCAGCGGCTTGCGTCAGTGGGCATGGCCGGGGCTGAAACGCGAGGTCAGGGTAGCGGGGAAGCCTGCCGTCCAGATCAATACCTTGCAGGTGGTAATGTAAGGCGATTTCTCTTGCATCCGGCCGCAGTATCATCGCCGCTTGCCCTGTATTCTGCTCAAGAGTTTGAGCCAAGATCGTGCCGCCAGTTGCTGTCACATGCGCTACCATACCCAAGGCAGTGATAATACCGGACGGTACGAGGAGTGCTCCTGAACGAGGAAGTCCATCCGTAGACAGTCGAACGGTGATGCTGGCTGACATGGAACCTCTTTCCTCTAGCCGCAACGAACGCGGCTTTTGGGAGCTTGGCACAGCCGATTGAACTTTCGATGACAGCGTCACCTGTATACGGAGGATAAGTGACGCCTATGTACACTCCGTATGCAACGTGAAATCATCACGTCATGCGATTGTCACAGCACATGTCACAATTATCTCATACGGACTGTTCCCAACGGAAGAACTTGTAACCAGCTGAATCAAAATTGAAAAAGTTGATCTTCATTGGCGGCTGCTGACGGCGGTATAGACAAATCCGACTTTCGTCGGCGCCTCGCCGCTGAGTCTTTCACAGAAAAAAACGTAACCCATAGCCATGCCGTCAAGCTTGGCCGTTAGCCGAGTCCTCCGAGGCCTAGGGCCTTCGGAAAAAGGGGTTGTCTTTATGTTTGGAATGAAGTTCCGCGTCGCGGCAGGTGCCGCCATGCGCGCTGCTTTGTTGGCGGGTACGTCTCTTGCTGTCATGGCGACGCCAGTCGCTGTTGCGCAGGGCATTGAGAGCGGCTCGCTGAGCGGTCGTGTGACTGACGGCGATACGGGCGTTCGTCTGCAGGGTGCTTTGGTTCGTATTCCTGAACTTGATCTGCGTACATCTGTTGATCGTGAAGGGCGTTACCGTTTGGGTTTTGTCCCAGCGGGCACGTACGAAATGATCGTAACGTATCAGGACCGTGCGACGGTTACCCGCTCGGTGACGATCACCGCCGGTGCCACGACGACTGAGAACGTAGAAATGGCGAGCCTAAACGAAGACCTCGTGGTCGTTCGTGGTGCGCGTCCGATTGCTGGTTCAGAAGCAGCGGCCTTCTCGCGCCAAAAGGCTTCGGATAACCTGATCAACGTTGTGGCTGCTGACACGATCGGACGCTTCCCAGACCAAAACGTGGCGGCGGCTCTGTCGCGCCTGCCAGGTATTTCGGTTGAGCGTGACCAGGGCCAGGAACGTTACGTCAACCTTCGCGGTGCACCGAACAAGTGGACCACCATCTCGTTCAACGGTTTGAACGTGATCTCGCCCGAAGGTCGTTCGTCGCGCTTTGACACGATCCCCAATGCCATCGTCAGCTCGATCGAAGTCACGAAAGCCGTGACCGCCGACATGCAGGCGGAAAGCATTGCCGGTAACGTCAACATCATCACGCGTAACCCGTTCGACCGGGCTGGCTTGCACTTCAACGGTGAAGCTGCAGGCGGCGTGTTGGCGCTTGGCGGTGGTTCGCAGACGAACCTTGCTGGTGCCGTTTCGAACACGTTCAACGACGACAAAATGGGCTTTGTTGTTTCGGCAACTTGGTACCAACGGAACCAGGTCACCGACAACATTGAGAACCGTTTCGAGTTTCCCGGCGAAGCTCGCGGCGACAATGATTTCATCTGGGCGCGCCAAACCGACGTTCGCGACTATCACCTCGTGCGTGAGAACAAAGGTCTGACCGGTCGATTTGACTACCGTCCGAACGACAACACCGAGCTTTTCGTCTCGTCGATCTTCACAGAGTTCACTGACCACGAAAACCGTGACCAGTTCATCTTTGACTATGACAGCGACGCTCCGAACGGTTGCTATGCCATCACGGCTGCTCCGTGTAACAACACACCGGATGCTGGCGTTGTGTTTGGCACACAGATCGATGCGACATTCAACACCAACAACTACAAAGAGAACATCTGGACCAACACCATCGGCGGTGATCACTTTGTTGAAGGCTGGGATCTCGCCTGGCGTGCCAACTACACCGAGACGGAAGACGAATTCTTCGCGCCGGCTCGCTTCCGCTTTGCTAGCCCGAGTGCTGCGACCGAGCGTCCTTCGGTTCGCTACAACTACGCTGACCCAGACCTTCCGGTGACGCTCTTGTTCGAAACGATCGACAACGGTGACGGCACGTATTCGACGGGTGACCGCATCGAAGCCATCACCTCCGACATGCTCGAGCTCGACAGCATCGAAGAGATCGATCGCATGGAGCGTACTCATGCCTATGCGTTTAAGTTTGACGCTGAGCGCGAAATGGAGCTCTTCAACCGTCCGTTCAAGTTTAAGACCGGCTTCCAGTATGATAGCCGCATCAAAAAAGGTCGCCGTACGGATGTGATCTTCGATGCTGATCGCGACGATGCTCTCGACGAAGGTGTAGATGCTGCGATCTACGACAGCTTCGCAACCCCAACGTTTGCTGACATTCAGCGTCGTGAAGGTTGGCCTTCGGACTTCCCTCAGTACTTCTTGGCTTTCCGCTACAACGACGAAGCTGCCGTTGACGTCTTCGAGCGTTTGAACGATGCGGGTGCGACTTACGTCCAACCCGACGAGTCGGAAGAAAGCTTCTACGATGTCGAGGAGACGATCCTCGCTGGTTACGTCATGGGCACCATGAACTTCGACTGGGGCAACGTGGTTGCTGGCGTTCGGGTCGAGCGTTCCGAGAACGAAGGTACGGCATTCGGTCAAATTGGCGGCGGCGACTTCGAAGCGATCACGGCTGGCGACGACCGCGTTGATTTCTTCCCATCGCTGCATGCAAACTGGGATCTGACGGACAACCAAAAGATCCGTCTGTCGCTGAACTCGGGTCTCGCTCGTGCTGACTTCGACCAACGTGCGCCGAACTTTAGCATCAACGACAATGAGGGTGACGAATCGATCTCGGGTGGTAACCCATTCGTCGATCCGGAGAAAACCTTCGGTATCGACCTGTACTACGAGTACTACCTGCAGCCCTTGGGCATCTTCTCGGTCGGTGGCTTCTACAAGCACATCTCCGACCCGCTGGTGAACTCGAACACGATCTTCGGCAGCACGCAGTTTGACGAACCAGGTCTTCCGCGTTCGGAGTATGAATTCAACACCATCGTCAACGGCGAAGACGGCTTCTACAAAGGTGTCGAGCTAACCTACGCCCAGCAGTTCGCTTGGCTGCCTGAGCTGACCGGTCTGCCTCAGTGGACGGATGGCTTCGGCTTCAACGGTAACATCGTGTACGTTGATAGTGAGATCACGCTTCCTGAAGAGCTGGGCAGCCGTGATGTTCCTATCGAAGGTGCATCGGAGCTGACCTACAACGTCTCCGGGTACTGGGAGAACTATGGTCTGTCGCTGCGCGTCAACTGGCAGTGGCGTACGGACTGGATCAACGCTTACGGTAGCAGTGAAGAGTTTGATCGTTATTGGGATCAGCTGGGTCGTCTGTCGTTTGGCGCTCGTTACCAAGCGACTGACAACTTCGAGCTGTTCTTCGACGCCAACAACCTGACGGACCAGTATGGTCGCCGGATCCGCCAGAACAGCACGCGCGTCTACGAAGTTGAAGGCTTCGGTCCGCGCTACCTGATGGGTGTCCGCGCGAACTTCTAAGCGCGGGTCATTTGGCAAGAATGTTGGAACGAGGCTCTCTGGGCCTCGTTCCTTTTTTGTTAGCGAGGTTGAGCGATGCGGGTTGTCGTTCTCGGAATTTCGGGCTCTGGAAAGACCACCTTCGCGACCCGCTTGGCGGAGGCGACTGGCATCGAGCAGATCGAGCTTGATCTATTGAGCTGGCGGCCCGGATGGGTCAGCCGGTATGAAACAGACTTCGACGGGTTGGTCGGTGACTTGGACGCGGCGATGCAGGCTGACGAGTGGGTCGTCGCCGGCGGGTACTCTAAGCTCCGTGAACGGACGTTACGCCTTGCGGATGTTGTAGTTTGGCTCGACTTACCGAAATGGCTTGTCCTTTGGCAAGTGTTTAAGCGCTCGTTCTATCGCGCTAGCATCAGGTCAGAAATGTTGAACGGCAACGTTGAGACTTTTTCACGGTGGCGCTCGCCGACTCATCCGCTTCAACTGGTGTGGCGCCATTACCAGGGAAAGCAGCAGCAGTTTGCTGCGACGCTTGAGCAAGGCCACCTCGACCATCTGAAAGTGTATCGCTGTCACAGTCGTTCAGATGTGCGCTGGGCTTTATCACACATCACCTCAGAAATACTGTCCACGCCGGGGCGCTTGTCGGTGCACGAAAGAACATCGGTGTCATGAAGCTGACATCGCCGTTCACTACCGTAATAGTCGCAACTTAAGGACGCTGGCCTATGGTTCGCCATTTTTGGCTAGGGGCAATCTGCCTTGCGGTTATCGGCACGCTCACCGGATGCGGTGGCGGGGGTTCAGAAACGGTCGCTGAAGGACCCGATGATTGGCGAGCCGAGGTGAAAGTCCTGCGCGCTGGTGTGAAGGGGTCAGAAGAGGACCCCGCGGTGCTGCGACGGTGGAACCGGCTGAAGGCAAACCTCGAAGAAGCCACCGGCGTTCCTGTCGAATTCTATGAGGCCAGTGACTATAACGGCATCATCCAAGCGATGGCGTCGGGTCAGATTGAACTGGCGAGCGTTGGCGCGGGCTCTTTCTCGAACTTGCACGCTCAGATCGGCGAGATGGCCCAGCCTTTGTTCGCCAAGGAAGATAGTCAAGGCGTACGCGGATATTATTCAACCATCATTGTCCGTGCAGATAGTGACTACCATTCTATTGAAGACCTACGGGGGCAGTCGCTAGCCTTTGTCGATTTCAACTCGACATCGGGTTATATCTTCCCGCGGTACAAGATGCGCGAGCAGGGGATTGATCCTGATGCATTCTTTGGTGAGTTGGCGATGGCAGGCGGTCACACGCAGGCGATCATGGCGCTAGCCAACGGGCAGTTTGATGCGGTTGTTTCTATGGCGAATGGTGGCTCGCCGGAACAAGGTTTCGTAGGCGGAAGTTTTCGCCGTATGGCCCGACGTGGCGTCATTGATGCCACTGAGTTTCGGGAGATTTGGTTCGCAGGTCCGCTGCCCAACAGCACGTACGTCATGCGAAAAGACACGCCTCAAGCCTTGCGAGATTTGGTCTCGGGATTGCTAATTTCTCTTGCGTACGAGGATCCTGAAGCTTTCCAGGATATTGGCCGGACACCCGGAAGTGTCTATAACGCCGTCGATCTCGAATTCTATCGCGAAATGATCGAGATGCGTAATCAGGAGATCCGTCAGCATCGTGAGCGATTTGCCCGGCGAGCCGATTGATGAAACGTATTCTCTTGGGCCTTTGCGCCTTAGCAGCCGGTGTCGGGTCAGCTCATGCCGATACACTGAAGATTGGTTTCTTGCGGGCAGAGGGTCCGAAGGGGTGCCTTGCCGAAAGTGAGTTGGTGGAGCCTGGCGCTCTGGCCTATCTCACCCACCTTCAGGCCCGCTTTTCTTCGCCGTTGCAGATTTGCTTCGATGCCACAGGTGCGGACCTCCTAAAACAGAACGTCGATCTTGTATGGGGCGATAGAACAGACCTTTCTTCCTTTGCTACCACTCATCGGCCCTTCCTTACTCGGCGTGTTTCCCAGACTTTGAGCCGTGTGCAGATTGTCTTTTTCAATTTAGAAGGCGGTGAGGATCTAGCTGTCGAAGAGGTCGCGGGCCTCTCGTTAGCCCTGAACAAGCAGCTGCCAAGTGCTCTGAACCAAGATATGGCACTGCGCGTGCTCAACAATTTCGGCGTTGATGAGCATGGCATGAACCTGGTGCTAGCTGACGATAGTGCTTCGGTCGCGGAGGCTGTGCGGTCTGGCAAAGTGGACTTCGGCGCTCTCGAAATGTCATCTTGGGCCCGGAATTGCGCTGTTTATCGATCCGATCAGAAAGGCTGCTCAGACTTGAATGTTTTCTGGGTTGAGCGGCCACGGGCAGAAGTCGGTATGATGATCAAGAAGGACGCTACCAAGGAGTTTCAGTTCCGTATGGTCGGCGGGCACGCTA
>JABSRH010000126.1 GCA_013215175.1 Parvularculaceae bacterium | reverse complement strand
CGTCGACCACGACGTTGTCGTAGGCCTGGATGGTGCGGCCATACTCGTTTTCGATCTGGTAGGCTTCAACGATCAGACGGAAACGCGAAGCAGCAGTCTGCGTTGCGTCAGCCATCACAGCGTCCAAGCGATCGAGACGTGCTTGGCGCTCCTCGACCAGGAATGGGATGTCAGCAGCAACGATGACTTTCAGTTGCGCGAGCATGTCACCGATCAGCGGGACCACAGCCTGCTCGAGGCCTTCCACGTTCGCGATGTCCTGCTCAAGGCCAGCGATCTGTGACAGCTGGTTCTCGACCTCAGCGCGCTGGCTGTCGTTGAAGCGCGTCAGCAGGTCGAGCTGCTTCACGTTCGCACGATAGTCGTTGAGAAGCGCGGATGCTTCTTGGTCGAGAGCCTCGACCCGCTGTTGCGAACGAGCGCCATCGCGAGCCGTCTGGCGGCTCACATCGAGAGCTTCACGGAATTGTGCCGTGGCGGGGACGCTCGCCGACCAAGCGACGACGATCGCCGAGCCGAGCAGCGCGAACTTTTTGTGCATTTGCTTCACCTTCAAGTGTCTCCACCCTACCTGCTTAAATGCTCGAACGCTGGGCCAACACCCGAGCCAGAAACTGTTCTACAATGGGGGAGGAAAACGCGAAAAGTCGCGATCGCCCCACCATGTCCCAGCGCATAGATTAACGAGCTTCTCTCCGTTGCCAAGAGTGTAATTGACAACAAGATGCAGGCACATCGCACTTGACATGCCTAAAAGCTCCTCACCTCGCACTCGTTGAGCATGGTATGCCCCACCGGTGGTGACCGTGACGTAAAAACGTCTGCCAATCAATCGGGCTTTTGGACATAAACAAAAAACTTTATGGACCAGCGCTCAGAACCCGCCGTCGCAGCCGTCACTTAAACGCTTCCAGACCAGCTCAGGACAAGGCTGAGTCGATGGCCTGGCAGATTTCGATGTTGCGCTGACTGCCCTCAATCGCCTGCTGCGTGTTGCTTTCGATTTGGCGCATGGCGTTCGTGAGATCACTAAGTGCTGCTGTTAAAACATCAATTTTCCCGACATTGTCGGCGGCCTGCTCGACCTCACCCTCCACACGGGCGGTGAGATTCTCGATGTGATCCCCGCAGGCCTCCGCGCTAGCGTTGGCCTGGTCCATGAGCGACTGCAGACTCGAAGCATGGTCAACAATAACGTCGTTGGCTTGCCGCACACCGGAAACGGCGTCGCCCATGTGCCGGATGGCGTCCTCAACCCCCTGCGACAATTTCCGGACTTCGAAGGCGATGACTTCGAACCCAGCACCAGCATCGCCAGCACGTTTCGCTTCGATGGACGCGTTGAGCGCGAGCATCTTCGTCTGCATGGCGATCTGACGAATACTCTCGCTAGCCGTGCTGATGAGTTCTAGTCTATCTTTCAGCTGATTGCTAGCATCACCTATGTGCCCGCTTTGGGCGCGACTCGCCTCGATGGCCTCACCGAAAGCGTCTAGTGGCCGCCTTGTTGCCTCGGCCTGACGGCTGGCTTCGGCCAGGGCAATGCGGCTCTCACGAGTGCCGGAACCAAGGTCTGATGCCGTTTCAGCGGTAGCGGCGGCACCGACCAGGAGGTCGCTAATGAAGGTCGCCCTCTCGCGCGAGGTCGCATTGACCCGCTCGGCGTTGACCCGAATTTGTTCTACAAGATGCCTGGCGTCAGTACTCATGACGTCACCCTCCGGCGCTGAGTTGCACGCCATCCGGCGAAGCTGGCCACCAGAAACGGGACCAAAAAGGTCAGGCTGATTTTGAGCCATGGCAAAGGGGCGCCGCTCATCAAGCGATCCCCATGGTTGATGGCCACCAAAATGGGTCCCACCACCAGTGCTGTTGCCAGCGCATCACGGAAAACCGCCACAGACATGATCATCCCCTCTCTCGACGATTGAGATAGGGTAAAACGCTTAATGTCTGCCTAGGGTTATCGAAGAAGTTCTGAGCACACCAAAAATCGAGGCACCGAAGAACTCAGTATGAATAAGAAATTTTGGCTGGGGTGGCAGGATTCGAACCTGCGAATGGCGATACCAAAAACCGCTGCCTTACCACTTGGCGACACCCCAACGGGAAAGCAGCGTCTAACGAGGTCCGATGGCTCTTGCAACGGCAAAAACGCGAGAAAAAGGGGCCGAAGGCGGGACTTCCTGCCGCTAAGTTACGCCCGGTCCTCGAACCCGGAGGATCGAAGCAATAGCACGACATTTTTCCACAACCATGCGCTCCCCAAAGCAGCGTGTTAGGTAACGGGTATGAGCATTAGACTGAACGACCGCATCACCGCTTCTGGCCAGATTTCGGCTGACGACGTGGCCGATATCGCCGCGCAGGGTTTCAAAGCCATCATCACCGTTCGGCCTGATGGCGAGATGCCGGGTCAGGCAAGCCAAAGCGACATTGCTGCGAAAGCCGCAGAAGCGGGCCTCGCCTACGCCTTCATTCCGGTGACCCCCGGAGTTCCGCCCAGCCTGGAAGACGCCAAAGCCTTTGCGGCAGCGGTGGGCGCTGACAGCCCAGCCTTCGCGTATTGTGGAGCCGGTCCGCGGGTCATCCTGCTCGCTAGTCTCGCCGCAGCCAGCGAGGGCGTCGCTGCCGACACCATCATCGCAGAAGCCCGCAATGCGGGCTTTGATGTGTCCGGTGCCCTGCCCCTGCTTCAACAATTCGGCGCGGCCTAGGCCTAGGCCGTGGCGATTCCTTTCGTTCACGCTCCAGATCTTCAGGCCGGCGTGTGGGCCGATATGTCGCCGCGAATCAGACGCTTGATCGCGCCCAATCCCGGTCCGTTCACCTACACGGGATCGGGGACCTACGTCATTGAGGGCGACGACGGCGCCGTGGTGATCGACCCGGGCCCGGCGCATTCGGGCCACCAGAGAGAGCTGGCTGCATCAGCTCGCGTGCCGATTCGCTGGATCCTGATCACGCATACCCATCGCGATCATTGTGGTGGCGCGGATGAACTGAAGGACCTGACCGGCGCCCAGACCTATGGCTATGGACCTCATCCCAGTGCCGACGGTGAGGCCTCGCCCGCGCTCGATGAGGGCGCCGACTTCGGCTTTCGGCCCGATCATGAGCTACGTGACGGCGAGGTGCTCGAAGTGGTTGGCCTGCGTTTTGAAGCTGTGCACACACCGGGGCACATTGGGAATCACCTCTGCTTTGCGCTCGACGAGGAGCGCGCGCTGTTCACGGGCGATCATATCATGGGTTGGGCCACCACCGTCGTGGCACCGCCAGACGGCGACATGACTCAATACATGCAGAGCCTTGATAAGCTGCTGCTCCGCGACGACACGATCTACTACCCGACACACGGCGCGCCGATCACTGATCCCGCGCCGTTTGTGCGCGCGGTGAAGCAACATCGCGAGGGTCGAGACGCAGCGATTCTCGCGACGCTCGACCAGACCGCCTTGTCGCCGATGGAAATCGTCGATCAGGTCTATGTTGGATTGTCGGACAGTTTGAAGTTTGCCGCTGCGCTGAATGTGGTGGCACACCTCAAGGCCCATGTGGCCGAAGGACGTGTTGTTGAGGACGTTGGCCGCTATCGCCGCCTTGCTTGAGCTTAGATCTCGCTCGAGGACGGCGCGTCGTCGGTGACGGCATCCAAGCGCTCTCCGAGTCCGGGATAATTGGCGTCGATGTCGAAGGCGCGCTCGTAGAGCAAGGCCGCGCCGCGAACATTGCCTTCGCCGGCTTCAAAGTCGCCCATCATAATAAGGATCGCCGGGTTTTCCGGCTCTAATGCCGCAGCTTTTTCGTAGAGGTCGCGGGCCTTATCGAGGCGGCGGCCCAGGCGCTCCACCTCAGCGCGAACGATCCAAACACCAGGATAGCTGGGAGCGAGGTCACTCGCGGTGGTCGCAAGGTCACGGGCGACGGTAAGCTCTCGAGCATCAATAGCGATGCGAGCGCGGTCACAGAGGATGCCAACGCCGACTTCAGGGCCTTCGGATGGGCTACAGACTTCGCCGCCAAAGGTTGGCGTGGACTGGGCTAAGGCTGCCAGAGCGAAGAGAGAAGCCGCGATCATGTTGAAGAGGCTAGCGGATGGCTGGTTAAGCTCCAACCACCATTCAGCGTCCCTAGCCTAAACAACCGCTAGGGTTGCGCGAAAGCCTCAGCCTTGGCGGGCTTTGAAACGGCGTTGCGTCTTGTTGATCACGTAGATACGGCCTTTACGGCGCACCACGCGGCAATCACGGTGACGGTTCTTCAGCGATTTGATCGAGCTGCGGACTTTCATCGGGGTCTCTCGGAAAAGAGCTAACAGAATTTCGAACGCGCCCCATGCCCGACAAACCAGGTGTAAGTCAACGACTGTTCTGCCTCATGAGGCGAAGAAGCCGCTAAAACAGCCCCTGCTGCGGGTCACCTGAGCGAGGCTTGGCGGTCTTTTTGGCGCTGTTACCGCTTAGAGTGACGCTTCCATCGCTGAAAGTGAGCTTCAGCTTCGACTCAGCTTTCGCCTCGGCTGCCGTTTTGATCACTTCGCCTGACGGTTTAGCAACTAAGGCGAAGCCTCTGTCCAGAATACCTTTATAGCTTACCGAATCAAGTAACCGTCCAGCCTGGGCCAGCGCTTTAGCTTGGAAGTTGAGGCGGGACAGCACCAACTCGCGGGGTAACTTCGCCTGGCCTAGCTGAGCGTCCATGCGCTCCACCGGGCGGAACATCAGACTTGGCTGAAGCCGTGGCCCCCAAGCAGCTAGTGCCTGTTCGCGGCGGGGGATCAGTTGCCCTTGGATGTTCGACAGCCGGCCATCGGCGCGATCCAGCCATTGCTCTGATTGGCTAAGCAAGCCTTCAGGGGAGCCGAGGCCGCGCTCGGCTGAGCGCAGGTTCAGGCGGGCGCTTTCCATCAAACCCGCCATCTGCCGCTCAAGCCGACTGCCAAGCTGGGCGAGCTGCGCCGACAGCTCAGCGCGAACGGGCACCGCTAGCTCAGCGGCAGCCGTCGGCGTGGGCGCGCGCAGGTCGGCGGCGAAGTCGATCAGGGTGGTGTCCGTCTCGTGGCCGACCGCTGAGATCAAGGGGATGGGCGAAGCCGCCGCGGCGCGGACGACGCCTTCGTCGTTGAAGCACCAGAGGTCTTCGAGGCTACCGCCGCCGCGCGCGACGATCAGCACGTCGGGGCGTTGCTCCGGCGGCAGCGCGCCAAAGCCCTTGATGCCGCGAATGATGCCTGCGGCAGCGGCTTCCCCCTGGACCAGGGTGGGCCACACGATGACGTGGCTGGGAAAGCGATCACGCAGACGGTGGAGGATATCACGGATGACGGCGCCCGAAGGCGAGGTCACCACACCAATGGTCTTGGGCAGACGCGGCAGCGGTCGCTTACGCTCCGGATCAAATAGTCCTTCAGCAGCGAGCGCTTTCTTCCGCTCTTCGTAAAGCGCCATGAGCGCGCCCGCGCCGGCTGGCGCCAACGTGTCGATGATCAGCTGGTAGCGCGACTGGCCCGGAAAGGTGCTGAGCCGCCCCGTGGCGACCACTTCCATCCCCTGCTCCGGCTTCACCGACTGGCGCGCCGCGGTGCCCTTCCACATGACGGACGACAAGACCGAGCGCTCATCTTTGAGGTCGAGATAGACGTGCCCCGAGCCAGCACGCGTCACCCGACCCAGCTCGCCGCGCACACGGACATAGCCATAGGCGTCCTCAATCGTACGCTTCAGTTGGCCGGAAAGTTCGGAGACGGAATATTCAGGGACGTTATCAGCCATGAAGGCTCCTGGGCATGAGCGGAGCCGGTCGCAGCCCGCGCAGAATCAAGATTTCTAAGCTTAGTCTACACGGCGCTCGCCAGCGCGCCAGGCGCCAGACCTAGTCAGGCAGGTCGGGACTAATCGGATCGTAGGTCGCGGCATCTTGATCCCGCCCCTTGCGCTCGCGAGCGTCCTGCCGAGTTTTCGAAATTCGTCCGTACTCGCGCTCTTGCTGCTCACGACGCAAGCGCGCGAGGTGTGCCTCGTAAGCTTTAGCCACCTCGGGTGGAACCTGCAGCGCTGGGTCGTAGGCTTGTAGGCGCGGGTCTGGCCGGGCGCGCAGCGGCCCGTATCGGATCTGACGGTTCGCGGTGCCAAGCTCTCGCGCAAACCGGGTCCAATCCTCGCCGAGATTAGCCACTTCCTCGCGCCAGCCCGAAAGGATGTCTCGGCCCGCACACTCTAGCGCTTTATCGGAATCGTCAGCAAACACCGTATAGCAGTCAACGCCGACCACGCCATCGGGTCGGCCTTCACCAGCATCAACTTCAGGCAACGCGATCTGCGGCGTGGCGACGCCCGCCTTCACCACGGCGACGTCCTGGCCCAGTTCAGCGTCGGGGGGTTCGTCACCACTCGGCGCTGCCTCGACCTCGCCGTCTTCGATGGCGTTTCCCTCGGGAATGGCGTCCATGGCGATGTCCGCTTCTTCAGCGTCTTCGACTTCTTCGTCGGTCTCAACATCCTCGGGGTTGATCTCGAGCGGCGCGATCTCGTCGGCTTCGAAAAGAGCCACGGTGACCACGCGCTCGCCAATGCCAGCACCGACGATCCCCTTCGCCACGAAGGATGTGTATCCCACAGCTAGGATGAGAACGAGCGCCACGTTGAAGGCAATCGAGGCTGCAAATGGCAAGCCTTGGCGCAGGCGAGCAAGGCGTGCAGCCGCCACCGGCTGTCGCTTCAACTGGCGCCACCGCACAGCGGCTCGCAAAATGCGCATTCTCAACATAGACGTTAGCCTTGCCGCCCTCTTAAAGGCGGTCACGTGAACTTAAATAGAGGGTGACCCCATTGGATATCCTGCTCATTGGTAGCGGTGGCCGCGAACATGCGCTCGCTTGGAAAATTTCGCAAAGCCAACTCGTGAAACGGTTGATTTGCGCGCCGGGTAATCCAGGCATGGCCGAAGTCGGCACGTGCATGGATGTGGAGGACCCCGTCGCGTTCGCCAAGAAGGAAGGCATCGATTTGGTCGTCGTCGGTCCCGAGCAACCGCTCGCGGAAGGCCTCGCCGACAAACTCGAAAAAGCCGGCATCCCATGCTTTGGGCCGAGTGCCGCTGGCGCCAAGCTCGAAAGCTCGAAGGCCTTCACCAAGGAGATCTGCGATGCGGCGGGCATCCCCACCGCCGCCTACGGGCATTTCAGCGACGTAGCGGAAGCACGGGCGTTTCTCGGCACGATGACCGCTCCTTACGTGATCAAAGCCGACGGCCTCGCCGCTGGTAAGGGTGTCGTGATCGCCGAAACGCGTGAAGCGGCAGATGACGCAGTGGAACAGCTGATCACCGTATCGGGCTCGGTGGTCGTGGAAGAATTCATGGAGGGCTATGAAGTCTCCGTCTTCGCGGTCAGCGACGGCGAGAGCATTCTGCGCTTTGGCCACGCCTCGGATTACAAGAGGGCTCACGATGGTGACCAGGGTTCCAACACCGGCGGCATGGGCGCTGTCTGCCCAGCCTTCGGCTTCAACCAGGCCCTGGAAGATCGCGCCTATGCCGAGATCATTGAGCCGACGATCGCTGAGCTGAAAAAGCGCGGCATCACCTACCGCGGTGCCCTCTACGCCGGTCTGATGATCACCGCCGACGGGCCCAAGTTGGTGGAGTACAATTGCCGCTTCGGGGATCCGGAGTGCCAACTGCTGATGCGTTGCTTGCGGTCAGACATTATCCCTTCACTTTGGGGCGCGGCCACCAGCCGACTGTCTGGCGTGGGATTGGATTGGCAAGACCTCACGGGCGTCTTGGTGACCTATGCCTCTGAAGGCTATCCTGGCGGCTACGAGAAAGGTGCCGTGATCCACGGGATCGACCAAGCCAATGCAGTGGATGGCGCCCTCGTCTTCCACGCTGGTACGGGAAGTACCGATGGCGAGCTGACAGCTCAAGGGGGACGCGTGTTGAGCGTGACGGCGCTCGGAACCGACCGGGAAGAGGCTCGAGACCGAGCTTATCAAGCCACCAAGGCCATCGACTGGCCCACGGGTTTTTATCGGAACGACATCGGCGAAGAGCGATAGTGAATTACGCTAATTTTGCGCTCACATTCGCGTGATCGCTTCATTGATAAACCTTTAACGAACTGTTACGCCTCGCTAGCGCCGCGATCTTGATGCGGTTCACCGTTTTGGCCTGGGGATTGTGTGGGTGGTTGTTCCCCCTCGTTAGATCACCCGCATACCATGGCTTTAGAGACCGGGTCGCCCTTGGGCGGCCCGGTTTTTTCTTGCGATCTGCCGTCCGGTGATGACAGCGCGAGCAAGCGGCCTTAGGGGCCGCTCATGAGCATTTTCATCGATCCCGCGGACACCCAAGAGCTGCGCGATGCCCTTGCCACAGGGCTCGTTGATGGCTGCACCACCAACCCTTCGCTGATCGCCAAAGCCGGCCGCGA
>JABSRH010000125.1 GCA_013215175.1 Parvularculaceae bacterium | reverse complement strand
CATCGCGGCTGAAACTGACTTGATCCACTCCAGAACCGACAAGGCCAAGTCCGGGCCGTGCGCCGGTGAGGTTGTTATCACAAACGACGTTCAGCGCAGAAACTGGACTAGAAAGGTCCGAGCGTTTCTTGAGAGCATCGAATTGCGCTGCACTCTGTTCAATATTGAGATCTGAACCCAGCACTCCATCGACAACCGCAATTGCTGCACACAGATCAACCTCCGATGCCTGATACGGCAGGGGAGCGGCGGAACAACCGAGAACGATTGGATAAAAGGCTAACCCCTGAAAGCTTCTGATCACCCCACACTCCCCTCGAGACTGACCTCAATGAGTTTTTGGGCTTCCACGGCGAATTCCATGGGGAGCTCTTGCAGGACGTCTTTGACGAAGCCGTTGACCAGGAGTGCCACTGCCGCCTCTTCGTCGAGGCCGCGGCTTTGCGCGTAGAACAGTTGGTCCTCGGACAGTTTTGAGGTGGTGGCCTCGTGCTCGAGGATCGCGGTGTTCGATTTGTCCTCGACGTAAGGCACGGTGTGGGCACCACAATCCGAGCCGATGAGCAGGCTGTCGCATTGGGTAAAGTTGCGTGCGCCGTCGGCGTTGCCGTGGATGGAGACGAGGCCGCGATAGGTCTGGTCCGACACGCCCGCGCTGATCCCCTTGGAGATGATCCGTGAGCGTGTGCCCTTACCCAAGTGCACCATCTTGGTGCCTGTATCCGCCTGCTGATGGTTGTTGGTGATGGCGATGGAGTAGAACTCGCCTTGGCTTTCGTCGCCTTTCAGGACGCAGGAGGGGTACTTCCAGGTGACGGCTGAGCCGGTTTCCACTTGCGTCCAGCTCACTTTGCTCCGTACACCGCGACAGTCGGCACGTTTGGTCACGAAATTGTAGATGCCGCCCTTTCCGTCCTTATCACCGGGGTACCAGTTCTGGACCGTGGAATATTTGATCTCGGCATCGTCGAGGGCGACGAGCTCAACCACCGCGGCGTGCAGCTGGTTCTCGTCGCGCATGGGGGCCGTGCAGCCCTCGAGGTAACTGACATAGGCCTCATCGTCGGCGATGATCAGCGTGCGCTCAAACTGGCCGGTGTTGGCCTCGTTGATGCGGAAGTAGGTGCTGAGCTCCATTGGGCAGCGGACACCCTTGGGCACATAGACGAACGTGCCGTCGGAGAAGACGGCGCTGTTGAGCGTGGCGAAGAAATTGTCGGTCGTTGGAACAACCGTGCCGAGGTATTTCTTCACGAGCTCCGGATGCTCTTTCACCGCCTCCGAGATCGACATGAAGATGACGCCCGCCTTCTTCAGCTCGTTCTGGAAGGTGGTCGCGACACTGACGGAATCGAAGACGGCGTCGACGGCGACTTTTGGCTTATTAGTGCGCGCCTCGGCGGCTGAGTCGGCGGCGCCTTCGACGCCGAGCAACACTTCGGCCTCTTTCAGCGGGATGCCGAGCTTTTCGAAGTCCTTGAGGATTTCTTCCGGCACATCGTCGATGGACTCATACTTAGCGCCCGCTTTCGGTTCGGCGTAGTAATAGTGGTCTTGGTAGTCGATATCCGGATACTGAACGTTGGCCCATTTGGGTTCGTCCATGAGCTGCCACCGGCGGAAGGCCTCAAGGCGCCATTCGAGCAACCACTCGGGCTCTTCTTTCTTGGCGCTGATGAAGCGGACGGTATCTTCGGATAGGCCTTTGGGCGCCTTCACCGACTCGATGTCGGTGGTGAAGCCGTACTTATAAGTGTCGAGCTCTTGAACCTGCTCAACTGTTTTGGCGTCAATACCTTCTTTGTACGCTGTTTCTGACATGATTATCTCGCGCCTTTCAGGGCGTTTTGCACCATGGAGCGGCAACGCTTCCATTCTTGCTGTAGCTTGCGGTCGGACTGGCGATCGGCCCAGTCCTTAGAGGTCACTCGGACCGTCCCTGCCTCGTCACTAAGCTCTTTGTGCTGAGCCGAAGCGACACCGATGGCTCGGGTGAAAAAGGCCTGGATGAATTCGGTTTCGGCGTCAGCGAATTCAGCCAACGGACTGTTCAGATGCTCCGGCGTCTCCTCTTGAACGGCGAACTCCATCAGCAGGCCAGCGACACTGTCGCAACGCGCCAGCGCGGCTGGCTTCTTGGAGGCGAGCACGCCGACCTGGCGGTCGAGGACGCCGCGCTCGAGGAGGCGCATGGGGACGAGGTTCGAACTGGCGCCGAAGTGCAGAACGACGAGTATCAAGACTATGGCATTCATGCGGCACGCCCCCTGACGATCCGTCCGTGCTCGGCTGTCCAAGCGGCGAGGAAGCGCTCGGCCGCGTCGGTGGGCGTGTCCCACCCGAGCGAAACGCGCAGCGCGCACGAGGCATGCTCATCACTGACGCCCATGGCGTGCAGGACGCCGGAGCGCTTGACCTTGCCCGATGAGCACGCGGAGCCCGCGCTGACCGACAAGCCAGCGAGGTCCATGGTCATCAGCTGGGCATCGGAGGCGAAGCCTGGCGCCGTGAGGCAAGTGGTGTTGGGTAGGCGTGGTGCAGACTGTCCGTGCACTTCGACACCTTCGGGCAGGCCCGCTTCGATGGCATCGCGGATGGTGGCCAGCTGCTGGTAGTCGCTAACGCTGGCGTCACGGGCGAGCGCGCCGAAGCCAGCAATGGCGGGCACATTGTGGGTGCCGGCGCGGCGGTTTTCTTCTTGGCCACCGCCGCCAAGGAGCGGATCGAAGCCTAGGCCTGGCGTGACGACAAGCGCGCCGATCCCGACGGGACCGCCTGCTTTGTGGGCCGAGAGCGCTAGCATGTCAGCGCCGAGGGTGGAGAAGTCGATGTCGACTTTGAACAGGGCCTGGACAGCGTCGACCATGGTGAAGCCACCTGCCTTGCGCGCGAGCGCTGCGGCCTCGCGGACCGGCTGGATGACGCCAGTCTCGTTGTTGGCAAGCATCAGGCAGAGAAGGAACGGGCCTTCGGCTTCTTGGTCGTACGTGGACAGACGTTCTTCGAGCCAAGCGAGGTCGATAATGCCATCGGCGGTCGCCGGAATGGTCTCGATGGGCAGACCTGACTTGGCTGCCGCTGCGGGGACTGCTGGGTGCTCAATGGCTGAGACGAACAGC
The DNA here is from genome assembly GCA_013215175.1 of Parvularculaceae bacterium. GTDB lineage: Bacteria > Pseudomonadota > Alphaproteobacteria > Caulobacterales > Parvularculaceae > Parvularcula. The sequence continues at coordinate 5,412 of JABSRH010000125.1, read as the reverse complement.
TTACGGACCTTTGGACCGCCTCGGGTGAAGCCTAGGATGCCGGTGTGATCGGCTTCGGTGCCGCCAGAGCAGAAGACGATGCTGGTGGGTGGGCACGAGATGGCCGCAGCCAACGACTTGCGCGCGCCTTCCACCAACTGCTTCGCCGCCCGGCCTTCAGCATGTACGGACGAAGCGTTGCGCGGCGCGCTCATGGCATCGAGCATGGCGTCGCGACAGGCGGGACGCAGTGGCGAGGTCGCGTTGTGATCAAGGTAGAGGCGCTCGGGAGTCTTCACTGGCGCTATCGCTTCGCTGTTTGAGCGCTCAGGCATCAGCTGCCTCCAGCGCGCTCACGTCGGCGAGGGTTCGGGTGCGCAGCCAGGTGTCGATGTGATCGTCGAGCTCTGACCACATTTTGTGGGTGAGGCATCGCGCGGATGTGCCGGTGCAGCCCAAGTCACCACCCGGTTGGCAGGCCGTGGAACGCACTTCTTCTTCAACGGCTGCAACAATCTCAGCCAAACTCACCTCACTCGCGGGCCTGGTGAGAACATAACCGCCAGCGGCGCCGCGGCGACTCTCGACGAGCCCTGCACGGCGCAGTTTCGCGAAAATTTGCTCGAGAAATGCGAGTGATAGTCGTTGTCGCTCAGCCACGGCGGATAGAGGTACTGGCGCGTCTGCGCCAAAGGCAGCCATGTCCGCCATGCCGGTCACTGCAATTCTGGCTTTGGCCGCGAGCTTCACTGAACGATCTCCATACCGTCCCGACAGACTGCCGGTAGACAGCAGGGGCGTTTGTGCTATTCGCCCCTATTCCTGACCGCGGAAGTAGGATTCCCGACCGCTGTGGTCAACTTTATTCGCGCGGTAATTTTGACGCGCGTGCAAGGGACATCGGAGTCGATGGCTGAAGTGATTTTTTCCGGTCCTGAGGGCCGGCTCGAAGGACATTACCGCAAAGCGCGGGAAGACGGCGCGCCGATTGCGCTGATCCTTCACCCCCACCCCCAGTTCGGTGGGACGATGAACGACAAGATCACCTACGAGATGTATCACATGTTCGCCCGCCGGGGCTTTGCTGTGATGCGCTTTAACTTTCGCGGCGTAGGCAAGTCGGAAGGCGAGTATGATCACGGTCAGGGCGAGCTGTCTGATGCCGCGACGGCCTTGGACTACTTGCAACAGCTGAACCCGGCTGCGCCGTTCGCCTGGGTCTCGGGCTTTAGCTTTGGTGCCTATGTCGGCATGCAACTGTTGATGCGTCGCCCTGAGATCGTTGGCTTCTTATCGATGTCGGCGGCCGCGAACCTCTTCGACTTCAGCTTCTTAGCGCCCTGCCCTTCGTCGGGTCTGGTGCTTCACGGGGATGCGGACAAGATCTGCCCGCCTTCGCTGACCAGAGACGTGATGGCGAAGACGCGCACCCAAAAGGGTCGTCGGATCGAGTTCCAAACGATCTCAGGCGCTGACCACTTCTTTAGCCAGCACCAAGAGGCGCTTTTAGAAGCCTCTGCGGCCTATCTCGACCGACGGTTGGAAGAGCCGCCCGAGGGCATTTTGTTCGAGGATTGATCGTCAGTTGAGCCCCGCCGCAAGCGGGGCTTTTTTTTCGCCGTGGCCCGGGCGAGGGTCGGAGAAAATCGGAGGACGCCGTGACCCAGACCTTTATTGACCCTTCGCGCGAGGACTTTGGCACCTTTGCCAAGATGCCCATCGACGGTGCCATTCACATGCTGAACTTGATCAAGCTGCGCGAGAAGGCTGCTTATGAGGACGGGCGAGAGGCGTCAGGTGGCGAGGCCTACCGCGCCTATGGCGCAGCCTCTGCACCGTTCTTTGAAGAGGTTGGCGGCACGATCGCCTGGCGCGGCAACCCGCAATTCATGCTGATTGGCCCCAGTGATGAGGCGTGGGACATCGGCTTCATAGCCCAATACCCTTCGAAAGACGCGTTCTTGGAGATGGTGGGCAACCCTCGCTACCAAGCCATTGTCCACCACCGCCAGGCCGCAGTGGAAACCTCGCGGCTTCTCTGCTTTGCGGCGAGCAGCGGCGGCGGGGTGTTTGGCTAACGACCGGCGCAAACAAAAACCCCGGGCCAAGATGGCCCAGGGTTCTTGGTTCACGAACGAAATCAGAAGGGTGCCTAGGCTGCTTTCTTCCGACGGCGAACTGCAGCAAAGCCAGCCATCCCAGCTGCCATCAAGGGAAGCGCGCCTGGAACAGGTACCGGTGCCGTGACGGTGTCAGCATCCACACGGAAAGCACCTACGACGAAGTTGCTGAAGCTGCTGCCTAAGGTGCCCTCGAGCCCGGTAAACAGGCCTTGGGTCCAAGCCACGTTGTCGTTGTTATAGAAGAAGTTCTGGTTCGAACTTCCTTGGAAGCTAAACTCGATCGAGTAGTTCGTTCCAGCGGACAATGTGATCGGCGCGATAGCATAGTCGATCCATTCCAGCCCAGAAGTCGTGACGGTGGAACCACCCGACGCCAACATCGACGTGCGGGAGAACGTGCCCGACAACGCCGTGATTTCAGAAACGGTGTAGGTCAATGCAACACCGTTAAGATCTTGAAAGACACCGACGCTTTCGATGACCACATCACCGGTTACGGTGAAACCGATGCCTCGAGCATTAATCCAACCATCATTAGAGTTGGTGGACCACACCCTACCGGTCATGTCGTTTGGTGGCACAAATTCCGTGACAGCAAGCGCAGGTGTCACAGACGCGAACAACAGAGCTGTCGCAGCAAAGGCTGATTGAAAGAATGACATAGAGAACCCCCCGTTAATGTCTAGTTAAGAAATAGCCTTTTTGCCGCACTGACGCAAGCGATGAACGGTAGGATCAACACCCGATCGACCCTCGTCAAGTGGCTCAAAATGCTGGTTAAATACGCCCAATGGTACAGCGCCGACGAACACCGGCGAACCCGGCCATGCCCGCCAGCATGAGCGGGAGCGCGCCTGGTACCGGCACAGGGTCAGCGATCGGATCAGGGATCGAGAACGAGAACCGGCTCACCCCAGCAAAGAGGTCGGCATCAGGCGCAGCGCCGATATTGGCGATGGTGCAGGCGACCATATCCGGCAGGCCAGTGCAGCGCGGCTGCGTGATAAAGATCGAAAAGTTGATCGGGCCTTCCGGCTTCATGCTCAGAAAGCTGCCCGAGAACATCCTCATGTCGGACGTGGTGATCTTCAAGTTGAAGACAGCGTCGCCCAAGCCGATTAGCACCACGGAATCGGAGCCGGGCGTCGAACTCCGCGCCACCACCGGGTTGGCAGTTCCGGAGTAGGTGAGCGTGAACACAAAGGAACCCACATCGCCAGGCGCGTCTGAGCTATCGTCGCCCTGCGTGAAGTCGCCTGACAAGGTACACACGGTGTTGGCGCCGTCGAATAGGCAGGTGCCAGGCTGATAAAGCCCAGTGCCGCGCATCAAGTCATCGTTGCCGAGGCCCGTGTAGCGCAAGCCACCGGTGACATTGGTGGAGCTACCTGTGACGGCCGCTTCTGCGGCGCCCACGGCCATCGCAAGGCCGATCGCTGCCGCGGCAAATCGTTGAAACATCTTATTCTCCCCTCATTCAGAGCGCTGTGATCGCGCATGGCGTTAACCATAGAGCTTGGAGAGGGGATGGACAAACGGACGGCTCAGTTAGCCCCGCTGATCAGCTTCGATGCGGATGATCACTTCCACGTCGAAGGACACCCACTTGCCCTCAGCAAATTCGCCGGTGCCGACCTGAAAATCAGAGCGGTTCAGCGTGACGGAGGATTCGGCGACGGCGCGGCCGGTGGCGTCGTCAACGTCCAGGGTGAACGGCAGGGTGACGTCCTTGGTGATGCCCTTCAGAGACAACGTGCCTTCCGCGGCGAAGCTCCCCTCGCCCGTGGCGACGATCGCGTCGGAGCGGAACGTGGCGATGGGATGAGCGTCGATGTGGAACCAGGTCTCTTTCGGCAGAGCATCGTTCTTCTCGCTGTCGCCGGCATCCACGGAACCGAGATCAATACGAGCTTCGATGGCGCCGCCTTCCGATGGGTTGGCTGGATCGAGTGCGATGCCGATAGCGAAGTTGCTGAAGCCGCCGTCGAACGTCTTGCCGTTCATCGACCCTTGGAAGCCGACAGACGAGGACGTGACATCCACGGCCCACACGTGGTCACCGGCCATTTCAGGGGCCAGCAGTTCAACCTTTGGCATCGGCTTCGGGGCTTCGGCGTCACCGCCGCCACCACAGGCAGCGACAGCGAATAGAGCTGCACCGGCAGCCAGGGAGATCAGTCTCATGGGGTCAACCTTTCACGCGGCTTAGCTTTTGCCGTCTAGGAAACGGGGGAGCATGCGGAGCAGGACATCATCCTTCTCCTTGAAGTGGTGGTTCATCGCGGCACCCACGTGCAGCACAATCAGCCCAATGGTCGCTTTGGCGAGGAGTTCATGGGACAGCCGGAAAACGCCTTCAGACCCCTCGGAGATTGGCACGGGCCAATGCGGCACGGGGATCGCAAAGAAGATCTTGGTGGGGATCTCGAGCGGCGATGCCGAGACCATCAGCCAGCCCGTCATCGGAATACCGATGATGACCACGTAGAATCCAACATGAGTAAGCTTCGCCGCGGCAGCTTTCCAGCCAGTGGTGTTTTCGGGCAACGCTGGGATTGGATGCGTGAGACGCCAATAAAGCCGGAACAGCGACAGCGCGAGCACAATGAAACCGAAGCTCTTGTGGAGCTGATACAGCGTGAACTTCGTCTGCGAGAAGTCCATCTGCGTCATGAACATACCCGCCGGTATTTGCACGATAATCATCAGTGCGATGAGCCAGTGCAGGAGCTTAGCGACGGCGTGATAGCTGGTGGGCGTCTGTGTCATGCGGCGCATCTTGGGCCGTCCGCCACACAAGACAAGGCGGTTTAGCGCAACACTGCATTCTGTTTCGCAGTGTCATAATTGTGTGATTCCTTCTTCGCGCGAATCAGTCAGAGTAAAGACATGAGGAAAGCCCACCGGTCCCTCCCCGGCCCCAGGCCACCGAGCGCGACGCGCGCCGCCTTCCTCGACCCTCCGCCATTACCAAGTTCAGTAGCCGCACCGTAAAGGAGATGCGTCATGGCACGTCGTTCAGCGAAGAAGTCGATCAAGAGATCAGGAACTCAACGCCAACAGGATCGCCGTGACATGCCGGAGAATGTGAGGGTATTGTTCGAAGACGGATGGTCCCCTATTGACGGTAACGCACCCACTGAGGGCCCTCGCGACCAAAGCTTCCGAAAAACTATCCGCCCTCAGAATGAGACGCAAGCGGAGCTGTTTGAGCAAATTGATCAGCACAATGTTGTGTTCGCCTGCGGGCCCGCAGGCACGGGCAAGACCTACGTCGCAGTGGCGAAAGCCGTAGAAGCGCTCGAGGCAG
>JABSRH010000124.1 GCA_013215175.1 Parvularculaceae bacterium | reverse complement strand
CTTCATCAGAGCATTGTCAACGTGCGGCCCATAAAAGCCGCCATCTTGGGTCCGGCTGATCATCAGCGGACCAAACCGCTGCGGGCGGGCTGCCGCGGAAATCACGGCGTGAGCCCGCAGCTTCTCCGCGATGAGCTTCTTGATCGCTGGCCCCGTGGTCGCGCTAAGATCGGCCTGTTCGTTCTCTTTCACACGCTTGGCTTGCCCACCCGCGGTCACCTTGCCATCGCGCCAGGTGAGGTCGCGAGTGAGGTCCAGCACGGCGTCGAGCGTGTCGCTGCCGAGCACGTTGCTGATCGTGAGCGCTGCCATTCGTCTTGAGAACCATTTGCAAATCGACCGCCGAGGTATACACCCGGGGGTTCCAGAACAACAGTGGTGAGTAGAATGAGCATCGAACTCAAAAAGTGGGCAACCCTAGGTGTGGGTACACTCGCGCTCAGCGCGGGCCTGGCGGCTTGCGGCGGCGAAAGCGGCGAGGGTGAGCACGGCGAAGGCGAGAAGGGTAAGCCCGCCATGGAACAAGCCGCCGGTGAGGCCGGCGAGGGCGAAGGCGGCGAAGGCGGCGAAGGCGAGGGTGGTGAAGCCGAAGGCGGCGACGGCGAAGCTGGTGAAGGTGAAGCCGGTCATGCCAGCGACATCGGCACCCTGCCGCTTCCCAAGCGCCTCGCTTTCATGAGCGGCCACGCTGAGGCAGGCCTAGCGCTCTATCGCGCGGGCGAGCCGAAGATGGCGGCCAAGCACCTCTTGCACCCCGTATCCGAAACCCACGAAGCCGAGCGCGCTGGCCTCGACGAGCTCGGCTTCGATGCCAGCCTCTTCGAAGCGGTCTCGCAAGCCCTCGACGAAGGTCGTCCTGCCGCCGAAGTCGAACCGCAATTGCAGGCGGCCGAAGCCAACCTCGCGATGGTGGCTGAGAAAGCGGGCGGTGATCCAGCTGAGATCATCCGCTTCCTGATGGACACGATTGTCGACGAATACAGCGTCTCCATCACCGACGGACAGGTTTCCGACCCAGGTGAATATCAAGACGCCTACGGTTTCGCGATCGTGGCCCGCAACCGGGCTTTGGCCATGGACCCAGCACAGCCGGACCTCGTCAGCGTCATCGACGATCTCATTGCGCTGTGGGGCGAGAGCGGCGCTGTACCGCCAGCCGATCCTGCACCGGTCGGTCAGGTCATCGCGCAAACGTCGCGTGTGGAACTGGCGATCCCCACCTATTAAGACGGACACGGAAGGGTCAGCCTAAAGAGCTGGCCCATTTCGAACATTTTGCTGGGGAAGAGTGGCTCCGGTGGAGGGATTCGAACCCCCGACCCAGCGATTAACAGTCGCTTGCTCTACCACTGAGCTACACCGGAACGAGCGCGCCGGATAGCGCATGGCGCCCGGCATGAAAAGCGCAAAATCGCCCTGTCAGCGCTTTTTCAGTCAAAAGATCCTCCAAACAGAAACGACCCCGCGAAAGCGGGGCCGTTCCTTGGGGGTATGGTGGGTACGTCTTCCTGGGAGAAGAAGACCACCCTTGTTTGCGCCGGTAAGGTTAACAATTCGCTAGCCGACACCGGTCCTTTTACTCAGCTGGAGCGCCCTTGAAGCCAGATTCCGGATCGTCTTCGGCACCCTTGATCTGGGGAACACCGCCCGCCGAAGCACCTTCGCCGAGACGCGGCTGGCGTTCTCCTGTCCAGATCGACGTCAGGAAGCGGGAGATATCCGCGCCCACGGCGTACATGGCTGGTACAAAGAACAGCGTCACGAACAGCGCGAAGAACACGCCGAAGGCGAGGGCGATGGCCACGGGCTTCAGGAACTGAGCATCAAGGCTCTGTTCGAAGATGATGGGCATCAGGCCAATGAACGTGGTCACCGATGTCAGCAAGATCGGACGGAACCGCACCGTGCCGGCCTCCACCAACGCCGCCATGGCGCCAGCACCTTCAGCCCGCAATCGGTTCACATAATCGACCAAGACGAGGTTGTCGTTGACCACCACGCCGGCCGCCGCGGCGATGCCGAAGAAGCTGAAGATCGAGAACTCCACACCGAAGATCATGTGGCCGAACACGGCGCCCATGAACCCGAACGGGATCGCGGACATAATCAGTACCGGCTGGAAGTACGAGCCAAAGGCAATCGCCAGCAGCATGTACATGCCCAACAGCGCCGCCAGACCCATCACGGTCAGAGAGTTCAAGAACTCACTCTGCTCTTGGTCCGTACCGCGACGAACCACATCGACCTCAGGATACTTGGCCACGATTTCTGGCACGACGTCGCTGTAGAATTCGTCGCGAAGCGGGCCAATATCGGCGCCTTCGCGGATTCGAGCGAAGATACTCACCGAGCGCTTGCGATCCGTCCGGCGAATGAACCGAACAGCGGGACCGGTCTCAAATTCCACCACGGATGAAACCGGGATCTCACGACCGTCAGGGGTCCGAATGCGGAAGCCAGTGTAGAGCGACTCGATGCTCTGTCGTGTCTCCAGCGGATAGCGCACCATCACCCGCACATCTTGTCCGTCGCGCGGCAAGCGTTGCACCTCATCACCGTAATAGGCCTGACGCAGCTGGCGAGAAACATCCTGCACTGTAACGCCAAACCGCTCAGCACCAGGACGAAGCTTCAGTCGCAGCTCATCGATCGGCGCTTGAAGACTGTCGCGTACGTCGAACAGTTGTGGCACGGAGCGAAGGTAAGCTTTGATCTCGTCCGAAGCCGCAGCGGCTTGGTCCAGGTCATTGGTGTCGATGCTGACCGAGAACCAACCGGAGTCGCCGCCGAAGTCGTTCATCATACGAACTTCCGTGGCATCCGGAATGGGCCCAATAAGGTCACGGAAGCGCTCAGAAACCTGCGACGATCCAATGCCGGCCACGTCGGTCGGTGCCAAGGTCACAAACGAGTTGAGATAGCCGGGGCGGGCAAAGATCTGCGATGAGGTCACCACCTCAACGCCTTGCTCTTCTGCTAGCACACGTTTCAGTTCTACCGTTGCGGCTTCAACCTGTTCGTAGACCTGGAGGGTCCGCGGCCACGAAGCGCCTTCTTGGAGGTTGATGTTGGTGTCGATGAACGTGTTCTCGATCTTCGGCGCGAACGACAGTGGGATCCAGCCTTGAGCGACCAAGGCGACAGAGACCATGAAGAAGCCAAAGAACGTCGTGATCGTCAGTGCACGGCCATGCACCGCCATGCTGACAGCAGGGCGATAGAATCGGTCGGCGAACCAAAGCAGGCTGTCCGCAATCTTGCGCTGGAACTTGAAGAAGCCTTTGTCTGATGGCGGCTTCAGATGCGCCAAGTGCGAAGGCAGGATCAAGAAGCTCTCGATCAGCGAGAATGTCAGCGCGAGAATGATCGTCCAAGAGATCGACTGCAGGAACTGCGCGAACATGCCACCGATGAAGATGAACGGCGAGAACGCGAGCATCGTCGTCAGGACAGCGAACACCACAGGCTTCACAACGATCTGTGTACCAACCACAGCAGCATCGATGCCGGTTCGGCCGATCTCGACCTGCCTGTTGATGCTCTCACCCACCACGAGGGCGTCGTCCACGACGATACCGATCACCAACAGCAGGCCGAACAGCGACAGCATATTCAAGCTGACCCCAACCATCGGCAGGAAGATAAACGTGCCGATGAAGGACACGGCGATGCCGGCGGCAACCCAGAAGGCCACGGTCGGGCGGAGGAACAAGATCAGGATGATCAGCACCAATACCAAACCTTGCGCGGCGTTGGTGGAAACCAACCTCAGACGGCCTTTGTAGAATTCCTCGAGCGTGAACAGCAGTTCCATTTCAACGCCAGCAGGCAAGTCGCTCTGCTTCTCGTCGATATACTTCCGAACCGCCTTCATAATCGTGACGAGGTTGGCGTCCTTCGGCTGGTCCAGCTGCAAGGTGACGCCGTATTGGCCGTTGATCCGATAGCGGAAGTTCGCGTCAGGGAAGCCGTCTTTGACGTCGGCAACGTCTTTCACGCGGACCACAGAACCGTCGAGGTTCTGACGAACGATGATCTCACCGAATTCCCGGTCCGTGTCGGCCAAGTTCCTAGAGGCGAGGGGGATGTTGCCCGTGTCGGTCCGGATCTCGCCCATGGAGAGGTTGAGCGACGCGCCCCGCACAGCCTGTGAGACCTCGTCGAAGGTCAGGCCATAGCGGCGCATGGCCGCTTCAGAGACTTCGATTGAGACTTCTTCCGTCCGCTCACCCTGGATGGTGACCAGCGGCGTGCCATTTGGGATCGCCGCCATCTCGTCACGGATTTTCCGTGCCAAGCGGTTCATCTCGCGCTCGTCGATGTCCCCCGTAAGGATGATCCAAGCGAGGTTGTTCTCAAAGTTCGAGCGCTGGACGATCGGCGGAAAGCTGTCCTGCGGCAGGTTCGAAAGACCATCGACCCGAGCTTTGATTTCGTTCAGGAATGAGTCGAAGTCGGCGCCTTGCTCCATCTCCACCGTCACGCTGGCCGTGCCTTCATAGGCGATGGCGTTGACGCGTTTGATCTTATCGACCTGCGACAGCGACTCCTCGATCCGCAGGAGCAATTGCTCCTCCACATCGACCGGCGAGGCCCCAGGCCAGGACACGCTGATGTTCACGCTTTCCGCGGTCACGGATGGGAAGGCTTCCCGGTTCAGCGTCAGGAAGTAGGTCAGCAAGCCGACGATCACGATAAAGATCATCAGCAGGTTGGCGGCAACGTTGTTGCGCGCCCACCAAGCGATCATTCCGGTCACAGGGCAGCTCCTTCACCGCTAGAAGTTGCGGCCTCGGCGGTTTCTGTTTCACCAGATGACAGGTCCACCAGCGTGCTCGCGCTATCGCCGTTCTCGTAGAGCGGACGCACCACGGTACCGATGGCGGAGGTCACAGGGCTGACGACCAGACGGGCACCAGCGTCAACACCATCGGTGGCCACCAGGCCTTCGCCAGCTTCCGCCACAATGACAGGGCGAGCCAAGGTCAGCTTGTCTTCGTCATCGACGATATAGACTTGGCCGTCATCACGTAGCGCCAGCCAAGGAATGATCGTCGCGCGAGGGATCGAGGGGCCTGCGATCTCAGCTTCAACGAACAAACCGAACGCCAGCGGGAAGCCTCGATCAGCACCCTTGCCGTAGGGATCTTCAACCTCAGCAATGGCTGAAATCTGGCGCGTTGAGCTGTCGATCGCCGCATCGATACGACGGATACGGCCATTCCATTGGCGCAGTTGCCCGGCCACGTTGGCCGACAGCAGCACCTGGGGAGCATCGTCGCCCTTGGCTTCGAAGGCAAAGGGCAGGTTCAGCTTCGCCAGATCCGAGTCGGTGAGTGGCAGACGAATTTCAGCGACGTCCGTAGCGAAGATCTGGCCAAGGCTCGCGCCGGGGCTGATGAACTGGCCCACATCGGCGCCAATGTTCCGGACGCGACCATTGAACGGCGCAACAATCTTCGTGCGCTTGAGTGCGAGTTCGGCATCGCCCAAGCTCGCTTCCGCTGCAGCAAGGCTGGCCTCTGCGGCGGCGAGTTGCGGCTTGCGCAGGGTCAGCACAGAGGCGTCGTCGCTCAGCGTACCGCCAGAAAGCTCTTCATAGTCCTGAGCAGCAAGCGCCGACTCGGCTTGCTCCACAGCGAGGCGTTGACGAGCGCTCGCTACTTCGGCCTCCGCCCGGGTCACCGCCAGCCGATAATCAGCGTCTTCGATCCAGATCAGCACATCGCCTTTCTGGAACACGCCACCATTCGCAAAGCTCGACGACACCCGCTCGATGCGCCCTGAAATCTGCGAGGCGAGGGTGATCTCACGCCGCGGTGCGACTTCGCCCTGGGCCTTCACCGACAGGTTCATCGGTGCGTATTCAACGGCTTTCACGAAGGCAATCGGCGCAACCGGAGGCGCCTCTTGCGTCTCCACCTCAGGACGCATGGCGCCCATGATGCTGATCACACCCACAAAGAAGACAAGCGTACCCAGAACGCTGCCGATAACAACCAGCTTACGGATCATAAGGTTTCTCCTTTGCCGCGTGAGGGACCGCGACGAGTTTCATCGACGGTGGCGACTTGCTCAACACCGTCCAATACGAAAGGGGCACCGAGCGCGAGGTACAGGTTGACCCGGTTGGTCAAACGCGCGCGCTTGGCATCGATGAGTTGGCCTTCAGCCTGGATGCGCCGCTGTTGCGCATTGATCAGATCAAAGATGTTCGTGGTACCAGCGAGATAGCGACGCTCGGTGAGGTCCTCCGAAGCCGCAGCTTCTTCAAACGCCAACTCAAGCGCGTTTTCCCGTAGGCTGAGGAAATCCTCGGCAGCGATCGCGTCTTCGACCTCCCGCCAAGCTGTGAGGGCCGTCGTTGCGTAATCGTAGAGAGCAGCTTCGGCTTCTGCCTTCCGCGCTTTCTCGTTGGCGATAAGTCGGCCGCCTTGGAAAAGAGGCTGGGTCAGGTTCCCCGCCAAGTTCTTGGCGTACGCATCGAAGTCAAAGACGTCCTCGATGTTGGCAACATTCGAGCCTGCAGGCGGCAGGGCGTTGTCGGTCACCGATGCCCGCAGTGAGATCGTTGGCAAGAACGCCTTGCGTGCTTCACTCACTCGAAGCCCCGCGGCCTTCAGGCGTCGCTCGGCTGCCACAATGTCGGGGCGACGGCTCAAGAGTTCTTCAGGCGATCCGAGCTTGCTGCTGGCAAACTGCCGTGGCGCCGGAAGGTCGCCGGGGGCCTGCATCGTCGCCGACGGATACTTGCCGAGCAGCACTTCTAGGCGGCGCTTTGACTCCAGCTCTTGCTGTTCGCGGCTCTTCAACGCTGCTTGCGAGCTTGCTAGGCTGGAACGGGCAAGCCTCAGATCAAGGCTCGTGGAAATCCCGCGATCGTAACGGCGCTCAATGATGCGGAGGTTCGCTTCCCCCGTTTCGACGTCTCGCTCGGCCAGCTGGCGCTGTAGCTTGGCGGCCGTCAGGTCGTAGTGGCCGTTTGCGGCATTCGCCGCGAGGGTGAGCTGTGCGGCCGCGTAGTCCATGCGCCTTGCGGCGGCATCGAGGTAAGCTGCACGTGTGGCGTCGGTGAGGCGACCCCAAACGTCAATCTCCCACGTTACGCTCGCGCCGAAGTCAAAGTTCGTCTGGTAGGGGTTCTCGAACTGCAAACCGTTGAAGTTCACCGGTGCGCCACCGCCGCGACTACCGTTTAACCCGGCGCTGATGCTCGGAAAGAGACCGGCTCGCGTGCCCCGGGCTTGGTTCAAGGCAGCACGAACCCGCGCTTGCGTTGCGCGCAAATCGTTGTTGGCCTTCAGGGCCTCAGAAACCACGTCCTTCGCAACCGGATCGCGAAGATCATCCAGCCAGTTTTCTGTCACCGGTTGGGCCGGTTCACTGGCCGTCAGCGAGGCCCAGCTATCGAGATCGGCCTCAATGGGCTCGAGCGCCTGCTTCGGGCCTGGCGTCGCGCAAGCGGCCAAAAACCCAATGCATGCGGCGGTCTGCCACAGTTTAGCCGTTCTCATCACACTATGCCTCATTCTTACCCCGGCCTTCTTTATCGATAAACATTGAAAATGTGGAATCCATTTCAAGATCCCCGCGTGACTTTTTTTCAATGAACGCGACGGCCTGAGCGCGCTCCCGCGCTTAAACCCGTTTATTGTCAGGGGTCCGCTAACGGTGGCCCCCAAACCGGCGAAAGGTGACAAAGCGCTGCGCTTACAAAAGCGTGTCAATGCAAACGTGCAGCAGTCGCAGCAAAACAATCTAAGAGGGAATTGGAGGCACCACCCGGAATCGAACCGGGGTACACGGATTTGCAATCCGCTGCGTCACCACTCCGCCATGGTGCCACCGAGCGGCGTCCATAGCGGCGGTGTTCAGCCACCACAAGCAAAGTTTGCGCTGCCGATGGCCGTTTTGCTTCTCTTTCAGGGGGGAGCAGTTTATTCCTGCCGACAGTGGTTCTTTTTCTAGGCCTGGAGAGTAGCGTGGACACCGCCAAAGCCCGAAAACATATGGTGGATAGCCAGGTTCGCCCGAACGATGTGCCGAGCCTTGAGCTGCAGCAGGCGATGCTGGACATCCCCCGCGAGCGCTTCGTTCCCGCCGATCGCAAGACCCGTGCTTATGTGGAGCAGGATATCGAGCTGTTCGAAGGGCGTTGGCTGCTCAAAGCGCGTGATTTCGCTAAGTTGGTCAACGCGGCGAACATTCAGCCCTGTGACCTGATCCTCGATGTGGGCTTTGGCTACGGCTATTCCTCCGCGGTATTGGCGCAGCTCGGCGACGTGGTCGTCGCCATTGAGGATGACCCGTCACAGGTGGACGCGGCGACGGACCGCTGGAACGCTCTAGGCGTCGAGAACGCTGTGGCCATCGAGGCCGACTTAAGCGCCGGTTACGCCAAGCAGGCGCCTTATGATGTAATCGTGGTGGCTGGCGGTGTGCAGCAAGGCCTCGAGACCTTGCTAGGGCAACTGAAAGAGGATGTGGGGCGTTTGGTCACGATCGATGTTCAGGACCGTGTCGGCACAGCAAAGATCTACACGCGGTCGGGAAATGCTTTG
>JABSRH010000123.1 GCA_013215175.1 Parvularculaceae bacterium | reverse complement strand
TCTTCCATTCGGCCTTCGCATCTTCGATCATCTCTTGATCGCTGGCAACGAAGTTCCACCAGATGTGCCGAGGCCCATCCATCACAGCACCACCAAAGACCATCACGCGAGCGCCCTCAGGCCCGGCCACCACGGCGTGGTCGCCATCAGGAAAGACAATCATTTGGCCAGCGGTGAATTCTTTATCCGCCGACTGAATGCTACCCGTGGCAACGTGAATGCCGCGGTCCTCATGATGAGGGAGCGGCAGCTTAGCACCTGGCGCCAACTCGACATCGGCATAGACCGTTTCGGACGCCGTCTTCACCGGCGAGGTATAGCCGTAGGCATCGCCCAGGATCAGCCGGCCTGAAATGCCCTCGCCTGACATCAAGGGCAGGTCATCGGCACCGTGATGATCGAAGGCAGGGTCGGTTTCTTCCAAATGCTTCGGCAACGCCATCCATGTCTGGATACCGAACAGCTTGATCGGCTCGTCATCCACCCGGCGCTCCGAGTGCGTGATACCGCGGCCCGCCGTCATCAGGTTCACCGCCCCCGGCTCAATATCTTGCGTCACACCAAGACTATCGCGGTGCCGGATCTTGCCATCGAAGAGGTACGTCACGGTCGACAGACCAATGTGCGGGTGCGGACGAACATTGATGCCCTGACCAGCAGGGAAATTCGCCGGGCCCATCTGATCGAAAAAGATAAACGGCCCCACCATCTGGCGTTGCGGCGCCGGCAAAGCGCGGCGCACGGAGAAACCGCCAAGGTCGCGAGCACGCGGAATAATGACAGCAGCGAGGTCATCGCTGGGGATCACATCGTGGTCAGGAAATGCAGCAGTCATGTTGGGCCTCCTCGTCCAGCTCTTACGCCGTGGGCCCTCATATACGCCCTACGCGCGCTCTCCGCGAAGGCGTTTGGCGGCTTTCTCTTTTCCGATCAGCGCAAAAAGCGCCGGCATCTCAGGACCGCGCTGCTGACCGGTGAGTGCCTTACGCAGCGGCATAAAGAGGCCCTTGCCCTTGCGCCCGGTATCGCTCTTCAGCTGGCTCGTAAGCGCCGACCAGCCCTCTTCGCCGTCAGCAACACCAGCCACCGCAGCTGCAGCGGCCTTGCAGAACTCTTTGTCTTCGTCGGCGATCAGCGGTTCGATCTCAGCCTCGATCACATCCCGCCAAAACGCAGCGTCGCCGATGCGCTCAATGTTACCGTGCACCGCGCCCCAAACAGCTTCGGAAACATCCATGGCCTCAAGGCGATCCGCCAGCACGTCAAAGCTCATGGCGTGGAGGATCTTCGCGTTCAGAAGCTTTAATTCCTCAGGGTCAAACCGTGCTGGCGCACGACCCAAAATGTCGAAACTAAAGCCGCCAGCGAGTTCTTCAAGCGTCAGGACGGGCTCAACCGGCTGACTCGTGCCCAGGCGTGCAAGCAGGCTCGTGATGCACTGCGGCTCGAGCCCATCTTCGCGCATGCCCTCGATCGACAGCGAGCCGAGACGCTTCGACAGCCCCTCGCCGTCCTTGCCCACGAGCAGCGAATGGTGCGCGAAGGTCGGGATCGTCCCCTCACCGCGATAGGCGATGATAGCGTTGAAGATCTCGATCTGCGCTGCGGTGTTCGTCACGTGATCTTCGCCGCGCACCACGTGGGTGATGGCAAAGTCGACGTCGTCGATACAGCTCGGCAGCGTGTAGAGATAAGCGCCGTCCTCACGGATCAACACAGGGTCCGACATGGTGCCGGTGTCAAAGCTCTGCTCACCGCGGATCAGATCGTTCCAAGTCACCTCGCTCTGGGCAAGTTTGAAACGCCAGTGCGGGCGACGGCCCTCGGCTTCGAAGTCGGCCTTTTCCTGCTCACTCAGCTCAAGCGCCGCACGATCATAGACCGGTGGTAAGCCCCGCGCGCGCTGCAGCTTCCGCTTACGATCCAACTCTTCCGCCGTCTCGTAACAGGCATAGAGGAGCCCTTCGGCTTTGAGGTGCTCGGCCACATCGTCGTAGACGCCAAAGCGCTCGGACTGGCGAGCAAACTCGTCCCATTCGAGGCCCAACCATTTGAGGTCCCGCTGGATACCATCCTCAAATTCCTTCGTCGAACGCGCCTGGTCAGTGTCGTCCGAGCGCAGGAGGAACGTCCCGCCCTGCGAACGCGCCAGCAGCACATTGAACAAAGCGGCCCGGATATTCCCGACGTGCAGCTTCCCGGTGGGTGATGGAGCAAAGCGAACTTTGACGGTCATGGCGCGACTCAATCCTTTTTGGAACGCGGGGTCTAACCAAGGCCGTAGGCATTGGAAAGAGCCAAGACGGGCTCAGCTAGCAAGCGCTGAGGCCATCAACTGTTTACAATTCTCACAGATGGCGTAACATTAGAACAACCGTTTTTTGGGGGATTATCATATTCAAGACACTTGCTGCGACCTCGGTCGCTCTGTTC
The DNA here is from genome assembly GCA_013215175.1 of Parvularculaceae bacterium. Taxonomy (GTDB): domain Bacteria; phylum Pseudomonadota; class Alphaproteobacteria; order Caulobacterales; family Parvularculaceae; genus Parvularcula. The sequence continues at coordinate 6,151 of JABSRH010000123.1, read as the reverse complement.
GCTAGCGCAACGGCTCATGCCGCATCGCTCGATTTCACCACGCTCGGTTCAGGTTTTCAGGGCACCACCACGGTGATGGTCCCTGGTGCCACGATCAACGGAACGGGCGGAACCTCGGATCTGTTCCGCGGTGCTGGCAGTATTACCAACTCCATTTGCTTTATCGACGGCGGTGTCTGCGAAGGCGACGGCGAGATCGACTTCGATGACCTGGTGGGCAGCATCAATTTTGAGGTCGGCGGCTTTAACCCCGGTGACTTCGTGGTCGTGTCGGCAGTTGATGGCGCTGACAACGTACTAGCGACCCTCAATGTCGCGTCGAATGGCGCTTACAACTTTGGCGGCCTGAGCGGCATTTCGAAACTGCTGTTCGCCGACACATCCACCGGCGCTGGTTTCGTGTTCGGCAACTTCAACTTTGACGTGACGAGCGCAGCCGTGCCTGTCCCAGCAGCAGCACCGCTGATGCTGGCTGGTCTTGGCTTCCTGGCTCGTAAGCGTCGCAAGCAGGTTTGAGCTCAACAAAATTCAGCACAGAGACCGCTGAAGCCTCAGGCTTCAGCGGTTTTTTTATGCGTGCGCTGACGGGCTAGCGATGCGGGGTGGTTTCGTAGACTGATCAGCCGCGAACCCCTCACCAACAGCTTGACCAGCGCCGTCTCACCGGCCCGAAGGCCCTGCGATGCTAGTCCGAGACGTTGTCGCGTTGCCTCTGGGATTAGTGACACGGCACTACGAACAAACAAGGGCTGTAGGGCCTGGCCGGGCGGAGGCAATGTGGGCTGCTCTCTCATCATACGGAGGAATGTCATCAAGGTGTCAGAGGTCTCGAGCTGGGGCTCCCAGGCGCTGAGCAGAGACATCATGGCTGTCTTTGTCACCGGTGGCTGCTGGACCCCGTAGGCCTCGGCAATGGGTTGGCTCTCCCGAAGAACGTCGCCCCACTGATCAGCATTGAGTGGCCTGGCGTAGGCATCGAAGGCGCGCACGAAGCCGAACGCAGCGGTGGTCTGCACCCAGGTCAACAGGTCTTGATCGAGGGCTTGGTAGGGCACGCCTCGATCCGTCTGGCCACGGACGGCGGCATGCTTTTGATTGACGCCAGCGATCATCTTGCGCGCTACTGACTGGGCGCCGTAGAACGTCACCATGGCAGCAAGCCCCGTACGGCGGAGGCGGAGTAACGGGTCGGTCGGGAACACGGAGTGGTCCCAGACCCCATGGCGCACGCGGGGTTCGGCGAGCTCCAGGATGACGGCAGCGATTCCACCGATATAGACCGTCAACGGAACGGAATAGATCTCTGCCGTAAGACTGCTGGATGAAACGAAGCCCGCCTCATCGGCGGGCTCCGAAAAAAACTCTGAGCTGCCTGCGCCCTCGTAGAGGAAGGCCTCCAGCTGCCGCTCAGCATAGTCCGAGATCGGACGCCAAAAGCGAGGCTTATGCGTCAGCGAAAACGTCCGTGTAGAGCTCAGATGGATCGGGCTCAGGGCTTGCTAGCGAGAAGTCCGCAGCGTCTTTCACCTGGGCTTTGATCTCTTTATCGATCTCTTTCAGCACGTCTTCACTGATGCCAATATCAGCCAGGCGCACTTTGCACCGCTCGATCGGATCCGAATTGGAGCGAACATCATCGACTTCGTCACGGCTCCGGTACTTGGCCGGGTCGGACATTGAGTGACCGCGATAACGGTAGGTCTTCATCTCGAGGACGTACGGACCTTTGCCCGCCCGCGCATGCTCGATCGCTTCGCGGCATTCTTCGCGCACAGCCACGACATCCATGCCGTCAACCTCCTTGCCAGGAATGCCGAAGCTAGCGCCGCGACGATAGAAATGGGTCTCGGCCGAAGCACGCTTCACGCTTGTGCCCATGGCATACTGATTGTTCTCGATGACGAAGATCACCGGCAGGTGCCACAGCTGAGCCATGTTCATGGCCTCAAAGACCTGGCCCTGGTTCGCAGCGCCGTCACCGAAATAGGCGAACGAGACATTATCGTTGCCGCGATACTTGTTCGCGAACGCTAGGCCGGCGCCGATCGGTACCTGAGCACCCACGATACCGTGCCCACCGTAGAATTTCTTCTCGGCAGAGAACATGTGCATCGAGCCGCCTTTGCCCTTCGAATAGCCGCCTTCACGGCCCGTGAGCTCGGCCATCACGCCTTTCGGGTGCATACCGCAAGCCAGCATGTGGCCGTGGTCGCGGTAGCCTGTGATCACCTGATCGCCTTCTTTACGAAGGGCCTCAAGACCCGTCACGACGGCTTCTTGGCCGATATAGAGGTGGCAGAAGCCACCGATGTGGCCCATGCCATAGAGCTGGCCAGCCTTCTCCTCGAACCGGCGGATGAGCAGCATCATCCGATAATACTCAAGAAGCTCAGCTTCGGTGGCGGAATAGTTGGTCGCGGGGGCGCCTGCGTCAGCACTCATGACGGAAGTCCTCGTGTTAGGTTTAACTGGCCTTATCAACAAGCGGCGGAGAAACGCAAACGGAGAAGCCATAGAAAAAGGGCATAGGCGTAAGCCCATGCCCCTCACCAGTTGGGTTTTTCCCAAATTGGCGGTTTACGCAGGCGTCGCTTCGAAGGTCGAAGCGCCGAACGCGCCAAGCTTAACCGAACCGCTCAGGTTGTCGCCGTCTTTTTTGCCTTCAAATTCAAGGGTCAGCGGCATTGGTTTCGTCACGTCAACGGCCCAAGTCGCGGTGTCGCCGTTCACGGCGCCGTTTTTGATGTCAACGCTGTCGCCCATAGCCGCCATGGTGCCCGTCAGGCCGCCATCTTCAGCCAGCGTGAGCGTGCCTTCTTGCTTGCCCATCGGGGTGTTGATCGAAATGTTGTAGGTACCTGCAAAAGCCATCGGTTTCCTCCAGGCGTTTGTGTTGCTGTTGGCACGATGAATAGGCTGCGTGCAGGCTGAGGCCAACCCCTGGTGTCATGATAGCAATCATGCACCAGGGAAATGCCTCTGCTCGCATGGTGCGCTACCCCAACAGATAGACCCTTACGGAGAACGGAATCGTCGGTAAGCACGTCCTCATGACCAAGCTCAAAGCCTACCGCGTTCAAGATCCTGTGCCGGAGCTAGTGCCCGGCTCCGTCAAGCGTGACTGGATGGAGGCGACGCCGGACCGCTTCGCCTATCGCTGCCTACCGCTAAACATGGCCAACGTGACGGGGTGGGAGCTGAAGCTGAACCACGGCTTCGACGCTACCTGGAACGGAGGCATGCTAGCCTCCGACATCACCATCAAGCCGCACGACCCGAGTGTGAACCTTCAGCACACCGTCTTATCGCACTTTGCGTCCGGGATTATAACCTTCCACACGGGGTACCTGTTCCGCACGCCGGAGGGTTGGGCCACCTGGGCTATGGCGCCGCCGAACACGGTCAAGGACGGCATCACCGCGCTCGACGGGCTGGTGGAGACCGATTGGCTGCCCTTCCCTTTCACCATGAACTGGCGCTTTACCCATCCGTGCACAGTGCGGTTTGAGAAGGGGGAGCCGTTCTGCTTCATCACACTGGTTGAGCCTCGGAAGCTAAGCGAGACCAGCATCGAGATTGAGAACATTCATTCGAACAAGGAGCTGTTCGATGAATACGTCGCTTGGCGCAACTCGCGGACGGAGTTCAACGCCAAGCTTCAGGCCAACGACCCCGAAACCCTGCGCATCTCGTGGCAGAAGCACTACATGAAGGGCCGTACACCCTCCGGCGAGGCCAAGGTTGCCCCTGACCGCGCCAAGATGCGGATGCAGAAGCCGGTGACGAAGAGCTAGCGTCGCTTCTTCCGTAGACCGAACGCAGCCATGCCTGCGAGCATGAGTGGCGCTGCTGCAGGGATTGGTACCGGATCGCCCACCATGATGGTGAGGAACTCGCCGGAGACAGCGTCGGTTACCGTGTATGTACCAGCGATGAGGCCGAGGGCGATAAAATCTGTGCTGTCTTCAACCCAGGTCTGCGAGATACTCCAGATGCCGCCCTCGATATCGGTGGAGTCCACGGCGAGGCCTGCTCTGCGGAGGAACCCGCTATCGAAGGCGTAGGTGGCGAAGGGTTTGTCGTCGCCGGAGACTGACCAGTCGCTGAAGAAATCATCGGTGTCCGCACTGAAGGGGCCACCAGGGTTCAGCCAGGCCGATTGATCCGTACCTGGATTAACGACGAAGCAGGTGTCGATGAAACCGGAGGTGAGGTCGTTGCCCATGATGTCGGTTTCGTCGTCATCATTGGTTTCGATACCGACGCCGCCCCAGCCGCAGGTGGTGACCGACGCCAGACCGCTTGTGTCGATCGAGCCGGAGGCTCGCATGACGACGTCGCCGCCTTCTTCGGTGAATTTGAAGAGTAAGCCGGCGTTGGCGATGGTGGGTGCGGCTAAGGTGGCGACCGCAGCGATCGACGCAAGAAGTTGTTTTTTCATGGTTCCCCTCGTTTCATGCCCGTTGATGCATTTCGGGCCCGAAACGAGGTTAACGATTTCTTGCAGCCGCGACAATGTCGCGCCGCAGTGGCTAGCGGCGGTTGCCTGATAGAGAAGGCGCGACCAAGCAGTGAGTGGTGCCGTTGAAGAGGCCGTCCTTTGGCCGGAAGGCGAAGATGCGATCCTCCGCCAACGAACAGCTTAGCATGAAATCGTAGCCGCGGGCGTAGTTGGGTGAGACCTCGATGAAGCTGTTGAGCATGTATTTCGACCATGGCCCGCGGTCGTTGCCGCCGATATTGCCGCACTGGCCGGGGCGGAGGTTTCGCCCGTTGGGGCCCGAGCGGACTGGCGGGCTGTCGTCGCCGATGCGGAGGATGGTCCGCTTGTCGTTGACCGAGTTCGATAGAGCGAAGGGCGTTCGGCAGAACACCCAATCGGTATCGTCGGCCTCGATCTCGAATTCCGTGGCCGAGACGGTCTCTGGCGCCTCGCGCACGCCGAGGTCGCGCGCCGGTCGTTGGGCGTGGGCGCTGGTGGCCAGTAATGCCAGGCCCGCGCAGGTGATGCTGATGATGATCTTCATGGGTGTCCCTCCCCGTTCCGCCGGGAGGGTAGCATGGGACGCCGTTGGCATCACGGGCGCCGTGCAGCGACGCCGCGGCAGCGCCAATATCGCCGCGCTAAAACAGCGAAGCGGTAGCGCATGAATAGAGGGGACCTCGGCGCGGGTGATCGCGGCTTTCGGGTCTTCTTTGATACTTTCCGCGGTCCAAGCCTTCCCAAAGGCTCCCCGCGCCGAAACCGTTCGCATGCGCTCACGGTGGAGCAGTAGCGCCAGTGCCCCACGCGCTCAAATAGCGAAGCGGTAGCGCACTGAGATGTCTCGCGACCGGCGGACGGCCAAACTTATAGCTCACGCCCTAACCGATGCCGTCAGGACCCGGAGCAACGCGGCTCATCAGGTCTCAGGAGACAAACGGTGCACCAAGCCAGCCGATGACGGATCCAGCCATCCCCACGCTTGGCGCGATGGTGAGATTATGGGGTGGTTTTTTGGGGCGGGGATAATTCAAGGTGTTAAGGCAGTTCCAAATGCCTTTTATGGACTGAACGTACGAACTCCGTAGAAACCGGTGTGAAATCAAACTGTCGATAAATCGGCGCCAGTAACTGCTGGGTATATTCAGCAAGATTGCCAGGAAATAATGCCAACTCGCCGGATATGATTGAGCTAGCGCTCTGCGATTTAGCAGGGCCAACAGGAGCAAAACCGTAGTCGAAATCATTGCGTGCCAAGTATCTGCCACTCAGCCCCGTGAACTGCATCGATGCCGTAAATGCGGTGGCATTCGCGAATGCCAACTTTGCTAGATCTGCCATATACTGCAGACACTCACCTGCCCTCATTGGGGTCAAAACATAGTCTAATCGCGTTCCGGCCTCAGTACCAAATCGCTCACAATAATGACTTCGGTCTTCTTGGTAAGGACGAACCAAGAAGCCCTGGCCTAGATCCGAAATGCGCCAAAAGTCTGGTCGATCATTGTTAGTGTTTGAACCAGCGAGGCTTGCCTCAATGACATTTCCGACGGGATAGGGCTTCTTGTCGTTGTGCAAATAAGTGAACGGTGGCCACCCAGAGAACTTTGGGACCTGACCATCTATTATTGCGTTTAGTACTGATAGATCGCAACGAACATCAGAACC
>JABSRH010000122.1 GCA_013215175.1 Parvularculaceae bacterium | reverse complement strand
AACACGTTCCGCATGACGACGGATGCGCCCATCTCTTATGTGATGTCGCAGACGCAGTTCACGCTAGACCGTCCGATCAACATCATCTGTACACCTGATGAAAGCCTGTCCGATGCACCGGAGCAGCTGGCCCGGGATTGGGAAGAGCGGACAATCGACTATTGGCAAGAATGGTCACGGCGCCTCGCGGTTCCCTTCGACTACCAGGCCGCCGTCATCCGCGCAGCGATCACCCTGAAGCTCTGCGTGTTCGAAGAGACCGGCGGCATCGTCGCGGCGCTGACTACGTCCGTACCAGAGCATTTGGGCTCGGAGCGGAACTGGGACTACCGCTTCTGCTGGATCCGCGATGCCTATTTCGTGGTCACAGCGCTAAACCGGTTGTCCTCCGTATCGACGCTGGAATATTACCTCCGCTATCTCCGTAACGTTGCAGCGCATACGGATGGTGGTCATATCCAGCCCGTCTACGGCGTTGGCCTCGAAGCGGATCTCGAAGAACACATCGTCACCACGATGCCTGGCTACAAAGGTCATGGCCCCGTCCGCCGCGGCAACCAAGCCGCTGAGCATATTCAACACGACGTCTACGGACAGGTCGTCCTCGGCGCAGCGCAAGCCTTCTTCGACCAGCGCCTGCGATCACCCGCCGGTGAGCAAGACTTCGCAAGCCTCGAGAAAATCGGCGAGCGCGCGTTCGACATGCACAACAAGCCCGATGCGGGCATCTGGGAATACCGCACCATCGCCAGCGTCCATACCTCGTCCGCTCTTATGTGCTGGGCCGCCTGCGATCGACTGTCCCGCATCGCGGACACGCTGGGTAAAGAACAACGCGGCACCTATTGGCGCGAGCGAGCGAAGATCATCCGTGAGCGCATTGAGCAGGACGCGTGGAGTGATGAACACCAGGCCTATATGGGCGCTTTTGGCGGCGACACCCTGGATGCTTCGGTCCTCCTGATGATCGAAGTGGGCTTCGTCGACGGCGAGGACGAAAAGTTCCGCAAGACCGTGGATGCCATCGATAAACAGTTGCGCGTCGGCAATACCGTCTATCGCTATCGGCATACGGATGACTTCGGCAAGCCTGTCACAGCCTTCACGGCCTGTACCTTCTGGCACATCGACGCCCTCGCCATGACAGGCCGCCGCGAAGAAGCCAAAGAACTCTTCGAGTATGTGCTAGCAAAGCGCACCAAGCTGGGCCTTCTGTCAGAGGACATGGTGCCCGAGACGGGTGAGCTCTGGGGCAACTTCCCGCAGACCTATTCGATGGTCGGCATCATCAACTCCGCAACACGCCTCTCGCGCGCATGGTCTTCTGTCTGCTAAGGCCGCTGAAGCGTATTGGGAGAGTTGACCATGAAGCCGTTACTTGCCGCCCTACCCTTGCTGGCCATCCTCAGCGCCTGCGCCACGGCGCCGTCCTCCGACAGCACGTCGGCGGGAACGTCGCCAGGTTGGGCTAGTGGTGACGCGCCCAACGCGACGCCAGGCTTTGAAGGCTCACGCATGAGCGGCGAAGACATTCGCGCCCGCCTCGCTGGCCGCGTCCTGTCAGGCTGCTTCCCGGATGGTGGCGGTTTCAGCGAGATCCTGGCTGACGACGGTAGCGTCCGGCACACCCAAACGGGCGAAGCCCTCGCCACCTATCGCATTGAAGGCGATCGTCTTTGCTTCACTTATCCCAGCCGTCCCAAGGCTTGCTACCGCATCTTTGCTGACCAGCGCGGCCTCTATTTCTACCAGACCGGCGATAGCGCTCTTTCCGCGTCTACCGTGTGTCCGATCCCTTCCGGAACGCGTGGGTTGAACTGATCGATCCTTTTTTGACGTTCTGCGAGAATTGACAACCTGCGGTTGACGGTTTGGCAACCTGCTTGGTCGTAGCACGGCAGCATGGATCTCTCGGCGATTAACCCGAACGCGCCGCGTCCCTTTGCGGCCCAACCGGAAGACCGGCTCGCGCCTGCCTCGGCGGTGCCGGAAACCTCAGCTCCGTTGAGCGCTCAAGCTGTCCGTCAAAGTGCGGAGAGCCAAGCGGTGGCGGACCGTCCCGAACAGCGAGCACCCGGTCAGCTAACCGACGAAGAGCAGGCGGTGGTGCAGAAGCTTAAAGCCCGCGACCGCGAGGTTCGTGCCCACGAACAGGCCCACAAATCTGTGGGCGGGCAATATGCTGGCGCCATTAGCTACGATTATCAGCGCGGCCCCGATGGCCAGAACTATGCCGTTGGCGGCTCCGTGCCCATCGACGTATCCACCGAGCCCACGCCGGAAGAGACCATCGCCAAGATGGAGATCGTCATCCGCGCCGCGCTCGCGCCCGCTGAGCCCTCAGCGGCGGATCGGTCGGTGGCGGCCAACGCCCAGGCCAAGCTGGCCGACGCTCAATTTGAACTGAACGCCGAACGCGCAGCAGAACGTCGTGGCGAAGCTGAACCGGAAGGCGCCTCAGCTGCGCTAGCGGCTTACGCCGAGAGTGAGCAGGATCCGTCCGATCCGCTGATCACCTTGCAGGTCTGACAAGCCGTCAGATCTTCTCGGCCTCAGCCAAATCACTGCCCGACGTCTTCCATGACATCCAACACCGCACGAAGCTTTGGCGAGTCAGCGAGCGGTTGCAGCTGACGCTCAATGATGCCGAAATTCTCCGACTCGAAATAGTTCGGCTCACCGGCGTCCTCCTGCTGCCCACGCGCTAAGATCCCACCGTAGTGCACGAACAAGCCGCCGCCTTCCTCCTGCCAGACGTCAAAGAGGTCTCGGTACAGATCATACATCAGCGGGTGGTTCGAGACCGTGTCCCGCGTGAACCGGCTACCCACAAAATGGTTGCCGCCCTCATAGGCGACCAGCGGCAGATCAAATTCGTCCGCAAGCGCACGATCATAGCGGATCGAAAGGCGCAGGCCTTCTTCCTCTGAGCCACTGCTGTAACGGCCCTCACCACGAACCCACTGGGTGGCGTCGGCGAAGAACGTCTGTGCTGACGTTCGATCGAACTCAAAGCCGTCCACATCCACATCGCTCATGTATGGCGCCACGGCGAAGGCATCGACGATGTCACCGGCGGCGGTGGCGCCTTCTTCACCCACATAAACCGGCGTCTCAAGCAAAAAACGGTTCGGAAAGTAGAACGGTGCAGAGGCCCCGATTTGCCCTGAGATCACGCAGACCAAACGATCGGCATCGTCGCCCCAGACGCGGTCGAAGATGGCGCAAGCCTCCACGGTCCGAGCGCCCTGCCAGCTGAACAAGAACATGGCGTCGTTGACTTCCTCACCATCGGACCACGGACGAACTTGTCCGCGCACGCCAGGCCACCGAGCTTCAGCCTGCTCCAGGGCATATTGCGCGCCCAGGGAATAGGGTTCGGTGCCGTTCCACAGCTCGTTGCCGAGCTCGATGTAGAGGCGATGCTCCCCATCCAACCTAGCAAGGGTCAGCTCGGCAAGTTGTTCAAAGAAGGCATCGCTGCCAGCCACCGGAATATTCACCCAAAGGTCACTGTTGCTCTCGTTGGCCATCTCGATCGCCACTTCATAAGGCGCACCCATCGCCCCGCCCCAATGGCTGTAACCCTCCGTCTTCCGTTGATCCCACGAAAAGGAGGGGCCGTAGATCGACTGCTCACCAATCAAATGCAGTGGGCGGATCACACTAAACGGCTCGATGAAGTCGAGATAGGTCTCGTGATAAGTGCCTTCGGTAGCATCCGGGCGCATCATCGTGATGTTGCGTAGATGATTGCCCGCCTGGCTACCGCCGGTATTTTCCATCACCAGCCAAAGCTCGCTCTCGCCGTCATAACTGACGTTGAGCGAGCTCGATGAAGCCGACACCACCTCGGCGCCCATCACGGACAGCTCGCCCTCACCTTCCCAACGAACTTCGTACACGCCGGAAGGCAGAATATCGGGCAAGGCCAAGCCGCCAGCGACAAAGCTCCACATCTGATCGACGACTGTCCCATCCGACAGGCTCATGGACGTAGGCCAACCAAACTCGTCCACTTGGGTCATCGAGCGCTGCGCCGGCGAGCCAAACTCACCCGCAACGATCGGGTGCCAAGCACGGCTTTGCTGAACCACGCCGATCTCATCCTCGAAACCAGCCTGTTTGAAGATGTCGTTCAACGTCCACGCCGTGGAGTAGTAATTGATCGGCGCCACAGCATTCCCGATACGGAAAGTCTCGGGACCAGGGTGCGCCAAGGTCTGGACTGCGGGCGCCGGGTCAGGCGTCATGACGCCTACGCCAGCCAGGTCCGCTGGCGCCGTCTCTTCAGGCTCACCCGACGAACAAGCGGCAGCCGCGCCGAAGAGCATAAGAGCAATCGTGCGGCGTACGGTACGAAACGACAAACAGACTTGAAACATGTTCCCTCGGGGTCCCCCAACCCACCAGCTCGGCCATCAACAGTTCGGGCCGAGCATTGAGAGAAATCATAACGCTAGCGCTCTTTCCGCTTTCTGAATTTCATTCCTGCAAATGCAGCGGATACCGCCATGAAGAGGGGCGCCGCAGCAGGCACAGGCACGGGCGAAAGCGTGAGATCAATCTGATTGCCGTAGTTGTCACCGAACGTCAGATCGATGCCCTGGTCATTGAAGAACACACCATCGACACGATCACCACTTAGAGCGTCGAAGGCGATCAAGCCCTCCAGGTCGAACGAGTTGAGCGAACTCACCTCACCACGCAGCATCACCTCAGCACCCACGGTCGCGTCGAACGCGAGGCCCATGCCGAAGCGCGTGGCCGCAAAGTTATCAACGATTTCACACGGGCCGCGCGGACACCGTGCGCGCGCTGCTGCGATAGCCCGGGCACAGCGTGCATTCGTCCGCGGCGAGTCGGGCCCGCAGATAATGACGTCACCGGGATCAAAAGGGGTCACCGCCGGGTTCGAGAAATCATAAACCCGGCTAAACGACCCCGCCACGTTCACGATCTGCTCGCGCCGCCCGACGCTGATATCGACCAGCCCCGCCCGCGTGCCAAAGGTGCGCAACATCGCCGTGGTAGCCTCGGTAAAATCACCTGGCTGAGCGACACCGAACGCTGTTTCCAAGGCAATATCGCCCGTCCATGTGCCGGCAAGCACGAAGCGCAAATTCGCTGGTGCTTGGGTCGGGCTTTGATTGAACGCCGTGAAGTTGACCTCTTCGAACAACGACGCTCGCACGACACCACCCATGCGTTGACCTTCGATCCGCACACCGAGTTTCCGAAGATTTGACACCACGTCAGCGGTGACGGTGCGTCCGCCCTGCCCGGTTGAACTGAACGATCGCGTAAAGCCTAGCGGGCTCTCCACCGTCTGCACGTTCTGCTGGCGAAAATTGTCGGCGAACGCGCCACCAAAAACGGCCGCACTGGCCGAGGACATCAGGCTCAGCGCACCCAAGGCGCCGAGCGAAGCTTTGTAAAATGAATGTAGACGCATGGTTCCCCCAGAATTCGTCTGTGATGGTAAACGGCGCGCTTCTGCAGCAGAGGGCCCAACGGCCGGTTCTCACCGTGCCAAAATACCGTTTTCTTGGGGGATCGGTCGATTACCCGGTTGGGGTATGGACGGGCGGCGATATTAACGGTCTCGCTGAAAAACCGCCGAATTTAACCGTCAAGCAGCTCGAAGAACCGGTGCCAGTGGGTGAAAAACACAAACTGCCCGGCGTCCTCATGGCACTCAAACTGAATCCACGGAAAATCCTCTTCGAACGTGGCCAGCGTGGCCGGCGGCGCAATCGGATCGGTCGCGCCATTGATGAAATGCACCGGGAATACACCTTCACAGGCCCTCACGTCTTCGACCCACTCGGCGCCTGCAAACGCCACCAGCTCCGCTGCAAAGGCTTTGTGAGCAAGGTGCTTCGGCGACAAGGCCACGCGGGTCCCGGCCATGATCGCCTCGAAGAGCTTAGGATCGTCAATGACTGCCAGATCAGGGGCCGAGCTGCCATAGACTTGCTTGACGAACTCCTGGCGCCCCACCTTTGCGGCAAAGCGGAAGCCGGCCTTCACCACCAAGGGGATCAGCGCTGGCGTGTACCGCGCCGTACCCTGAACGAACCGATGCCACTTATCCATCCGCTGATACTGCTCGTCCTGCGACATGGGCAGCATGCCCGCGAAGGCGAGGATCATCTGTATACGATCTGGCCGCTGGGCCGCATACTTGAATGCGAGAAAGCTGTCATTCTCCATGGAAAGAAGGTGCAGCTGATCCACCGCCTCTCGATCGAGGATAAGATCCATGTCAGCGAAGATGGACGCCAGCGCCTGGCCCCGTCCCGCGGCATGAGAGGTATTTCCATAGCCGGGGCGAATGGGAACAATGACGCGATAGCCCCTTTTGAGGCAGGCAGCTTCAGCCTCCTCAGGCCACTGACAAAACCCATAAGTGCCGTGGAATGCCAGAACGGGACGCCCCGCCTCCGCGCCGAAAACCCGATAAGTAATCGTCCGGCCTTCATGCTCAAAGTGCCGCTCGTCGGCGAAGTATGGGGTATAGACTGCGGCACACGACAAAGCCGTAGGATGGCCACCACGCTCTTCCGCATCCCGATACATCGACGAACTCATCAACGTCAGCTCAAGCTGCGACTGGGTCCCTGTCTTGGAAAAGATCCGTTCGACTTGCTTCTTGACCGTTTCGGGTGAGACCTTCCGTTTTTGCGCCAGCTCTTTCCGGCTCAACCCTTGAAGCGTCAGCGCGAGCACCTCGCGCTCAGCATGAGTCAGCTCAAAGGCCTCAGCAATACGCCCTGCGGTGCTCGAGACCGCGCCCGTGTCGTAGTAGATGATGAAGCGATACTCGACACCGTCTTCCACCCGGATCGGGATGCTGCGCGAGAGCAAGCTCGACGCCTCGCCCATCACCGCCTGCACATCACCCGCGGTGCGAACCTTCTGTGTCGAGACGAAAGCATTCGATGCGCTGGCGTTCATCCGCACCAGCGCGCCATCGGCGCCGAACAAAAAAGCCGGCAAGTGGTCATAAACGGCGAAAAGCCCCTCCAGGTCAGGAAACGGCGCATCGCCCTCCAAGATCCGCAGCGCCTGCTCCACATGTCGAGCCGCCGCCGCTGCGTCGAGGTTCAGCTTCGACAGCTCGCCGGACTGAGGCAGCAAAGCCTCCCAAGCATCAACCAAGCCCTGATAGCGCTCAGGGTTCATCGCAGCGCCGTACATCTCATAGACGATGTCGCCCATGTCGCTGGGCCCAGAGCCCATCGCTGATGATTCGCCAGAGCTGATCGCGAGCACCTCGTCCGCTTGTTCCCGACAGCATTGTTAGCACAGGCCCGTAAATCACCAATTGGCGAAAACGCCCCGCTGACCGTGCCGTGCAAAGCTTTTCCGACAAAGAGCTTGCCAGCCAAGGTTTCTTGCGGTTTACCCGTCGGTGGAGACGTGGCCGAGTGGTCGAAGGCGCTCCCCTGCTAAGGGAGTAGGCGGTTTGTAGCCGTCTCGAGGGTTCGAATCCCTTCGTCTCCGCCAGATTTCACAGTTTAGATCACGGCCTCTATACGAGGCCAACTGTTGGTTTGGCATCAGCTTAGTCTCGGTGCCCGTTTCAACATGCCGGGCATCAAGACCAGCCAACCGCTGATCATTCAGGACAGGACCACCTGTCCAGTCTTCAGATAGCCAAGCGAGCCCTCACAGCCTCGCATGCAGTTGCCGTTGAGCGTGCTCGGCGAATTCGCAAAGCAGCGGCCGCGTTTCTCTGGGGTCAATCACGTCTTCAATTGCAAAATTCTCCGCCGAGCGAAGCGGCGAGCGAACCTTGTTTAGGCGTGCACGAATTTCCTCAAGCGCGCGCTGCGGATCCTCGCTGGCCGCTAGCTCCGACTTATAGGCTACTTCAATCCCTCCATCGAGTGGTAAGGAACCCCAATCGCCCGACGGCCACGCGAACCGGTATTGGAATCTCGAATGGTTCGACATCGCCGAACCGGCAATGCCATAGGCCTTCCGTGTAATGATCGTCGCCCAGGGAACACTGGCCTTATAGACGGCGTTCATGGCGCGCACGCCGCTGCGGATGACGCCTGATTTTTCCGCCTCGAGGCCGATCATGAACCCGGGATTGTCGACGAAATTCACGACGGGCAAATGGAACTGCTCCGCTAACTGCACAAACCGCTCAACCTTCTCGCTCGTCTTCGCCGTCCAAGACCCTCCCAGATAGGAAGGATTGTTGGCGATCACGGCCACGGGCCATCCGTCGAGCCGCGCTAACGCAGTGATCGCAGCCCTGCCCCAATTCTTGCCAATCTCGAATACACTGTCGATATCCATGACAGCGTCCAGCACCTTCCGCATCGAATAGGTACGGCTTGCTTCAGCAGGTACCGTCGTGAGCAGGCTCTCATCACGCCGCTCGGCGCTATCATTTAGGATCCCGCGCGTTGGCAGTTCGAATATGCTAGAAGGAAGGTATGATAGGAACGTCCGAGCCCGGAGCACCGCCTCTTCCTCGTCCGTGGCTTCATCGTCCACCACGCCGTTGCGTGTGTGGATATCGACACCGCCCAATTCCTCTTTGCTTAGCTCCTCACCTAGAAAA
>JABSRH010000121.1 GCA_013215175.1 Parvularculaceae bacterium | reverse complement strand
TGATGCGCCGCTCTCAAGAGGCCTCCTTCTTGCCCATCATTGAGCTGGAAGGCGGCGTGAACCTGGCCGGACCAGCGCTGGAGTTCCGTGTACGCAACCGAGGTCACGGCGTGGCAGCAATGCAGAGCATGATGTTCTACATCGGCGACACGCCACTCGATTCTTGGGAGCAGTACGAGGCCGAGTTTCTAACGCCTGAACTCGCCCAGACCGCCGAAATGAGCTGGATACCGCCTTTGGGTTATTACCCAGCTGGCGAGTCGCGGATCGTGATGTCCCTCGACTGGCCAGCAGACATGCGAGAGCAAGTTCGGCAGCATACACGTTACGGCGACCACCGCCTCGACGACCTGCGCGTTGATATCTGCTATTGCTCCGTGTTCGATCGGTGCTGGACGCATTCCAGCAGCAACGCGGAACGTCCGATGCCAACGCCGTCCTGTTCCATGTCAGCTGATCCGATCGTACCCATCTTAGAGGGCTACCTCCGCGACCACCGGGGGCAGCCGTGAGCGACGATCAAGCCAAACCCGACGGCGAATTGACCGTACGCGTCATGCCGATGCCGGCCGATTTGAACTCCGCTGGCGACGTGTTCGGTGGTTGGGTCATGAGCCAGATGGACCTGGGCTCATCGATCCTGGCGGTGCGCCGTGCCAAAGGCCGGGTCGCCACCGTGGCGGTGGACTCCATGCATTTCGTCCGTCCCGTCCAGGTCGGCGATATCTTCAACTGCTTCGGCAAGATCGTCCGTGAAGGACGTACGTCTGTTACCATTCGCCTCGAAGCCTGGGTTGAACGCCAGGGCACCTTCGAGATGGAGAAAGTGACCGAAGCCGACTTCACCTTCGTGGCGCTCGACGCTGACGGCAAACCAACACCCCTCCCCCCGATGGAAAGTTCCGAATGAAATTCACGCTCAGCTGGCTGAAAGATCACCTGGACACCGACGCGACCCTCGACCAAATCGTCGAGACGATGGTCAAGGTTGGCCTTGAGGTTGAAGAAGTCATCGACCCCGCCGAAGCACTGGCCCCTGTGACCGTCGGCTATGTGAAAGAGGCCGAGCAACATCCCGATGCGGATCGTCTGCGGGTCTGCAAGGTCGACACGAAAGACGGTGAGCAACAGATCGTCTGTGGTGCCCCCAATGCGCGCGCCGGTATCAAGGTCGCTTACGCTCCTGTCGGTGCCTACATCCCTGGTCTCGACGTCACCCTGTCGAAGGCGAAGATCCGCGGCGTTGAGAGCCTCGGCATGATGTGCTCCAGCCGAGAGCTCGAGCTCGGCGATGACCACGACGGCATCATGGAGCTGGCCGAGGACGCCGAAGTCGGCACCCCTCTGGCCAATGTTGTGGGGCCGCTCGATCCGGTCATTGACTTCGAGGTGACGCCTAACCGTCCTGACACGAACGGTGTCCGCGCCATCGCTCGCGATCTCGCGGCGGAAGGTCTAGGCACGCTGAAGCCGCTTGAAGTCCCGTCGATTGACGGCCAATTCGACCAGCCCGTCACCGTGACCACCGAAGCGCCTGACGCCTGCCCGGCCTTTGCTGCTCGTGTCATCCGTGGTGTGAAGAATGGTCCTTCACCGGAATGGCTGCAGCAGCGCCTGAAGGCCATTGGCCTGCGCCCCATCAACATGCTCGTCGATGTGACGAACTTTCTGTCCTACGACGCCGCGCGACCGCTCCACGTCTATGACGTGGCGAAGCTGTCAGGCGGCATCCGTGCACGGATGGGAACGGCAGGTGAGAGCTTCGAAGCCCTCAACGACAAAGAGTACAGTGTCGACGAGACCATGTGCGTGATCGCCGATGACGGCGGCGTACTCGGCCTCGGCGGCATCATGGGCGGCACGTCGACGGGCTGCGATGAGGGCACCACGGATGTTCTTATCGAGAGCGCCTATTTCGACCCGCTGACCATCGCCAAGACGGGCCGCAAGCTGAGCCTCACGTCGGATGCGCGCTATCGCTTTGAGCGCGGCATCGACCCTGCGAGCCTGCCAGAGGGCATCGAACGCGCCACGCAAATGATCCTCGACGTTTGCGGGGGCGAGCCCTCGGCCATGACCGTGGCAGGCACACCGCCGGTCACAGAGAAGGTGGTCATCTATCAGCCTACGGAATTGAAACGCCTCACCGGGATGACGGTGGCTGAGGATCGGCAAGCCGAGATTCTGACGGCCCTAGGCTTTGAGGTGACGACGGGCGACAGCTGGACAGTGAAGGCGCCCACCTGGCGTCCTGACGTCGAAGGCAAGGCGGACCTCGCTGAAGAGGTCGCTCGTATCCACGGGCTCGACAATCTGCCTACCGATGTTCTGCCGCGCCTCGGTGATGCGCCCCGCCGCAATCCGTCGCTGGCGGAAACCCGCGGTGAGGCCGCACGCCAAGCCCTGGCTTCGCTTGGCCTGATGGAAGCCGTTACTTGGGCGTTCACGGATGAAGAAGGCGCCGCATACTTCGCGGACCAGGCAGCAGAGCTGAAACTGCTCAACCCGATTAGCAGCGACCTGTCGGTTATGCGCCCAGGCCCCCTGCCCAACCTGCTGCTCGCCGCCTCGCGCAACGCGGCGCGCGGTGCTGAGCACGTCGCCCTGTTCGAGGTGGGCGGTGCTTACACCAGTGACCAACCAAAAGGTCAGCGCACGGTAGCGACGGGCCTCGTTTGGGGCGCAGGCGCCCGTTCGTGGCAAGGTGGCTCGGCACAACCCTCCGTCTACGATGCAAAGTCGATGGCCTCCGCTGTGCTCAGCGCGCTAGGTGCACCGACAGACAAACTAATGATCGATGCCGAAGCGCCTCGCGGCTTCCACCCTGGCCGCTCTGGCCGCCTGAAGCTGGGGCCGAAAAACGTGCTCGCTCGCTTCGGTGAGTTGCACCCATCCGTGGCCAAGGCCTTCGACCTCTCCGGCTCCGTGGCCATCTTCGAGGTTGAGCTCGACGCGATCCCTGCACCGAAGAAAGCCTCCGCCACCAAGGCGGCGCTCGACCTCGCCGAGCTCATGCCAGTGCGTCGCGACTTCGCCTTCCTCTTCCCAGAGGACAAGGCCGCACAAGACCTGCTTCGCGCGCTAACGGGCGCGGACAAGGTGCTGATCGACGACGTGCGTCTGTTCGACGTCTATCGCGGCGAAGGCGTGCCGGAAGGCCAGCGCTCGCTCGCCATCGAAGTGGTGCTTCAACCTCGCGATAAGACTTTGACGGATAAAGAGATCGAAGCTGTGGCGGCGAAAATCGTCACCGCGGCGGAGAAACAAGGAGCCGTCTTGCGCAGCTAACCCGGTTGCGCTAGCTGCGCTCCCTAAGCCGCATTAGCTCAGGTGGTAGAGCATCTCATTCGTAATGAGGAGGTCGCTGGTTCGAGTCCGGCATGCGGCACCATCTTGCTTTCTAGGGTCGAAAAATCCCCTAAGAGCTTGAACGGTAAGGAAAAATTAGCGGTTCGAAAGCCTTCATTTCGCTTGTACGCAAGCTGGTCTGCGAAGGTCAATTTCAGGACCGCGCGCTTATCCTCAAAGCGCGAAGAATTCCATAGTTTCAATGGGTTAGCAAGGAACCCCATGGCGGTTCGAAAAGTCCGCTCAAAGGTGTCCAATGGCTTAGCCGGGAGAGCTGATTGCTCAACCAGAGCAGCCTTCTCCTGTTCCAGATCGCGCAAGCGCTCTTCATAGCGCGCGATCAGAGTCGCACTGGAGGTTTCCAGTGTGCGATCGACAATCGTTTCGATTTGCGCATCGAGTTCACGCAGTTGCGCCTTGAGCGAGCGCTTTTGCTCCAAAAGACGTTCGCCATGCTGGCTCCAGAGGTCTTTCAGCATGATGTAAACAAAATCATACAGCTTACGCGTCGGCTTTGCCGTTGCGAGCAGCATCTCAAAATCCTTTTCGATATCCGCTTTGCGGATCGACTTACGGTAGCTGTCACACTCTTTGTTGTGACACTCGTAATAGAAATAATACTTACTACGTCCCTTGCTGCGAGCGCCGGTTAGGGGGCGATCGCAATCACCGCACTGAACAAAACCGCGCAGCGGCATTTCTTCTTTCAGGTCTTTCCGAACAGGTGCTTTGGCAAGGTCGCTCACACGACCTGCAAGACGATCCTGAATTTTACGGAAGGTACGCATGCTGACGAGCCCATCGTGCTGAGCTTCGCGCAATTCGATGCCCCAATCAGGACGTTCGATATAACCCGCGTAAAGAACCTGGGTCAGCCATTCGCGAATACGCTGAATGCGCACTTCGCCTTGCTTGGTGTCTTTCGGGAAGTCCGGCTGAGACTCCAGATAGCGCTTAACTTCGGTAAGCGTCTGAAATGTCCCATTGGCATAGCCTTCTAGGGCGGCCTGCATAATGGACGCGACTGGCTCGTCGCGCACCAGGAGCTTCCCATGCGCGCCGACCTTCTCATATTTATAACCGCGTGGGGCCTGAAAGACCCAATAGCCGTTCATGATACGGCCCCACATCCGATTGCGTGTTTGCTCAGCGTTTTTGTTACGCTGATATTCCGCGACGTTGACGAGCATCATCTCGACCATGCGGTCATCCGCACCGTCACCAAA
Source organism: Parvularculaceae bacterium (assembly GCA_013215175.1). Lineage (GTDB taxonomy): Bacteria > Pseudomonadota > Alphaproteobacteria > Caulobacterales > Parvularculaceae > Parvularcula. The sequence goes on along the minus strand of JABSRH010000121.1, from coordinate 4,044 downwards.
TTTCATAGTGGGCGATTCAAAGCGAGCGCCTAACTCACCAATCTTTTTCCTGAAAAGCAGGTGCACATCGAGTGAACGCGAGACGCGATTGATATCATCGACAATCACCACATGCTGATCTTTGCGATTAGCAGCCAGATAGGCCAGCATCTTCGCAAATTCGGGACGTTCAGCGGCACCGCCGGAGGCATCGTCTTTATAGACGCCAACAACGTCATAGCCGCAACGCTTCGCATATTCGACGCAGCGTACTTCCTGACTTTCCAGGCCATGGCCCTCAATCTTCTGCTTCGCGTCGGAGACGCGGCAGTAGACGACAGCAGGTTGATATGTCTCAGTCATTGTTCAGCTCTGATATCATTAGTGTTTCGTCTGATTTTACCTCATCCGAATCGGTTTCACCAGAATTATGCCGTTGTTTATCAACGATTTTCTGGATTGCATCCATGCCGTGAGCACGCGCAGCAAAGCTGCTTAGCAGGGCCCACATAACATCGATGAACTCGTCTTTTTTGTCATCTGCGAGGTTAAACTCATCCAGCAGGGGCCGATATTTATCATAATCCGGTCCCATCTATTCCAACAAGCTGGCTTTCAAACGAAGCCAGTCCTCTACTTTCAGTATACCAAATTCGCTGGATTCAGTGCAAATAAAGCCCGGATTTCTGCGGCTTTCCGTATATTGAGTATTTTGAATATTAGGCATTTATCTGCTCCGTATATTTTGGTTTCAGGTCAGTATTTCGGGAAAGCCTGGAAGAAAGCGCCGGCTTGATCGGCCCATTCTGTCCAGGCATTGATGAGGTTCTGGGTGCGGGCGCGATCAGCGCCGCCGGTGGTTTCACCAATGCCGTAGAGGCTGATCCCACAGCCCTGGAGCACATCGCCGTTCGGCGCAGGCAAGGCGGCTTGACCGCTCGCCAGTTGCTCAGGGCTTGTGGCAGGCGAAGCTTCAATCCCGTCTGTGAACAGAGCGAGAGCCGTGAGGCGTGTGCCGCAGGAAAGCAGCGCCGCTTCCTCTTCGAGAAAGGCGGTGATGTGCGTTGTGCCGCCCGCAGGCAGGCGTCCGCTCTCCACCAGGTCTGGCAGGCTCGCGATCAGTCGCTCGACACTTGCCGCAACACGGTGCGCAGGCATCCGGCGGGAGATCGTGATATCCAGACGCAGCGGGTTTTCGCTTTGACTGTAAGAACCAAAGGTGCGGATGCGCAGTCGATCGCCATTACCCAGCGTGAGGATCATCTCCGCCGCTTCGCGACCGGCCTTGGCCGCCATGACATCGCTTTCGACGATGACGTTCGAGGTCGAGACATCGAGGGCAATCATCAGATCGCGCGGGGTGCGCTGATCATCTGCGACGGCAGGCTGGCCCAAAAGGCCCAGCAGCGCGCAGCCAGCGAGGAAAACAGATTTAGACATCAAACATCTCCACATCATCATTGGTGAGGCCGAACTCAGTGATCGCCACCGCGACCGCGATATCGAAGAGAGCGTCTTCGCTGATCGCCTGGTCGAGATCGGCCAGAAGGGTTTTGAGGGCAGGCACATCGAGCGTGCCGACTTCATCCGGCAGGCCGAGTAGCTTGGAGCCGAGCCCGGCAAGCGGATCACCGTCGGCATCGGGCTTCAGAAGCGCAGCCGCTTGCACGACCCGGCGCGGATAGCTCAGCGCACGGTCTGCTTTCGCTGAAAGCATGGCGACCGCTTCACGTACCGCCGATGCTGGCGATACGGACTCTTGGTCCGCGAGTTGCTGAGCCGCCGCGCCAAGGGCTGCATCAGCAGCCAGCATTGTGGCTTTCAACACACCTGACTCTTTGACGCGCGTAAGCGCAGTGACAAAATCACCAGCCAGCTTGAGAGCAAGACCAATCAGGAAGTGACTGACCAGCACGGTCAGGAAAAACACACCGCCCAGGCCGAGCGTGGCAAAGACAAGGGCCACCAGGCCGCCATACTCCGCGAACAGATCGCGCAGGAATGACGCCAGGCTCTCATCTTCCGGCGCGCCATCGGTATCGGCGAGCCAGCTATCGAGACCTTCGATCCCCGATGCGGGATCGAACAGCATCGCGGCGGCGACTTCAAAGCTCGTCATGGCGACGATCAGGCCAAAGCCCAGGAGGAACAGCACTAGGGCCACGAGCCCAAGGCGCATCATCCAGCGATGAATCGCTTCGCTTTCCGGCTGGCGGGTCAGCACATGCAGGGCGACAATGGCGATCAGTGAACTGAGCGCCAGAAGCGTGATCGGCTGATTGCCGGTCCCGTCATCCAGCAGCGTCACCATGGTGTGAAGCATCAGTTGAAACTCCACGGCGAGCGCCGCTGCGAGGACCAATAGGATAAGAGGCAAGGCAGCAAGCCCGGCAGCGGCCAGAAGGAACGCTTTACGGGCCGCGCCATGCAACGCGCCGATCATTTCGATCTGGTGCGGGCGCAGGCGGGCGATGGCAGGAGAGTTATTCATGATCGGCTCCCGTCTCGCTTGCGAGGCGCAGCAGCCGACCCTTGTCCGCCTTCAGCTTTGCAAACGCGGCTGTGTCGTCATGCAGGGCAAGAAACGCGTGGAAGGCATCGCTCAGCTCAGCCTGGTGTTGTTCGGCAACAGCCTTCGCTTCAGTCGTGTTTTTCTTGGCGACCTGGAAAAGCTCGCGCACGGCTTCAGCAATCACCGCCTTGGAGGGCTTTTGCATTTCGCGCAGCGCTGCGTCGAAAGCCTCAAGAGCTTCCTCTTTGCTTGCCTCTGGCGGCATCGTATTGAAAATCCGGCTGTTCATAATGATCTGTAATAGGCGCAACCCGTGCCGGGACGGGTTGTCGAAAGTTGTCGAAATGGAGATAGCGAGGTGCCAAGCTTCGGAATTCGCTTAGGAAAAATGGTCGCTGAATTCCGCGCGGCGAATGAAATGAGTCAGAAGGACCTGGCAATCGCTGCGTTCAATGACGAGGCACAGCGTATCTGGGTATCCAAATTGGAAGGCGGGCGCGTTCAGCGCCCGCACGAGCGCAAGGTCGATGCTCTACGTCTAGCTCTCGGCATTCCGTTGGACATGATCGATCAGATACGCGATCCATCGGACCGCGAAGCGGCGCTCCTGGAAACCGAAGAGAAATTCGCTCGCTATACGGCCAGCCTGACCGAAGGCTTGGAAAAACGAGGATCGGTTCAAATACTGCCATTGCGTAAGCAGGAGCCGATTAAAGCCAGCTCGCTCGATGAATACAAAGAGCAGCTCCAGAAACGAAAACGCCCTCGCACTCTAGTCCTGGACGAGGACGGGAATCTTGTTCAGCCAGGTCATAAGCTGAAAGACCTGTAGGCCTAATCTTAATTAGGTTGAGCTTCGTAGGCTTGCCCACCAGTGGTCCATCGCTTGTTGGGCCGGTCCGTGATCAACCATCAGTCCGCAAACATGGCCGGGCGCGCCAAACGCGCAAGGGCCGCCCGCTCCATTCGCTCACTTAAGTTCGCTCCCGTGTTAGCCCGCGCGAGGCAAATGCCTCGCTTTGCACGTCCGGCTTTTTCGCCCGGCCTTTCTCGTTCGCGTCCCGATCACGGGACCAGACAACAGCGAGAAAGGACCAAGACAATGAGCAACCGTTACCACGCCACACCCTATGACATTTCTGCCACCGGCTTTTACTTCGATACGTTAGAAGAATATCAGACCCGCGCCGCAGAGCACCGCAACGAGTACGGCGATCCGGTCGAGGAATACGAAATCCAATTCATCGACGGCGACAACTACCGGCTCTTCGACGCCATCGGCGTCAACCAGGCCAATCTCAAAGACTGGTTTGAGCGCTTCGAGGACATGGACGACGATGATGCTGTGAAGCTCATCATCCTGATTGAGCAGTTCGGATACAGCGTCGAGGACGCGGTCGAACGTATCGACGACCTGCACCTCTTCGAAGGCACAGCAATCCAACACGCCGAGGAGCTGATCGACAGCACGGGCATGCTCGACCAGATGCCTGAGAACCTTCGCTACTACTTCGACACCGAAGCCTTTGCCCGCGACATGGTGCTTGGCGGTG
>JABSRH010000120.1 GCA_013215175.1 Parvularculaceae bacterium | reverse complement strand
GTGATAGTGTCGTTCGGCAGCATCAGCACGGTGGTGCCTTCGTCCAAGCCCATCAGAGCGATCGTCAAGTTGGTAAAGGTCAGTACGCTGTTCACCACGTCACCCGGCATGAAGTCGTCGACGGGCTCTGGCGCTAGGGCGAGCGATGTAGACGACAGGGCGAAGGGGTCGCCTGACGCGATGCCTGCGATGAAGCCTGACGAACCGAATGCTGGCAGTGGTTCGGGCAGCTCAAAAAACGTCACCACCTGCACGCCATCAATGATGGAGATAAAGCCCTCGCTGGCGTCGATGCCGGCGCCGCCGGTCCCGTCGTCTCCAAAGCTCGTCAGGCCCGTGGTGTCGAGGGTGCCAAAGACTTCCAGCACCACGTCGCCCCCAACTTCGAGCACGTCGATGGTCAATGCTGCTTGAGCGGTGGCGCCGAAAACGAGTGCGCTCGCCGCCGCGATGCATGATTTGATGAGATGTTTCATGGTTCCTCCCCGCCCGCCGAGACGAGCCCTCCTCGTAACCTTAACGAGACGTTAGCACAGTGGGAGGCGGTTGTGACAGTCCCTAGCCACAACAAAAAGGGCGCCGCGAGGGCGCCCTTTTTAGATTGAATGATGCTGAAGCTTACGCTTTGCGCTTCTTCCGCATGGCGGCGCCGGCGAGAACCGGAGCGAACAGCAGTGCAGCCGCTGGAACCGGAACTGGCGAGACCGAGATGAGGTCTTGGCCGTCATTCACGTAGGTCGTGAACTTGTAGCCACCCGTGCTGGCGGTATCGAGTGCAGCCAAGAACATGTTGGCGGCAGCGATGGCACCAGCCGAAGCTAGAGCCGAGTGGTTGCCGGTCGTCACGTCGAGCGTGGCAGCGGTTTCAGCAACGATTTCCCAGATAGCGAGCTGGAAGCCAGTTGCCGTCTCAGCATCGACAACTTGATCGTAAGAGCTGGTGAACAGCTTATCGATCGCTTCGAAATTGTCCTGCCATGGGTCGGCGGTGATCATGGTGTCGAACGTCTGTCCCAGATCGAGAAACGCTTCTGGCTCGATGCAGAAGGCCAGGATGTCCATGATGCCGTCGTTCAGGCGGAACAGACCAGCGCCGAAGTTGCCGGTGTCGCCATCAATGGTGCGGGTGATTTCCTCCGACCAGTTTGGCGAGCCGAACACGCTGCCTGGGTCTTGTTGTGAAAGATCAACCATTGCAGCCTGTGAAGACGCCGCTGCGCCCACAACAGCAGCAGTGATCGCTGCGGTGATAGATTTAAGAGCCATGGTAAAATCCCCCTTTAATTGATTTGGACCAGGCGAGGATCGATCCCGCCTCTGCGGTCCGACGGAGGTTGAGGAGCAAGGGCCGTGCCACGGCGCTGATTGGAGCGGCCCGGAATTTTCCGGGCGACAGGCCAGCTGAGTGACTACTTTTGTCGCAATGCCAGACGCACGTCTTGATTTGGTACACCCGAGAGTGAGGGCGCTCCCAAATAGCCAAGCGGCCTGCTTAGATTTTCCCGCATAGGGTGACCATTTCACGCTGCATTAACCGCATGCTTGTCACCGTCGCCTATGGTGACTACTTCGCAGGTCTGCGGGCCTGCCTGTCCAAAATGAATTCTCCCGGAGAACCTGATGTCCGAACGTGATCCCCACGATATTACCATGAACACGCTGATCCCGATGGTGATCGAGCAAACGAGCCGCGGGGAGCGCAGCTTCGATATCTACTCGCGCCTGCTTAAGGAGCGCATCGTCTTCCTGTCGGGTCCCGTGCACGACCAGGTTTCCACCCTTCTGGTGGCACAGCTGCTCTTCCTTGAGGCCGATAACCCCAAGAAAGACATTGCTTTCTACATCAACAGCCCAGGCGGTCAGGTAACCTCTGGCCTCGCGATTTACGACACGATGCGCTACATCCGGCCGCCGGTCTCCACGATCTGCATCGGTATGGCAGCCTCCATGGGCTCACTGCTGTTGGCTGCCGGTGAAGCTGGGCAGCGCTATTCGCTGCCGAACAGCCGCATCATGGTGCACCAGCCCTCAGCTGGCTTCCAAGGCCAGGCGTCCGATATTGAGCGTCACGCGAAAGACATTCTCGAGACGAAACGCCGCCTGAACGAGATTTATGTCGAGCATACGGGTCAGGATTACGACACAATCGAGCGTACGCTCGACCGTGATCACTTCATGACACCGGGCGAAGCCAAGGATTTTGGCCTCATCGACCAAGTGTTTGAGCGTCGCGTTGCAACTGAAGATGACGGTGCGGCGAAGTAACAGGTAGTGTGCCCCCTGCCATTGGCCTCCGATATGCAACGCGTCGTCAAGGTTTCGTCACATATGGTGGAAACCGCCGTGATTGCGAAGCATGATCGGTTCAGGCAGGTTAGATGGTGGGCGGCAGAAGCCGTGGTCACGCATGTGACGGCAGTCCCTGGGCGGGCTGCATGAGGAGCTAGAATATGAGCAAAGTGAGCAACAACGGCGGATCGGGTGCTGGACCTACGGGTACCGGGGGATCTGGCGACGGCAAGAACACGCTCTACTGCTCGTTCTGCGGGAAATCACAACACGAAGTCCGGAAGCTAATTGCTGGCCCGACTGTCTTCATTTGTGACGAATGCGTCGAGCTGTGCATGGACATTATCCGCGAGGAGTCAAAATCGACCCTCGTGAAGACGGGCGACGGCGTTCCGAGCCCACAGCATATCCACCAGGTCCTCGACGACTACGTGATTGGCCAAAGCTACGCCAAGCGTGTCCTCGCCGTGGCGGTGCACAACCACTTCAAACGCCTCAATCACGCCCAGAAGAATTCTGACGTTGAATTGGCGAAGTCGAATATCTTGCTCGTGGGTCCAACCGGCTCGGGTAAGACGCTGCTGGCCCAGACCTTGGCCCGCATCCTCGACGTGCCGTTCACGATGGCCGATGCCACGACACTGACCGAAGCCGGTTATGTGGGCGAAGACGTCGAGAACATCGTCCTCAAGCTTCTGCAGGCTGCCGACTATAACGTTGAGCGTGCGCAGCGCGGCATCGTCTATATCGACGAGATCGACAAGATCAGCCGCAAATCGGACAACCCATCGATCACGCGCGACGTGTCCGGTGAGGGTGTTCAGCAGGCGCTCCTGAAAATCATGGAAGGCACCGTTGCATCGGTTCCTCCTCAAGGCGGTCGTAAGCATCCTCAGCAAGAGTTTTTGCAGGTCGACACCACCAACATTCTCTTCATCGTGGGCGGCGCCTTCGCAGGCCTCGACAAGGTGATCCAAAACCGCGGCGAGGGAGCCTCCATCGGCTTCGGTGCTCAGGTCAAAGAGATCGAAGAGAAGCGCGTGGGTGACTGGCTGCGGATGACGGAGCCAGAAGACCTTCAGAAGTTCGGTCTGATCCCTGAATTTATCGGTCGTCTGCCGGTCATCGCGACTCTCGAAGATCTCGACGAGAGTGCTCTGGTTCAGATCCTGACGTCTCCGAAGAACGCCCTGGTCAAGCAGTACCAGCGCCTGTTCGAGATGGAGAACACGAGCCTGACGTTCACGGACGATGCGCTGACGGCAGTTGCCCGTCGAGCGATCACTCGGAAGACCGGTGCCCGTGGTCTGCGCTCGATCATGGAAGGCATCTTGCTCGACACGATGTTCGACCTACCGACCCTCGAAGGCGTCGACGAGATCGTCGTCAACGAAGAGGTCGTGGAAGGTCGCGGTGAGCCGCTCCACGTCTTGGCCAAGCCAGACGCTCAGCCTGCTCAGGATCAGAGTGCGTAAGCCTCTCTTCCGTACCAGAACAAAAGAAAGGGCGCCCTGTTTGGGCGCCCTTTTTCGTTGGAGGGGGCAACTCAGTGTCGCTCCGCTACCCCATGCTCATCAGGGGTTTTTGTATTCGCCGGTGTTCGAGAACAGGCGTGTCTCCATGGTGCTCGCTGACCCTTTGGTGATGCGTTTCTTGCCGCGGCGATCTTTCTTCATCACGAAATCATCGTAGAGTTTTCCGGTGGCGGTGCGGGCCTCATAGGTCAGCTCGTCTCCCTCGATGGTGATCACTTGATAGAACTGCGTGTTCTCAGCCTTCCGTACTAGGACGACTTCGTCGTCGGCATAGCCATCCCAATCGTTGTCGCGGAAGTTGTATTGCTTGGGTCCACTGACTGAGTTGACGAACATCGTTGATACCTTGCCGCCTTTTGACTTGTAGGCGACACGCTCCGGCGTCTGACCAATGACGCCGCGGGCGTAGGTGTGGTCGTGGCCTTGAAGGACAATATCAACGCCGTGCTTTTGGATTACAGGCAAAAGAGCTGCCCGCTTGTTGGGGCTGTCGCGGTCACCGCCGGATGAGAAAATCGGATGGTGCATGGTGACGATCTTCCATTTTGCGTCGCTGGCGCCAAGCTGCTCGTCGAGCCAGACAGCTTGCTCTTCGATGCGGAGGCTCTGGGTCGACAGGACGAAGAAATGTACGTCTTCGGAATAACGAAGATCGTAGGCCACTTCCTGAAGATCTGCATGCAGCGTTGGCTCCTCCGGCAATGTGAACTGAGGCCGCCACATGATGGACAAAAGCCGGTCCTGCGCGTCTTCGGGGATCTTGAGGTATTCGTACTCGTGGTTACCCGCGAGCGGCACAGCGGGGATCATGCCGTGGATGAAGCCCGTGGCTTCGAACCACTCGGCCCATTCCAAATCGCGCGACGACCGGTTCACGAGGTCGCCAGCATGCAGGATAAAGTCAGCCTTCGGTGCATCTTGAAAACCCGCCCGGATAAGACGTGACCAATGCGAGCGCAGGGCGTTCTGGGCATCACCGATATAGAGGAAGGTCAGTGGTCCGTCTTCGGCGGCCGTCCGGGTTTGATACCATTCCGACCAAAGACCTTCGGCCCCCTGAACGCGATAGGCGTAGATGGTGTCGGGCTTGAGGTCTTCGAAAATTATCGAGTGGAAGTTGGCGTCGGGCAGCCCCTTGTTGAAGGAGATCGCGATCGTGCCGTCGTAACCGTCGCGCTCAGTAAGCTTGAGCGTCTCCGTTTTGGCGGGGAACTGCTCGGCGCCGAAATCGAAACGGGCGTCATCGCGGGCTTCGACAATCTCAGCCACGGTCGCCGCTACCGAATTGTCCGTACGCCACGTGACAGCGAAGCTGGTCTGAGGCGCCTTGGGCAAGGTGACCACCACGCGATCGGGCCAGCCCGAGGCTTCTTGCCATGGCGGTTGCGCGTGCTCTTCCTCAGAGCCCGGATGGATAGCGATGGCTGTGCTGAAGAGCGACAGCATCGCCGCGATGGCGGTGACGAAAACGGTTCTCATGAGCGCGTGATATCCTCTGAGCATGACAGTGGTTTGACAGCTGCCTAGGGATGCGCGCGCGCAAGGACCAGTGTGGCTATTCGCAGCCGCTGCAGATGGATCAGCTCTGCTCGTCGTCCATCACGACCCAACCTTCGCGGGTCATGATCTCGAGCGGCTTGAAATTCCGCTTGTAGTCCATCTTCGGTGAGCCTTGGACCCAATAGCCGAGGTAGACGTAGGGCAGGCCCAGTTCGTTCGCGAGGCGGACATGATCGGCGATCATGTAGCTGCCCAACGAACGCTTGGCCTCATCGGGCTCGAAGAAGCTGTAGACCATAGAAAGGCCGTCCTCGAGGCGGTCGGAGAGGGCGCTGGCCAGCAGCTGGCCCTCAGCGTTCCGGTACTCGAGGATGAAGGTATCGACAGGCGTCTGCTCGACCATCTGCTGATAGTCGAGGACCGTCATATCATTCATGCCGCCGCCCTCGTGACGAGCGTCGAGATAGCCACGAAGCAGCGAGAATTGCTCCGTGGTGACCTTGGCCGCGGTCATCTTGCGGGTTAGGTCGTTGTTGCGGTTGAGGGTTTTGCGCCAGCGCTTCTCGTCGAAGTCAGCGACCACCACGCGAACCGGGCGACAGGCGTTGCAGCCTTCACAAGCGGGGAGGTACGCAATGTTCTGCGAGCGCCGAAAGCCGCGGCGCGAGAGGACCGAATTGACCTCGGCTGCGCTGTCGCCGCCCAAGAACGTGAAGATCTTTTTCTCTTTTTTACCCGAGAGATACGGGCAGGGCGTTGGGGCCGTCACGTAGAACTCGGAGCGGGACCCTAAGAAGAATGTGTTCATCAGTGCCCCAAAACTCCACCACCTTACCCAGGACCGGGCGTTAGCATGGGTTGGCTGCGAAATTGTCACTGCGCGACCCCTCTAAGGTGAATCGCACCGCCGGATTGTGCAACCCTAACAGGGGTTAACGCTAGCCCATCAGGCCCACAGCTTCGAAATACTTTGGCGCGATGAGGGTATAGCCGATCCAAAGGACAAGCGTCATCGGCACGCCGACGCGAATGAAGTCGCTGAATTTATAGTGCCCTGGCCCCATCACGAGCAGATTGGTTTGGTACGCTACGGGCGTGGCAAAGGAACAATTCGCCGCGTAGATGATGGTCAAGACGAGGATCATCGGGTCGATGCCCGCCGTGTGCGCTGCGCTGACGCCGATCGGTATCAGTAGGACGGCGGTGGCATTGTTGCTGAGAAGGTTGGTGAGCACCGCCGTGATGGCAAAGATGACGGCGATCAGGGCTGTGATGCCACCAGCGGTGGCGATCGGTGTGATGATCGAGGCGATCAGGTCCGCGCCGCCGGTGCGCTGGAGGGCTAAGCCCAGGCCAAGGGCCACGCCCACGAGCAGATAGACCCGCTGGTCCACGGCACGCGAGGCCTGACGGACGTTGAGGCAGCCGGCCGCTAGCATGGCGGTCGCGCCGATAACGGCGGCGACGGCGATGGGGAGGAGGCCTGTCGAGGCTGCGCCCACGACGCCCAAGAAGATCCCTGCCGCCCAGCGGGCGTGGGCGGGGTCGGGCAGCATTTGCATCGAGCGTTCGAGAATGATGATGTCGCGGTCGTTGCGCAGCGCGCGGACATCGTCGCGGTCACCGAGGATGAGCAGCACATCGCCTGCTTCGAGACGGATCGAGGACACCTCTGTACGGATCATGCGGCTTCGGCGCTGCAGGCCGAGGATCACGCAGTTGGTTTGGAAGCGGAAACGGATCTGGTCGATCGAGCGACCAATGATCCGCGAACCCGGCGCCACAACGGCCTCGACCACGGTGAGCTCGCCGCTGGCACCTTCGACGGTCTCCGTCTCGCTCATGAAGCTGTTGAGGATCTCTGGCTTCTTGCGGAGGATTTGGGTGAGCGCGTCTCGCGTGCCGGCCACGATGAGCTTGTCCCCGAGGCGGAGGGTCGTGTCGTCAAAGGGCGGCAAGATGGATTCGTCGCGCCGCTGGATCATCCGTACGGTGATGTCTGGAAGGTCTTCGAAGCGACCCGCCTTGGCGACTTCGCCGATCAGCGGGTTGCCGCGATCCACCAAGATCTGCGCGACGAATTGGCGACCATCGACTTCCGTGGCCTCCATCGGACCTTCGCGGTCGGGCATCAGGAACCGGGAGGCGAAGAACATGTAGGCCGACCCCATAGCCACCATGACCAGGCCCAGGGGCATCAGCGCGAAGAAATCGAGGCGCACGCCTTCGGCTAGCTCAAACGCCTCGACGGCGAGCAGGTTCGTTGATGAGCCGATGGTGGTGCACATGCCGCCGAGAATCGACATGAAGCTCAGCGGCATCATGAGGCGCGACGCGGTCATGCCGCCCTGATTGGCGATGGCTGCGATGATCGGCACAAACATCACCACCACGGGCGTGTTGTTGAGGAATGCCGAGACGATCATGATGAAGGCGAAAATCACGATCACCGCTGCGCCTTGGAATTTGTCGTAGGCAGCAACGAGAAAGCGGGTCGGGTATTCTAGGGCGCCAGACTGATACATGCCCTGGCCAACGATCAGCAGGCCGAGGATCGCGAACAGTGCGGGGTTGGCGAAGCCGCTGAGAAGGATGCCGGGATCCAGCAGAACCTCTTGGGTTGCCGGGTCCACCAGCGGGAACACGGAGAACGGCACAAGCAGCGCGACGAGTACCGCCGCTGACACGCTTTCAATGGCGAACCGATCCGCTGCGTAAAGAACCACAGCACCCGCGACCACCGCGAGGGCGTACCACATGGGCCACTGTTCGATGAGCGTCTCAATCATGAAGGGTGTACAGGCTTTCTCGGGATTGCAGCTGGGCCATCGCAGGCCTGGCTGAACCTTGGTGGCTGGTCGGGATCAAAGGGCGGAAGTGCAGCCTTGTGAGGCGCAGGCGGAAGCCATCGCCAGGACTGGCGTGTCGGCGACATTAGCGAGTAGGGCAGCGCGAACGCTCATGCAGAACTCCCTCGAGAACCACCATCCTAGGGCTACCGGTGTGGCAAAGAAACCCGCACAGCCAAAACGAAGCGCGATTTCCATAGACGTGATTGCACAGGTTCCCCTAACGAACGCTGGTGACTGATCCCCATCGCCCGCTCAAAAATGCTTTTGCTCGCTATCCGACTGGCGTGACGATTGTTTCGTGCCTCGGTCTCGCCGGCGAGCCGCTCGGCATCACCGTGAACTCCTTCACGTCGGTGTCGCTCGTCCCGGCGCTGGTGTCTTGGTGCCTAGACGATACATCCAGCGTAGCGAAGCATTTCGCCGCGGCAGACCATTACGCTGTGAGCATTCTGGCGGCCGATCAGCAGGATTTCTCGAACCGCTTCGCCACGCCAGG
>JABSRH010000012.1 GCA_013215175.1 Parvularculaceae bacterium | reverse complement strand
AACAGGTGCCGAGGCGAGGGCGCTCTTCCATGATCTCCATCAAGCGCTCGAAATAGCCATGCGGCAAATCGAGATCGAGGTCGATCTTGCAAACATAGGCGTAGTCTTTCCAGCCGGAGGCTTCGAGGCCCACGTTGAAGGCTTCGATGACGCCGCCGCCCACTTTGCGGAAACCACGGTCCTCACGACGGATGACCTCGATAAAGTCGTGCTCAGCCGCATAGCGAGCGGCGATCTCAGGCGTTTCATCGTCGGAGCCATCATCGACGATGATGAACTTGGCCGGCTTGATGGTTTGTGCGGCGACGCTAGCGAGCGTCTTTTCCATGTACTTGGCTTCGTTGCGGCATGGGCCGATCAGAACATAGGAGCGGTCGTGCTGGGTCATGCTGCTTCTCCTGCAAACAGGCGCTCGAGTCGGTCGAGATTGACGTCGAGGGAAAATTCAGAACGCAGATGGTCAAGAGCCATCTGGCGGACGGGAAGGATTTCGTCGGGGTGCTGAAGAAGGCTCAGCATAGCGGCGCCGAGGCCGCGTGGATCATCAGGCTGGGCGAGCTTGCCGGTCTGGCCGTCGAGGATCAGCTCGGGAATGCCTGACAGCTTGGTCGAGACCACAGGCACGCCATAGGCCATGGCTTCCATCAAGGCGACAGGGATGCCGTCCATGTCGCCGGTCTCGTCCTCTCGGCAGGCGAGGGTGAAGAGGTCGAGTCCTTTGACCCACTCGATCACCTCGGAATTGGCGACAGCGCCCTTCAGGATCACGTGGTCGCCCAGGTTAAGCTCAGCGATGCGCGCTTCGATCTCTGGACGGAGAGGTCCATCACCGACAATCTCCAATCGGGCGTTGGGCATAGCCTCGAGCACGTGGGCAAAGCCTTCCACCAGGTCGATCATGCCTTTCTTGGGCACGAACCGGCCGAGAGAGCCGATGACCGGCGCGTCGCGATACTCTTTCCGGTCCGGCAACGCTTCGGAAATGTCAGGTAAGCCACAGCGGACGATGGGCATCTTGCTCGGCGGCACGCCTGCTTTCGCCATGCGATCGGCGTTGTACTTTGAGATCATCACAAAGCCGGCGGAGCGCTCACCCTTTTCTTTGAGAAGAAGCGGGTGCTCAAAAATGTCGTTGGCGTGGCCCATCACGGTGAACGGGATGCCCGCAAGCTTAGCGGCATACATGCCGATCTGAGCTGGCGCGTGAGCGAAATGGATATGCAGGTGCTCGATCTGGTCGCGCTTGAGCATCGCCGCGAGACGCACGGCCACGAGCGCCTGCAGCGGAAGGCCCATGGCGCGCGCGCGATTTTCCTTCAAACCTTTGAGAATGTCGCCAATCACCTGCATTTTCAGGCCGGCGATCTTTAGCGGCATGCCGAGCGCGATCGGCAACGCGGCGAAAAACTGCCCCATGGCGCCGCGATCGTAGAGCACCTCGTAGCCGCCGATATCCACGTCGGTGGCGGGCAGCTTCGGATCATGCACAGTGAAGGTGGAAACGTGGTGCCCGCGCTCCTGCAGCCCAACGATTTCGCGGTAAACGAAGGTCATGGTCAGGGCCGGGACTTCTGCTGCCAGATAGCCGATACGCACGAAACTGCTCCCCTATTGGCGACCGCAGCCCACGTGTGACGGCGCCCTCGGCTCCCGGCTTAAGGGAACGCTTCTCAATGTCCAGTAAAGCCCGTGCAATGCAGCATGGGTTTTCTTTGCCGCCTTTCCAAACGGTCGGGAACCGATGCTTTTCATGGGGCCTCTGGCGCCCTAACTGTGCTCGGCGCGAAAAGAGGGTGACACGTATGAGACGATGGGTTGGCTTTGCGCTTGCCGGATTGGCGTTTGTTGGCGTGGCTGAGGCGCAGCGGCGAGCGCCGCGAACCGACATTGAGCTGCGCGCCTCTTACGCTCCGGTGGTCAAGGACACGGCGCCCGCGGTGGTCAACATCTACACCAGCCGCAAGGTGCGCACGCGCTCGATCTTCGATGATCCGTTCTTCAGCCAGTTTTTCGGTTCCCGCCCCGGAGGTCGCGAGCGCACGCAGAGTTCCCTGGGCTCTGGTGTGATCCTCGACGCCGACGGCCTCATCGTCACCAACAACCACGTGGTGGAGGGCATGGAGCAGATCCGCGTGGTCTTGGCGGACCGTCGGGAGTTCGAGGCGGACCTGCTTCTGACCGACGCACAAACCGATCTCGCGGTCCTGCGCATTGATGCGGGTGAGCCCTTGCCGACGGTGCCCTTCGCCAACTCAGATCGCGCCGAAGTGGGTGACATCGTCCTTGCCATCGGCAACCCCTTTGGCGTGGGCCAGACGGTGAGCTCCGGTATCGTCTCAGCGCTCAACCGCACCAACGTGTCGGTGTCGGACTATCAGTTCTTCATCCAGACCGATGCTGCGATCAATCCCGGCAATTCGGGCGGCGCCCTCGTTGATGTGGATGGCAATCTGCTCGGCATCAACACGGCGATTTATTCTCGGTCCGGAGGATCAAACGGTATTGGCTTTGCCATTCCTGGTAACCTCGTTCAGCGCGTGGTGGCGTCGGCTATCAATGGTGACGTGGTCGTGCGTCGGCCGTGGCTGGGCGTCGTCGGTAGCGACGTCGACAGCCGCATCGCTCAAGCCTTAGGCCTCGATCGCCCTCAGGGTGCACTGATCAACCAGCTTTACGACAACGGCCCCGCCGACGATGCGGGCCTCAAAGAAGGCGACGTGATCCTCTCCATCGCTGGCCAAGAAGTGCAAGATGGCGAAGCGCTGCGCTATCGTCCGGCGACGCTCAGCCCCGGTGAGACGGTGGAAGTCAGCTATCTCCGCGACGGTAAAGAGCGCCGCACGAGGGCCCGCCTCGAGCTACCGCCCGAGACACCCAAACCGAACGCAAC
Source organism: Parvularculaceae bacterium (assembly GCA_013215175.1). Taxonomy (GTDB): domain Bacteria; phylum Pseudomonadota; class Alphaproteobacteria; order Caulobacterales; family Parvularculaceae; genus Parvularcula. Next base: position 27,170 of record JABSRH010000012.1, on the reverse strand, counting down.
AGAGCTGCGCGGTGAGCATCTCCTCAACGGTGTGACCGTCGCCAACCTCTCGCCAGCGCTCAACGAAGAGCTGGGCCGCAACCCCTTTGACACCGGGGTGGTGGTGAAGACCCTAGACCCACGCCGCGTGTCGCGCCGGGTGCCAGTGCGTCAGGGCTATATCATCCTCGCCATCAACGGACAGCCCACGGACAATGTGAAGGCTCTGGAACGAGCCCTAGGCCGCGCTGAGCTCGTGGAGATTTCGGTGCGGGATAGCCGCGGCTCGGTCCGCAACTACCGGATCGGTCGTTGAGCCTCTTCGAAGCCGCTGGTCTGGGCGATGAACTGCCGAAGCCTCTAGCAGAGCGCCTGCGCCCTCAGCGCTTGGACGATGTGGTGGGGCAGAAGCATCTGCTTCAGCCTGGCGGCAAACTCCGTGTGCTGCTTAGCACCAAGGCACTGCCGTCAATCATCCTGCACGGTCCGCCGGGTACGGGTAAAGCCACCATCGCGCGGTTACTGGCTCACGAGACGGGGCGTCACTTTGAACAGCTTTCGGCGATCTTCTCCGGCGTTTCAGATCTGAAGAAAGCCTTCGCCGAAGCCGAGGCCCGTCGCGAGATGGGCAAGGCGACGCTGATGTTCGTGGACGAGCTTCATCGCTTCGACAAACGCCAGCAGGACAGCTTCCTGCCGCACATGGAGACGGGGCTCATCACCCTGATCGGCGCAACGACGGAGAACCCCAGCTTCGCTCTCAATAGAGCTCTCTTAAGCCGTGCGGCGGTGCTCAAGCTTGAACGTCTCGACACAGAGGACCTGGCCGAGTTGGTGTCGCGTGCTGAGGCCGAGCTTGGCGAACAACTGCCGCTCACGGATGAAGCGCGCGCGACGCTGCTAGCCATGGCCGATGGGGACGGACGGGCGCTCCTCTCTCTGGTGGACCAAATTGCAGCGTCGGCTCCCGCAGAGCCTCTCACACCAGAAGCGCTCAAAACCACCTTTGCTAGCCGAGCGGTGGCTGGCGACCGGGCTGGGGACGTCCACTACGATTTTGCCAGTGTGCTGCAGAAATCGATCCGCGGTTCCGATGTCGATGCCGCCCTCTACTGGGTCGCGCGGATGCTCGACGCGGGCGAGGATCCGATGTTCATCTTCCGCCGCTTGATGGTGATCGCGTCTGAAGACATCGGCAACGCTGACCCGCGCGCACTCCAATTGGTGGTTGCCGCCCGTGATGCATTCCATCAGCTAGGCGAGCCTGAGGGGCATATCCCCCTAGGCCAAGCAGTGGCGTATCTCGGCGCTGCGCCCAAATCGAACCGCGCCTATATGGGCTTCAACCAGGCCAAAGCACTGGCGAAGGCCACGGGCTCGTTGCCGCCCCCTGCCCACGCCGTGAACGCACCCACCAAGGCGATGAAAGAGGAGGGCCGCGGACAGGGTTACGTCTATGACCACAATCTCGAAGACGGCCATGCAGGCCTGAGCTATTTCCCTGAAGGCGTTGAAACTGAACCTCTCTACGTGCCGACCAATCGCGGTGCGGAGCGGATCATGAGCGAGCGCTTGGACGACATTCGGCGGAAAAAGCAGCAAAAACGCTGACGGAACATGGCGGATCTGGTCGGCGTCCCGTCATTGGCCGCGTTAGTTCTGCAACCTTACTCACCTGTGCCTTTCTTGTGCCCTAGGATCAGGGTAGCACGCGAGAACCATGCGTTTCTTTTTGTTCCTTGTGACCCTCGCGATCTTGTCGCTGGCGCTCCTCTATGTGCTGGGAGACCGGCGGCAACCCCAGACGCGGACGATGACCGAGCCGGTGGAGTTTCTGGAGCCTGATCAGTGATGCGGCTCTCCATACTCCTCGCCGCCTGGCTCAGCTGGGCCAGTGCCGCCGCTCAGGTGGAACGTGCCAGCTTTGACGCGGGTCCATTCTCGCTCGGAACCCTGACGGAGGCTGACGGCGCCTTGGGTCGCGATCTTTGGCAAGGCGCTCAGCCGGATGCCATTCGCAGCCAATTGGCCATCGTCCCCACGCGGTTCGACGACCCGGCCAAGCGCATGATGCTCCGCCGGGTGCTCCTGACACCAGGCGAAGGTCCCATGGGTGCCGACGCCGCCCTTGCGGGACTGAAGCTGCTGAAGGCGGTAGAAGCCGGCTATGCCATGGAAGCTGGCGCCGTCGCTGAATTAACGCCCGGTCTCGGGCTGCAGCCGGAGCTGAGCCGCATCGTGGCCATGCGCGACCTCTATCGCGGCAACGTTGAGCAAGCTTGTGGACGGGGTGCCAACCTCCGCGAAGGACGCCAGACCGCCTTTTTCGTCCGCCTGCGCGTGCTCTGCTACATCCACGCCGGAGAACGGCCAGCTGCTGAGCTGACCTTGAACCTCGCGCGCGAAGAAGACGTTTTGGCTCCCGGTGATGCACGCTTGTTCCGATCTGTCCTCAGCGGATCGGCGCCTAGCGAGATGCCACGAGGCGCTATTCAGTATGCTGCTTACCGCCGCCTCGGAGGCAGCTTTGATGATGCCGATCTTCAGGACCTACCGCCCAGCATGGTGGCAGCCATCGCTTATGACAGCACCCTCGACGTTGCTCTTCGGCAAGAGGCCCTCCGCCATGTGGTGGTGAACGATTTGGTCTCGCCGAGAGATCTTGAAGACATCGCCGCGTCTCTGAAGTCCGAGCAAATCGGCAAAGAGATTGCTGCTATCAGGTCCCTGCCGCCTGCGTCCCAGGCAAGGGGAGGTGCTATCGGGCAAGCGCTGCAGGCTGTGGTCGCCGAGCCGACGGCTTTTCTACTTCGCGTGAAGGTCTTCGAAGCTGATATCGCATCCACAGGTGTCAACGTTGCCACCGTTCCGTATGCGGCGGAGTTTGCGTTGGCGTCACTCCTCAACCGCCGGTACAAAGATGCTGAAAGTTGGATGCAGACGGTCGCCGCCGAACAGTCTCTCGGCGCCGAACGGGCATTCCTCAATCTCGCGCTCCTCTACAGTTATGTAAAACCTAGCGCCGCTCAACGCCTGGCCGGTGCCATCGGCGAGGAAATTGCTAGCCCCGATGTCGCGCCCCTCACTATTGCCGACGAGACGGCAAGTCTGGTCACCGTGACCGACCTTTCCGTTCAGATGGAGCACGCCCTCAATGCCGCCGCATCGGGCAGCCGCGGCGCGCTGCTCCTATCGGCTCTAGGTACAGCAGCGGTCGAGGCTGAGACCTCCGAGCTTGAGCTCATCCGGGATACACTGGGTGCTGATCTTTACCGTCGTGGTAACGCCGAACCCATCGTGCGCGAAGCAGCTTTCCGTCGCGAAGCGTTAGCTGCCGCTGGCCGCCTGCGCGATGATCGCATTGGCAAGGATGCCTACATTCCGCGCCTCAAGCCATCGAGTTCTGCCCGTTGAGCCCGCAAGACCAGTCGGCGGTCGACGCCTTTCTTGAAATGATGATGGTGGAGCGCGGTGTAAGCCAGCGCACCATCCGAAATTATGGCCGCGACCTAGGCCGTGTTGCCGACTATCTTCATACTCAGTCCAAAGAGCTTCTGGGTGCGACCCGTGACGACCTCGCAGGCTATTTCAGCCACCTCGAGCATACTGGCCGCAGCCGAGCCACCGCTGCGCTGTGTCTCTCAGCCATGCGCCAATTTTACGCCTTCGCTTATGAAGATGAGATGCGCACGGACAATCCTGCTCTAACCCTGGAAGCGCCCAAGAAGGAGAAGCGCCTTCCTAAGGTCCTCTCCATTGAAGAAGTCGGGCGCCTTTTAGACCTGGTGGATAGCAAGGCAGAGAGTGGTGACGCTCGCGCCATCCGGATGAGCGCTTTGCTACACGTTCTCTACGCCACCGGTCTGCGGGTTTCCGAACTGGTAAGCCTCAGCTCGGGCAGCTTCCTGCCAGGCAATGGCTCCATTCTGCGGGTGCGAGGCAAGGGCGACAAAGAACGCCTCGTGCCCCTTACGGAAGAGGCCGAGCAGGTGCTCGACGCTTACCTGATGTTCGCGCGTGATCGGTTCTTGCCCAAGGACGGCAGCGCGTTTCTTTTTCCAGGCGGCGGCAAGACGGGCCACCTCACCACAGCGCGGTTCGCTCAATTGCTGAAGGAAACAGCGGTGGAAGCGGGTATTGATCCCAAACGCATTAGCCCTCACGTGCTGCGCCACGCGTTTGCTACGCATTTGCTCGAAGGCGGAGCGGATTTAAGGTCCCTCCAACACCTCTTAGGGCATGCTGACATCACGACCACACAGGTCTACACGCACGTTAGACAAGATCGCCTTCGCGAGGCGCTGGAAGAACACCACCCGCTGGGCGGGAAGACAAAGGGAAGTCATGCGGACCTATCTTGATTTCGAAAAACCCATCGCTGAGCTCGAGAGCAAGATCGACTCGCTGCGCGACCTCGACGACGAGAAATCAGCGGCGGAAGTTGAGCCAGAAATTAACAAGCTCGAACAGAAGGCTGAGAAGCTCCTCCGCGAGACCTATGACGGTCTCAGCCGCTGGCAGAAGACCCTCGTGGCTCGCCATGAAGTACGCCCCCACTTCGTCCACTACGCCGAGAACATAGCCAGCGGCTTCACTGAGCTCTGCGGCGACCGCGCTTTTGGTGATGACCGCGCCATCATCGGCGGCGTGGCCCATCTGGGCGATCACCGCGTGGTGCTCATGGGCCATGAGAAGGGCACCGACACAGAAAGCCGCCTGACTCACAATTTTGGCATGGCCCGCCCTGAAGGCTACCGGAAAGCGATCCGTCTGGTGGAGATGGCTGAGCGCTTTCACCTGCCCGTGGTGGCCCTCGTGGATACCGCTGGCGCCTATCCGGGCCGCGGCGCTGAAGAGCGCGGCCAAGCCGAAGCGATCGCCGCCAGCACTGCCGCTTTCCTCAAGGCACGCGTGCCGGTGGTCTCCGTCATCACGGGTGAGGGCGGTTCCGGCGGCGCTGTGGCGCTGGCCGCTGCCAACCGCGTATTGATGCTCGAACACTCGATCTACTCGGTGATCTCGCCAGAAGGCTGCGCTGCGATCCTTTGGAAGGACGCCCAGGCCAAAGGCGAGAACAAAGCACCTGACGCTGCTGACGCTATGAAGATTTCGGCTCAAGACCTTGAAGAACTCGGCGTCATCGACGGCATCATTCCTGAGCCCGTGGGCGGCAGCCACCGCGCACCGGAGCGAGCCATGGAAGCCGTGCGCGAAGCCGTCTGCGCCTGTTTGGACGAGCTCTCTCCTCTCAGCCCCGACGAGCTGGTCCGCGACCGCCGCGAGAAATTCCTCAAGCTCGGCCGCTTTGGCCTGGACAACGCTGCCTAAAAAAAAAGGCGCTCCTAGAAAGGAGCGCCAATCTTTGGGTTTGGGTGTTTTACGTTTGGGAGCTTACTTCTTCCGTCGGCGGAGCGCCATGCCGCCGAGTGCCGGTGCCATCAGCAGTGCTGCGGCGGGAACCGGTGTGGGCGTGATATCATCGAAGGCCGTCACGGAGATCGAGTCGATGTCGAAGCCATCCCCACTATTCGGCCGCGAAAAGACGTAGGCGGATACATCGACGAGAGCCAGGTAGGTGTAGTTGCCTGCAAAGTTGAGCATGGCGCCCATGCCTTGGGCATCTCCGTTGAGGATCTGACCCACGCGGGTGAAGTCGTCCAAGTCGGAAAAGTCGTGGCTGCCGAACGCGTAGTCATTGCCGACATAGACATCGACAGCTTCGCGGTGGCTGCACGAGCCATCATTCAGTAGGCGGCAGTTAAAGGTCACTTCCACCAGGTTCATGGGCCCAGTGAATTGCTGACCGAATGAGAAAACAGCGAAGCTAGGATTGTCCTTGCTAGACAGACCGAGGGCCAGGAACTGGCCGTCGGTAGCGCCCAGAGCATTCGTCGCAACATCGCGGTTGAACGAACCGCCATTGGTGCCGTTATTCTGCCAATCGACGGCGGTGGCGTAGAGTGTCGAAGCATCCGCCGAGGCGAGCATCACAGCTGATGTCGCAAGGGCGCCGATCAAAAAGCGCATGGTTATGTCCTCTCGAAGCCTTCCCTCTGGAACGCTTCAACGGGACCGATGCAAATGTCGCGCCGAGGCGAGCTCGCTAGTCTTTCTTCAGGCTCGCCAGCACAGCGAAGGGGCTGTCGGGGTCGGCTTGCTTCTCGCGCTTAGGACCGGACGAGAAGGTCTTCGGCTTACCGCCACCTTTGTTCGGAGGCCGCTTGCCGCCTTTGCCCTTGGGTGGACCGCCGCGCTTTTGCTGGCCATCCGTATGCCCCGGTTTGCCGCGGCGTTGGCCCTGGCCTTGTCGAGGTTTGCGGTTAGGCGGCGAGTAGCGCCAGAGCGTCACCGTTTCCGTGGTGGGCTCCGTTTCCGGAGCTTGAGCGTCCGCGTCTGGAGCAGGCTCTTTAGCAGGTACAGCAGCCTCGGAGACAACGGGCTCAGCCGGTTCTGTGCTCGCGGTTTCGTCCGTAGGCGCAGCTTCAGTCTCAGACGTTGGTGCCTCAGTGGCGCTCACCTCTGCTGGCGAAGCCTCGACGGGCGCTGTGGCAGTCTCGGTAGCTGTTGCATCCGCTTCAAGAGCGGCCGCAGGCTCCTCCGCCGCAACGGGTGCTGGCGTTTCCAGCACGGGCTCAGGCTGTGGCTGAACAGGCCGTTCGATGGTCGATTTTTTGTATCCGAGGTTCTTGAGAATGTCCTCGAACGCGTCGCCGGACACACCCACCAGGCTCATCATGCGCTGGTTGGTCTCAAAGCCTTCCTTGCCTGATTTCTCTCGAGCTTGGCGGATCTCTTGAGCCAGGCGCTCGAGCATATCGATTCGCACCGCCCGTTCACCGCTGGGGCGATATCCCACCGCGTACCAGAAGGCATGTGGGACTTTCTCGCTGGCCGGAACCGATGTCGAACCTGCGGGAGGCTGCTCAAAGGCTGACGGATTATTGTCGCTCCACAATGACCAAAGAAGTCCCAAGAACTGAGCTGGCGCGGGCTTCAACAGCGCGGGCATATGCAACGTGTACTCACCAAACCGTACGCCAAGCTTGCGAAGGCCGGCACGCTCGTCCTGGCTCAGCGCCTTGATATCGTCAGCGATGGGCCGCCGCGCCATGGCGCCGAAATTTTCCACGAGCCGGAATGCCACGCCGCGTGCACCCGCAGACAGCGCTTCGGGATCATCCGATGAGCGATTAAGCGCGCGCTGAAGGCCAACCAGAGGACCAGCGAGGCCCTCGACGCGATCCGCGATGAATTGGCGGAGGCGTTCTTCAATCGCTGCCACCGCATTGGCTGGCATATGCTCCATGGCCACGAACTCGAAGTTCGGGCGCAAGGGCTGTGGTCCCTTGGTCAGCTTAGCGATGATGCTGTCGCGCCAAAGCACATGACCCTCGCCCTCAAGGGATAGATCCTCGGGCTTCGCGCTGGCCAGTGCCGATGCGCGGGCCATCAGCTCCGGGCCGAGCGCTTTCAGCGCCGCAAAGCGTACCGCTTTAGCGTGAGGCCCTTGGGCTTTGGGATCGAGAATGAACTGAAAGCCTAACAGCCGTCCGACGAATTCGCCTTCCACGACGACCTCTCCATTGTTGCGCACGCCTCCCAGAAGCGGGGCGTCGTCCTTTAAACGCTTCAAAAGCACTGACGTGCGGCGGTCAACAAAGCGTTGCGTCAGTTTCTCATGAAGGACATCCGACAGCTTGTCTTCAATCCGCCGCGCTTCGTCCTGGAAGAAGGACGCGTCGTCAAGCCAGCCGGAACGATGAGACAGATAAGTCCACGTGCGAACGTGTGCGATGCGGTTCGAAATGGTGTCCACATCACCTTTGATGTTGTCGAATTTCTTGAGTTGGCTCTGCGCCCATTCCCGATCGATTCGGCCAAAGTCGATGAGCTGGTGATAGAGTTCACCGAGCATAATCGCATGCTGATCCGCGGTGACCTTCCGGAAGTCGGGGACTTGGCAAACTTCCCAAAGCAGTTTGAGAGCAGCCCCGCCCTTAGCGACATCGCGAATGTCGTGCCGACGGGTGAGGCGCCGCAGCGCTTCTTCGTCGTCATCCATTCGTGCTCTCACCAGCTCTTCCAGTGGCGGTGATGTCTCCAGCGAATTGAGGAGAGCCGGCAACGACCCAAACTGAACGTTCGGGTTCCGCCATTGAAGGGCCGTCACAGGCTCGAACGAATGTTCGGTAACCTGCTCGACAGTGTCCTCATTGAAGCCGGGGCAGTCTGCCGTGGAGCCCCAGGTACCATCGCGAACATGTCTACCCGCCCGACCGGCAATCTGAGCGACTTCAGCGGGATAAAGATCCCGCGCGTTGCGGCCGTCGAACTTGCGACTACCAGCAAAGGCCACGTGGTCGATGTCCATGTTGAGGCCCATGCCGATTGCGTCGGTGGCCACCAAATACTCAACGTCGCCCTCATTATAGAGGGCAGCCTGAGCATTGCGGGTGCGGGGACTGAGCGCGCCCATCACCACAGCTGCGCCGCCGCGCTGCCGCCGGATGAGCTCGGCGATGGAATAAACATTGTCGGCAGAGAAGGCGACAATGGCCGACCGGCGCGGGAGGCGGGTGACCTTCTTATGCCCTTCATGGGTGAGCTCACTAAAGCGCTCGCGACCGACAAAATCGATATCGGGGATGAGCCGCTTCAAGATTGGCGCCATCGTGTCTGAGCCAAGCAGCAGGGTTTCGTTGCGACCGCGTGCGTGGAGAAGTCGATCGGTAAATATCCGCCCGCGTTCGGGATCGGCGGCGAGCTGAATCTCGTCGATCGCTAAGAAACTGACCTGCCGTTCCAGCGGCATCGCCTCAACAGTGCAGACCCAATAGCTCGGGTTGGGCGGGATGATTTTCTCCTCGCCTGTGACCATGGCCACAGAGCGCACCCCGCGGCGGTCCACCATCTTCTGATAGACCTCGCGCGCCAGCAGGCGGAGCGGCAAGCCAATCATACCGCTCGAATGGGCGGCCATCCGCTCAAGGGCGTAATAGGTCTTGCCGGTATTGGTGGGGCCAAGAACGGCCGTGACCCCCGTGTGGCCAAGGCGATCCGGCGGCGGGGGCAGGCGGGTCATGGGAGGCAGTTAAACCTGGTTCTTCCGACGGTCAAAGCGGCGGATTGCTTCTCGGCAAAGCGCACTGTGTCTAGACTAGGGGCGTCCGGCCAGCTCGCTCAGCGTGGCACCACGCGCTAGGCTTTGGCTGAAGAGAAGTCGCAAAATGCCCGCAGCGTCGCCATGCACGCTCTTGGTCAGGTGCTCTGCGATCTCGTCGCTGATCGATCCTTCGAGAGCCAACGGGCTCAGCTCTGAAATAGCCTTCTCGAACATTTCGTCGTCTTTGTTCGGATCGCCGGTAGGGTCAGCCAACCGTTCGAGCACACTTGCCGATGCTGCGGGTGAGCCGCCCGCGTCGCGCAGGGTCGCCAGGTTCATTCCATCGAGCATCTGCGGCTTCTGACGCGCCACGCCGTTGAAGATTGAGAACATCGCGGTGCCGGCTTCACGGTCGAATGAACAGGAGAACACCTGGTGCTGTAGCAGCAGCGCCCAGCCTTCGTACCGGACACCTTCTACGCCACATTTAAAACGCATACTGCCATCGTCGGAAACACCCACAAGAACAATGTCATGGATGAAGCGGCCAGGCATGTCGTTGGACGCGCGGGTCGATCGCCAAAGGCCCGCATACTGATTGCCTCGGCGCTCTGCATTCCGTTTGGATTCCTCGGCGATGTCATCCGGCACCCAAGCGGGCATGCTGGCCACCGGCGCCGCATCGCCAGCACCGATGTGTTGGGCAAAGCCTGGCAAGTCGCGTTCCCAGTCGAGCACGGTGAAACCTGGGATCGAGTTCGCCACGTACCGAGTCAGCAGCGCGAGATTGTGCTCGGAAGGATTGACCGTCCCTGAAACCCAGCGGCTAACCAAGGACTTGTCGACGTTGAGTGCAGCGGCGAGGCCCGTCCGGCTCATCACCATGACCTTCAACAGCAATTGCAGTTTCTCAGAGAAATTATCCCGCGCCATGGGGCGCTAGATGGAACCCTATGCAACTCAATGCAACCCCTGACGTCATTCGGTGCGCGTTGTCGCAACTTCACTCAATCATGAAATTTCGGGCATTGTGATGCCGCGCCTAGGGACAACGAGGGGCGGTTACCGGTCGGTAGCTGTTCGCACCTAAACAACGCCGGTTCACGCCGGTGGCGCTGCTGGCCGGAGTATTCTGCGTACAAGGTCAGTTAGCTACAGCCTAGCCAACGCGTTTGGTCGAGGGGCCTCTTTTGGGAGGGACCCAAGCGTGTTGGTAGGCGGCTAGCCTCCTAGCAAGATAAAATCAGGTGGTCGGCTTAGGAAACTTGCGGCAGCGATGCGCGCTTGCTGACCTCGCGAAGCATGAAGCTCGACTCAATCGTGGCCACATTCTCCGTGCGCAGCAGACTGTCGGACAAGAAGCTTTCGTACATGCCCAAGGTCGGCAGGACGGCCTTAAGGTAATAGTCGAACTTACCGGTGACCAAGAGGCATTCCATGATCTCCGGGCGGCCTTTGACGGTCTCTTCGAATTCCCGAAGGCTCGCTTCGTCCTCTTTTTCCAGCTTGACCAAGATCACCACGGTAACGGGAAGACCGACGGCCTCGCGGTTCACCTCGGTGCGGTAGCCTTTCACAATGCCCTCTGTTTCCAGACGGCGGAGGCGACGCAGGCATGGCGTTGGCGACAAGCCCACCTTTTCCGCTAGCTCTGCGTTCGTAATGCGCGCATTGTGCTGCAGGTGGTGAAGAATGTTACGGTCGATTTGATCGAGCTTCATGCCGATGCTCATGCCGCGATGCTTCGTGGTTAGGCAAGCTTTTTGATGGAGGTTTGTGTCAGCGATGTCGTTCAGGTCAGCCAATTGCGCTCAGCGCGCCTTTTCGCGACGGCGGAAAGCGTTTGGTGCCTTGGACCTCGGCACCAACAATTGCCGCCTGATGATCGCTGTTCCCAAGCGTGATCGCTTCTCCGTCGTTGCCACGTTTTCCCGTATTGTGCGGCTGGGCGACGGCTTAGCGAACACCGGGCGGCTTTCGGATGAAGCGATGGACCGCGCCATCGATGCGCTGAAACGATGCGCAGAGCTGGCGGCACGGTGGGACCTTGTGGGTCTGCGCTGCGTCACGACCGAGGCTTGCCGTCGTGCGGAAAACGGTGCGGCGTTCGTTGAGCGTGTCCGCGTTGAGACCGGCCTGCAGCTCGAAGTCGTGGATGCCCAGGAAGAGGCCAGGCTTGCTGTGCTTGGGACCTCCGAGCTGATCGCCCCGGATGCGAGCAGCGCTGCCGTGTTCGATATCGGTGGCGGTTCAACCGAACTTAGCGTCGTGGATGTTTTGAAGGGGCCGGATGCCGAGCGCGACGTGCGATTGCGCTCGTCGATTTCGATGCCCTTCGGCGTGGTCAACCTGACCGACCGCTTCGACGGTGGCTTCTCCGGCGATCAGTTTGATGAGGTTCGCCATCACGTGGCGGGACTGGTGGCAGGCGAGGTGGAGCCCAAGCGCTTCGCCGCGCAGGGCGGCCATCTCATCGGCACCTCGGGCACGGCGACCAGCTTGGCTGCCATGGCCAAGAACCTACGGCGCTACCGCCGGCGAGACGTGGATGGTATGTGGCTCACCGCGGCGCAGATCGATGGCCTCATCGGCCGGTTGTTCGAGTTGGGTCTAGCCGGACGCCGCGCGCAGCCCTGCATTGGTGATGGTCGAGCGGATTTGATCATGCCCGGGTGCGCGATCCTGCGCGGCATACTCGACGCCACCCACGCCAAGGCCGTGAGGGTCGCCGATCGGGGCTTGCGTGAGGGTATCATTTCGGAGTTGATGGCTGTGCATGCGGCGAGGCGCGATCCCAGCGCCGTTCCTACGCCCTCCACCCAACTCGCGGAGTAGTCCTCAATGCCGAAGAACAAAGGCAAGGGCGGCGGTAAGCCGAACGCTCTTGGTGGCGAGATGCCTATCCGCAAGATGAAGCCTGACGCCAAGAAGGTGGCGGACCGCGAACTCACCGTGAAGGTGAAGACGGCGCGCGGGCGGAAGATCGGTTCCAAGCTTTGGCTAGAGCGCCAGCTCAACGACCCCTTCGTCGCTCGGGCCAAGAAAGAGGGCTACAAAAGCCGTGCGGCCTACAAGCTGATCGAGCTCGACGACAAATTCGGTCTGCTCAAACCCGGCGGGCGCATCGTCGACCTCGGCGCGGCCCCGGGTGGTTGGTGCCAAGTTGCTTGGCAGCGCACCAAGGGCACAGGTCAGGTGGTCGGTATCGACTATCTTGAAATGGAGGACGTGCCCGGCGCGCAGCTGCTCCAGATGGATTTCCTCGATGAGGAGGCGGACAAAGCTCTGAAGGACCTGCTGGGCGGGCCTGCTGACACGGTCTTGTCCGACATGGCCGCGCCCACCACAGGGCATAAGCCGACCGACCACCTTCGGATCATTGCCCTCGCCGAAGAAGCCCTCGGCTTCGCTGAGACAGTGCTAGCACCCGGCGGCTCGTTCGTGGCCAAGGTGCTGCAAGGCGGCTCGGAAAAGCAGCTCCTTGACCGGCTCAAGCGGAATTTCGAGAAGGTCGCTCACGCCAAACCCGAAGCGAGCCGCTCGGACAGCGCGGAGATGTACGTCGTCGGCATGGGCTTTCGCCGAACTAGCGCGAACCAGGCTCCTCAGGACTGATTTTCAACGCCTTCAGGCTTTCATCAGGTGGGTGAGGGTGCTGAAAAATAATCGAAATCCAACCCGCACCTCCTTCATGTCGATTGTCTGAATTCTTCCTCGCCGCTTCGGGTTGAAGCGGGAAATCGCTCCCTATCTGGCCCTCATCAACGGCGCCGCGGGGGCGCCTCAATGAGGAAGAAAGACCATGATCAAGCTTGTTTTGGCCACGATGGCCGTTGCCGCAGTTGTCGCCGTCGCCGGTGCCAATGCTGCTGAAAAGAAGCCCTTCACCTTCGCTTATGAGGTGGAGGAGCTCTCCGAGGAGAGCCGCTTCGACAAGCTCACCGCCCGGTTGAAAGTGGAGGCTCGCCGCTACTGCGATGAACCTCACTACGCCACCGGCGGTCGCAAGATCGAATTGGAATGCCGTGAGGATGTCTACGAGCAAGCGATAGCCACGCTCGGCGACCGCGCTGGCCACTTCCAGCTCGCCGGCGCTCGGTTCTGAGGGGAACCGAAGCGCGCCTGAGGGGAAGCGCCTCAGAGTGCGAGATGAACCCAGACTGATTGCACTCTGAGCCAGGCGAGCTGGCGAGGGCGACGGCCCGGTAGGCAGGGGGATGCCACCGGGCCGTCGCTATGTTACCGTTCGGAATGGCTAAGAAGCGTCAGAGATCACCGCAGGAGAAGAAGGCGCTGTCCTATGAGCGGGACTGCCGGAACGATTACGGCGAAAGTCCTCACGGCTCTCGCAAGGCAATCCCTGCGCACAAGACCCGTCAACATCAGCAAATTCGGCGCAGTGCTAAGCAAGCGCTTCAAATGGCGGAGCGCGGTGATGATGAAGCGGTTGCACTGGTCGAGAGTGACATTCGGCAAGAGATAGCGCGCGTAGGACGCTGGAAAAAACATCCGGACAGAGCCCTCGGCGATTTCTTGATCTGGCGTGATAAGCGGAGAGGCCGTTAGAGCGACTCAGTGTTCTGCGTCGCGGAGGAAAACCTCAGCGCTTCAGCCCTAACTGATCCAACCGCCAGCGCAGCGTGTCCACCCGATCCTGGCCGAAGAAGGGTTCGCCTCGGACCACCATGGTGGGCACGCCCCAGTGGCCAGCATCATCGAGCGCCTGGTGGTTGCGCTCGATTTCTTCGAGGTGTTCGCCATTGACGATGGCGGCTTCCATCGAGGCGAGATACAGCCCTGCTTCCTGCGCCGCGTTGTTGAGGTGGTCGCCTTGGTCCCAGCCGTCGGTGCCGCTGTAGATGAGGTGCGATACCGCCCGAGCGAAGGCGACGCCTTTGCCGCGGCGTTGCGCCTCGACGCCTAGCTTGGCTAACCGGTGGATCAGCGGCTGCTCCTCTGCCACCTGAAACGTCTCGTAGTCTTGCGCCACGGGGTCCGGGTTGGGCGGAAAGCGCATAGGCAAGTCCAAGAATTCCGCACGCCTTAGGCTATCGCGCACGATGTAGAACGCGGGCTTCTTGTTCGAGGCATCGAACAGCGTTGCCTTGGTGCGGATGGCGATGGGAAAGACCACGCGAAGATTGACCTCGACGTCATAGTCCTCCTGCAGGCGCACGAGATCCGGCCCGACTAAGTAAGAGTAGGGGCTCCGGAACGACCAATAGACGTCGATAGGCTCCATGATGTTTCCTCCGTGGGGCCGTTTTCGTTGTCACCTGGGTTGGTGGTGGCCCTCGGCATCGTCATTGCGCAGCCCTGCGTTCATGACAATTGCGCGAAGAAGTGTCTTGTAGGGGCCCACGGCAAGGTGGGGGTGTTGGCAAGTCGGCGACTCGCTGCTACCCGCGGCCATGGAAATCCGTGACGCACTGACCTTCGACGACGTTCTGCTTGAGCCGGGCGCATCTGAAGTGCTCCCCGCTGAAGTGAGCGTCAAAACGAATCTGACCTCCACCATCTCGCTCAATATTCCGATCCTGTCCGCTGCCATGGACACGGTGACCGAAGCGCCCATGGCCATTGCCATGGCCAAGGTCGGCGGCATCGGCGTTCTTCACCGCAACTTGTCGGTGGAAGAGCAGGCCGAAGCCGTTCGCCAGGTGAAGCGCTACGAAAGCGGCATGGTGGTCAACCCGCTGACCCTGACGCCCGACGCTACCATCGGCGAGGCGCGGGCCATTATGGCCGAGCGCAAAATCTCCGGCTTCCCCGTGGTGGAAGGCCGAGACGAGGCGGGCCTCGGCAAGCTGGTGGGTGTGCTGACCAACCGCGACATGCGATTCGCTAAGGACCCGAGCCAAACAGTGGCCTCGCTGATGACCTCAGAGGGTCTAGCTACAGTGAAAGCCGGGACGGACCCGCGCGAAGCAGAGGAGCTGATCCACGAGCGCCGCATTGAGCGCGTGATCGTGGTGGACGACGATTATCGCTGCGTTGGGCTGATCACCGTCAAAGATATGCTGAACGCGGAGCGTCATCCCGACGCCGTCAAAGACAGCGAAGGCCGTCTGCGCGTGGCTGCTGCCAGCACCGTGGGCGATTCCGGGTTTGAACGCGCTGCCGCAGTTATCGAAGCGGGCGTCGACGTGCTGGTCATTGATACCGCGCACGGGCACTCGTCTAAGGTGGCCGAGCAAGTGCGCCGCGTGAAGCGCGAATGGCCCCATGCCCAAGTGGTGGCCGGCAACGTGGCGACCTATGACGCCACGCGCGCCCTCATCGACGCGGGTGCTGATGCCGTTAAGGTGGGTATTGGCCCGGGCTCGATCTGCACCACACGGATTGTTGCTGGTGTGGGTGTGCCTCAGTTGACGGCGGTAGATGATGCCGCGCGGGCCGCTCGCGATAGCGGTGTACCGATCATTGCTGACGGTGGCCTTAAATATTCTGGTGATCTCGCTAAGGCCCTGGCTGCGGGTGCCTCGGTTTGTATGGTCGGCTCGCTTCTGGCGGGTACGGAGGAAGCGCCGGGCGAAGTCTTCTTGTTCCAAGGACGGAGCTATAAGAGCTATCGCGGCATGGGCTCGATCACGGCGATGGCACGCGGCTCGGCTGACCGGTACTTCCAAGGTGAGGTCACCGAGACCATGAAGCTCGTGCCCGAGGGCATCGAGGGGCGTGTGCCGTTCAAAGGCCCAATGGGTGCGATCCTGCACCAGCTCACTGGCGGCATCCGCGCTTCCATGGGTTATGTCGGTGCAGCGACCCTGCCAGAGATGCGCGAGAAGGCACGCTTCGTCCGCATCACCGGCGCAGGCCTGCGCGAAAGCCACGTGCACGATGTATCCATCACGCGAGAAGCACCGAACTATCCTAGCCCTCGGTAGTTCGTCATGCTGGGCTTGACCCGGCATCCATCCCTTTGGGTCGATGGACCCCGGATCAAGTCCGGGGTGACGCCGATTGGTAGAACCGGATGCTCATAGCCTTCAACAAACCCATGAACGTGCTCAGTCAGTTCACGTCGGAAGGCGGTTGGCCTGGCCTGGCGGATTATATCGACGTCCCCGGCGTCTATGCGGCGGGGCGACTGGACCGCGACTCCGAAGGGCTTCTTCTGCTCACGGACGATGGCAAGCTGCAGGCGCGGATTGCTTCGCCGAAGACGAAGATGCCGAAGATCTATCTCGTCCAGGTCGAGGGCACGCCCGATGACGCGGCCCTCAGCGCGCTTCGCAAGGGCGTGACTCTTAAGGACGGCCCCACGCGTCCTGCGAAGGTGGAAGCGATCGCTCCGCCAGACCTCTGGCCCCGCAACCCACCCGTGCGTGAGCGCAAGACGGTGCCCGATGCCTGGCTCAAGCTGACCATCACCGAAGGCAAGAACCGTCAGGTTCGGCGCATGACGGCCGCGGTGGGTCTGCCGACCCTGCGGCTCGTGCGGCAGTCGATTGGACCCTGGTCCTTGGGTGCACTGCAACCTGGGCAATGGGAACGTATATCGTCACACGCCTAGGGTGTGACTTCCCGGTCACTCAGATGACAAAAGCGACAGATTTGTTTCAGCCTCACATTGGTGAGCCTAGCGGCTGGGTCTAGCTCCTTCGGGTGGAAGGAGGCGTTTCCCTCATGCGTATTCTTTCGAATTTACTGTTGTTGTTGGCAGCGATCGGTCTGGGTTTGATCGCGAGCATTGATCTTTACGAGCTGATGGCCACCGACGATCCGCTGGTGGTGTTGTTCACCAAGGCTTGGTGGTCGGGCTATGGTCTTGTTTATTTGACTCTCTTTGGTGTGTTAGCGCTCGGTGTTAGCCTGTCGATTGCGACGCGCCGAAGCTGACCAGAGACCCCTTGCCAGGCCGGGCCAAGCCGCGCAGATCGCCCGCTTGATGAAGCGGAGAGGCGAGTGCGCGACCCCGGCCGAGTAGCGGCAGCTATTGAGATCTTGGACCGCTTTCACGAGCGGCCTGCGCCCCTGTCCGTCCTCATCGCCGGTTGGGGACGGTCGGCCCGCTATGCTGGGTCTAAGGATCGGGCTTTTGTGCGCGGTTTGTGCCTGGAAACCCTGCGGCGGTGGAAAAGTTTTGCGGGGCCAGAAAGCCGCCGCATCGCTGTGCTGCTAACACTGCGCGCTTGGCATTGGGATGCTGCTCGCATCGCTGAAGCCTTCGGGGGTGAGCATGGTCCCGGAGCGCTGTCCGACGAGGAGCTCGCGTCGGGTCCCCTCGATGCGGTGGATCTTCCCGATGCCGTCTTGGCCCACGTCACAGATGCGGCGGAGGTGAGTGAGGCGTTGGCCGCCCGTGCACCCGTCGACCTGAGAGCTAACGCTTTGAAGGCCAACCAAGATAAAGCGCTCAAAGCTCTGAAAACCCTCGGTGCTGAGCAGTCACCCTTGTCGCCCATTGGCCTGCGCATCCCGCCATCGCCCGCGGCGGATAAGGGCCCCGGCGTCACCGTCATCCCAGCGTTCGGCAAAGGATGGGTCGAGGTGCAGGACGAGGGCAGTCAGCTGACGGCCTTGGTGGTTGGTGACCTCCACGGCAAGCAGGTGCTCGATTATTGTGCGGGCGGCGGGGGCAAGACCCTGGCGCTAAGCGCTGGCATGAACAATTCAGGGCAGGTTTTCGCGTACGATTCCAATGCCTCACGGTTGGCACCCATTCATGAACGGTTGCGCCGAGCTGGTGCTCGTAATGTTCAGGTGGTGGCACCGTCGGAGCCAGAGCGGCTGGAGGCTCTCGCCGGGAAAATGGATCTCGTTTTCGTCGATGCGCCGTGTTCGGGTTCAGGGACTTGGCGGCGACACCCCGATGCTAAATGGCGCTTTACGGACACGATGCTGGAGCAGCGGGTGGCCGAACAAGACGCAGTCCTGCGCCAGGCGGCGGCTTTCGTGAAGCCGGGCGGCGTGCTTCTTTTCGTGACCTGTTCTTTTCTTCCTGTTGAAAACGACCAGCGTGTGGAAAGCTTCGTCAAAGATCACGATGACTTTGCTTGGACGGGACCGCTGAAGGCTTGCCCGGACCAACTTCGTGAAAAGCTGAACGCTTTCAGCGATGGCAAGGCGCTCCGCTTGTCGCCCTGGGCCTCGCAGACGGATGGTTTCACCCTTATTCGCCTCGAAAAAGCACTTTCTTAGCGTCAGGGGTTGGAAGCCTCGCAAACACGGGTTAGGTTCTCGTCACGGCGAGGGACAATGGACCGCCAACTTCTGCCCACATTTTGGTGAAGACCTAGCGCGGCGATCGCGCTCTCTCTTAACCAACATGTGGCAAGCAGAGACGAGCACCATCCACCGCAAGTCACGAGTTGGCGATGAATTTAAGTGGGCTGCTGCGTGAGATGCAGCGCACTTCGTGGAAGCAAATAGGACACGACAAGACGCTAATGGCGCAATATTCGAAACGTGGGCGGAACTCGAACCGCCGCCGCCAGGGTGGGAACAACAATCCCAACCGCTCCATGGATAGTCAGGGCCCGGAGGTCAAAATCCGCGGCACGGCAACCCAGATTTATGACAAATACCAGGCTCTCGCCCGCGACGCCGCCTCATCAGGCGACCGCATTCGCGCGGAAAGCCTTATGCAGCATGCCGAGCACTATTACCGGCTCATGAAGAGCATGCAGCCTGCGGAAAAACCCGCAGAGAAGAAGCCGGAGGAGAACGCTCAGCCAGCCGAAGGCAAAGATGCTGCCGCTGCTCCAGCTGAAACACCGGCGGAAGAAGCCGCCGAGGCTGCTCCCGCTGAGGACAAGAAGGCCGACGCCGCGCCGGCGGAGGCTGCTGCCGAAGGTGAAACTGAAGCCGAAGCTGAGCCAAAACCTCGCCGTCGTCGCCGTCGTCGTCGCACGGCGGATGAAGAGGCGGCTGCCGATTCGTCTGCAGACAGAGCACCGGCTATGGAAGAGGCTGCTCCCGCCGAGTAACTCCATTTCCTTGTTGTGAAGCTTCGCGCTAGGCTGTCTCCAAAAATAGGGAGGCCGCCATGGCTGATTTTAGCGGAACACTTTTCGACCTCACCGGCAAAAGCGCCATCGTAACCGGCGCAAGCCGGGGCATTGGCGAGGCCATAGCTCAGCGCCTCGCCCAACACGGTGCCAACGTCACCGTTTCCAGCCGCAACTTGGATGCCTGCCAGGCTGTCGCCGACGGCATCAATCAGGCTGAGGGGCGGGAAGCGGCCAAGGCCATTGCTGCCAACATCTCTCACGCCGAAGCCCTCGAGTCGCTTGTTGCTCAGCACGAGGAGCAGTTCGGCGTTGCTGATATTCTGATCTGCAACGCCGCGGTCAACCCGGCTTACGGTCCTTCGAAAGACCTGACGGACGAGCAAATCGATAAGATCTTCAACTGCAACATCAAATCGAATCATCGGCTCTGTCACATGGTGATGCCCAAGATGGCCCAACGCGGCGGTGGTGCGGTGGTGATCATTTCATCGATCTCTGCCTTCGTCGGCAATGCCAATATCGGCATGTATGGTGTTTCCAAGGCGGCTGACCTTCAACTCGCACGGAACCTCGCTGTTGAGTATGGCCCGCAGAACATCCGTATCAATTGCATCGCACCCGGGGTGGTGAAGACGCACTTTGCCGAGGCGCTTTGGAAAGACCCAGCCATCGAAAAGACTTTCACTCAACAGGTGCCGCTGCGCCGTTTTGGTGAGCCCGACGATATCGCTGGCGCGGCTGTCTTCCTCAGCTCAGACGCCGCTCAATGGATGAATGGCCAGAACATCACCATCGACGGCGGTACACTGATCGGTTTCGGTGGGCTCTAGCCCGCGGTCATCAAACCCGCGGCGAGGTAACCGCCCGTCGCTAGCAATGCCGCAAACAGAGCGTAAGGCAGCTGGGTGCGCACATGGTCAATGTGATCGCACCCCGCCGCCAAGCTAGCGATCAGCGTGGTGTCGGAGATCGGCGAGGCGTGGTCGCCGAAAACGCCGCCACCTAGGACAGCCGCCAACATGAGGCTCGGCGGGATACCAGCACCCGCCGCGAGGGGCATCGCCACCGGAATGAGGATACCATAGGTGCCCCAACTGGTGCCCACGGCAAAGCTAGTGGCGGCCGCCGCAAGAAAGATCAGTGCAGGGAGGGCAAAGGGCGCCGGGAAAGCCGTCGCTAGGCTAGCAATCAAATCGCCGGTTCCGAGGGCTCGCAAGCTGTCCCCTAAAGCAAGAGCCAGGAGAATAACGGTGGTCGCGGGCAGAAGGTCCGAGACGCCGGAAAAGGTAGTCTCGGTCAGCTTGCCTTTTTCGAACCGGCGCGAGACCGCCATCATGGTGAGGACGGCAAAGGTGGCGAGGCACACGGAGAGCAAAACCGAACGCGCGCCATCACCCTCCAACAGATTGCCGCCGCCCGTCCAAAGCATGAACCCGCCGGTGCCGAAAACAAGGATCGAGGCGGGAACGACCATGTAAGCCATGTTGGTCGGCGTCACTTCATCTGCACTGATCGCGCCCCGCGAGCTGACCTTGGCCAGTGGGCCAAAGACTTTCCCGGTGGCCACTGTGAGGAACACAATGGCGATGGTCAGCAGCGGATAGAAGTTCAGTGGGATCGACCAGGCCACGATGCTCACAGGAGAGACGTCAGTGGCGTACGGACCGACGAGGCCCAACGCGTACGCGCCCCAACCGTTCAACAGGATCAGCACACTGACGGGTGAGCAGGTGGAATCGATGATATAGGCCAAACGTTCGCGGCTCATCTGGAGTCGATCAAAGAGGGGACGGCCCAAAACGCCCGCTGCCAGCAAGCTGATGTTGGTCTCAATGAATAAAAGAATGCCCGTGATCGCGGTGGCGAAGCCCGCTCGCCGCTCGGTGGCCACCGTGCCCGTGTCGATCAAGCGCTTCACCGTCGCCGCAATGCCACCCGAGCCCTTCATCAAGGCAATCAGGCCACCCACCAGCAGGCAGAACAGCAGAATCTGCGCATCGCCAGGTGACGTGACCACTGCCACGATCCGATCAATGGTCGCGGGGAACGTAGCTGGCACGTTGCCGCCCAAGACCAGCAGTTCGGTGAACGCGAGACCTAAGAGCAGCGACAGCACAACATTGCGCGTGGCGAACGCAAGTCCGAGTGCCAAGACGGGTGGCAGAAGCGACAGAAATTCCATCGCTCTGGTGTGCCCAAGGTTTCGCTGCGATGCAAACGCCCGACGTTACGGGGCGGCATCAATCTCCCGAGCTGCCTGCACCATGCGCAAGAACGTGGAGCGATCGCCGTAGGGGTCACCGCCCTTGCCGCTTTGTGCTAGCTGTTCCACGTCATCGAAAGAACCGTCGTTCGGCGCATAGCTTGAGCCAGCAAGCCACTCCGCAAACATCGACACCGCCGTCGTAAACTGGTCATCGCCGCTTGGGCTGTCGGTGATCATGTCCGGGGTAATGGGTGTGCTGATCAACTTGCTGGTGTCTTCGCCAGGCAGTTTGTAGCGTATCTTCAGAAACGCGAGCTCAGCACTTGGGTCGAACTCCACGGCACGCTCGTCATAGCGGCGTTCGGGCAACCACCCGTCGGCGTTGGTGGGCACAACCTCGTAAAGAGCGGTGACGGTGTGGCCTGAGCCCACTTCGCCTGCATCTTTCTCATCGTTGTCGAAGTCTTCCTCGTTGAGGAGCCGTGTTTGATAGCCAATCAGGCGGTATTCTTTCACCGCTGCTGGGTTGAATTCCACTTGGAATTTCACATCCTCGGCGATGGGGAACATGGATGACGTAAACTCGCGTACCAGGATGCGGCGAGCTTCCTCAAGATCGTCGATGTAAGCAGCCACGCCGTTGCCGTTCTGCGCGAGCCTTTGCATAAGCTGGTCGTTTAGGTTCCCCGCGCCAAAGCCGAGGATGGACAGGTAGATGCCCTCGTCACGCTTTCGGCTGATAAAGTCTTCGAGCGGATCATCGCCGGTGATGCCGACATTGAAATCACCATCCGTCGCGAGGATCACCCGATTGACCTTGTCCGGATCAAAATTCTCTTGCGCGAGGCTGTAGGCGAGGTCGAGCCCTTCGCCGCCTGCCGTCGATCCGCCAGCCCGAAGCCGGCCTAAGGCCTGCTTGATCTTCGTCTTCTCGTTGCCGGGCGTTGGCTCGAGCACCATGCCGGCGCTGCCAGCATAGACCACGACGCTCAACCGGTCGTTCTCATCCAGCTGTTCCACCAGCAAGTTCATCGACTTGACCACTAGAGGCAGCTTGTCCGGCTGGTTCATGGAGCCTGAAACGTCGAGCAGCAGAACGATGTTGCTGTCCGGCTCTTCGGCGGGTTCTAGGTCATAGCCTTTGATACCGATACGGATGACTTGGTGGCCGTTCTTCCACGGCGCGTCGAACACGCTAACGCTTGGTTGAAACGGCTCGCTGGCGGACGGGGGAAGGGGATAGTCGTAGTCAAAGGCGTTGATGAATTCTTCGACCCGGACGCTCTCGCTGTAGGGTAGACGGCCATCTTTCAGGATCATGCGCCGAGCGAACGCGTAGGAACTGGTGTCGACATCGGCTGAAAAGGTGGAAACAGGCTGGTCCAGCGAGCGGAAGACGGGATTATCCTCGCCATTATCAAAGCGAGACGTCTCCTGCTCAGGCTGTGCGTAGCTATCAAATGATGGAGGACTGATAGCCGGGGCCGCGCTGACCGCAGGCGGTGACGACAGTTTGGGTCCCCGGGCGTTGCGAGGCTCTTCGGCGAGCTCGACTTGAATTTGCTCCGTAGACAGGACGATGGCTTCGTCGTCAGTCGTCGGCTCTTGTTCGTCATCCTCCTGCACTTGGGTGCAAGCAAAAAGTGTGGCCATCGACGCTAACAACAGGGTTCCGCGAAAGTGGTGCATTAGGACCTCCCATCCTGCGTTCACCATGACGGCGCCGGCGCAGATGTGAAGTCGCTTGCACTATACAACGCGGAAATGTTGCATCTTTCAGGAATTTCATGACGGCGGCGTTATTCATCAGACTGGTGATGATCTTGTGATCTTTCCAGCGACTTGTTGTGCTCTTCCGAAGCCTACAGACGACCTTCCATGCCTTTTGGGGAAAGAAGGCCGTCCCAGCGATCGCCTTTTTGAATGGCGCGCAACAAAAAAGCCGCCCGAACTGGGCGGCTTCTTCGTGATCAGAGTTGGGAGGCTTAAGCGCTGGCGCGCTTTTCGAGGTTGCCCATGATCTCGGTGATGGCGTCGTCCAGCGATTTTTTGCGGACAGCAGCCACTTCGCGGCCGAAGCGCTCGCGCGCTTGCTCGAACAGTTGGCGCTCGGAATAGCTCTGCTCAGGCTGGTCGGCAGGACGGAAGAGGTCACGGACCACTTCGCAGACGGCCTGCAGGTCACCCGAATTGATCTTCGCTTCGTACTCTTGAGCCCGGCGCGACCACATCGTGCGCTTGATCCGCGGCTTGCCTTGGATGAGCTTCATCATCTCATCAATTTGCTTCGCTGTCGCGAGGTTGCGCATGCCACCGGCGGCAGCCTTATTCACCGGCACCCGGAGCTTCATCTTCTCATGTTCGAACTCGATCACGAAGAGTTCGATCTCCATGCCGGCGATCTCTTGCTTCTCGATTTCGGTGATGTAGCCGACGCCGTGAGCCGGATAGATGATGTTCGTTTTGACCTTGAAGGTCTGGTTCTTGTCGCGATTGGCTTCAGCGCGCTTCGCCACTTTAAGGGCGGGGCGCAGGGGTGCTGGTGCAATCTTGGGTTTGTCGTCGCCCTCGACCTTCTTGGTCTTTGTCTGAGCAGGAGTAGGTTTAATCGCTTTCAGTGCGTTCGCGGTATTGGTGTTAGCCACTTTTGCCTTCTCTTATTATGCCACGATGGTGAGAGCAGGTGGAGCGGGGCGGTTGCGAATGAGCAACACGAACAAAAGACCCGCCGGTCCTGGTCACTAACGTGTAATCAAGTGTTGACTGGGCGCCGGAAAAAATGATCCGCTTGCGAGGTCCAACGGGAAACTTTCCGTTGCGGCCTACAGCCAACCCGCGGGCTCCTAGTCCGCGCCGTCTGTATGCTTTCTCGCCCAATTGCCATCCCCAACGTATAGCACAAAATGGCGAGCGAAGCCAGCCCGTCGGATGGCCCCATTAACCGTGACTTAATCACCTTGCCCGGGGTTCGGGCTGAAGTGCGTCGCTAGCTTGTTCGGCGTATCCGCCAGAGCATCCGCGTCGGGTAGAGCTTCGCGGGCCGTTGTGATGTTGGGCCAGATCTCGGCATACTTCGCGTTGATTTCGACCCACTTGCCGTCAGGATCTTCAGTGTCTGGCTTAATAGCGTCAATTGGGCACTCTGGCTCGCAAACGCCACAATCGATGCACTCGTCGGGCTTGATCGCCAAGAAATTTTCGCCTTCGTAAAAGCAGTCCACGGGGCATACTTCGACGCAATCGGTATACTTGCACGCAATGCACGCGTCGGTAACGACGTAAGTCAAACTCAGGTCTCCACTGTCGAGACGCCGATATGCTCAACGGCGCCGAAAGGCGCAAGCCCACACCTTGCGGCGGGGAAGCGCATGAGCAAGATAGCGTTTCTTTGGCGCGCAGCCATGAAGCCGCATGCCCAAGCCGGTCAAACCCGAATAGAGAAACCGCATGTCAGAAAATCTCACACCCGACCGCAAGCAACTGCTCTATCGCGCCAAGTACCGTGGCTTCAAAGAGGCTGATATCGTGATCGGCCGTTTCGCGGCAGCGAACCTCGCCACCATGAGCCCAGAGGAAATCGAAGAGTTTCGCGGTCTGCTCGAAGTGCCTGACCAGGAACTCTACGGCTGGATCATCGGTCGCGCCGAAGCACCTTCGAACTTTCAGGGGCCAGTACTGAAGGCGCTACAGGCGTTTGACGTGGCGGCGACGATGGATCGCTAGCTTCGTCGGCAGCATGGTTTTCCGGATCGGCTTTGATGATGCTCTTACGAATGATGCGGTCACTTAACCGCCCGAACAGCGTTAGGAATCCGGCGAAGCCGTAGAGTGGCGTGGTTACGGCGAGGATCGCAGCGAGACCTGCCCAAAATACAAAAGACGCATGTTCCCAAAATGCCGCCCGAGTGACCTGTAGCTCGTAGGTGGTCAAGTCGAGGGCGTCGGCGTGCACCAACGCATGTCGATAGAGGGCGGCCAAGAGTATCTGGAGGACGGCGAGGCCCGTCATGAAGTAGGCAATGATGATGCCTGCTCGCCGGAAGTCGATGTTCAACTGGTCGACCAACGCGTCGTTTCCGAACATCAACAGCACCCATCCGAACAGCGAATCAAAAATGAACCGCAGCGGATAGGCAATGATCAGCACGACCAGCAGAATACAGGCATTGATGAACATAGTGCGTTTGTCAGCCAGCCCATAGCGCCGGAAGAACAAGAAATGCTGCGTCCAGAACGAGACCATGATGATGAACCCGGCTGTCACGGGGATGGCACTGAAGAGAAAGCCGTTCAGTTCTTCGAATGTGCGTGGTTCGACGCCGTTTGACACCAACATGCCAAAGGCAAGAGCGAAGACGATATCGGAGAGATATTCCACCCGCATGACCTGCGCGCCGCGCCAACGGAAGTGGGGGTCCTGATCAGTATAGATGCGGCTAGCGGGTCTCATGAGGACAGTTTTTCACGCTCGGCGGGAATGGCAAAGCTCTTTATCCCGCACCGCGCCCAATTGCCCTTCGCCGCGTGACGTCTTAGGCGAGATAGCACAACAACAAGGCGTCCAAGGGCTATGGCTGACCCCCGTTTTTCGATCGTGATTCCCAGCTTCAACGAGGCCGAGAACATCACTGCTGTGGTGGCGGAGGCGCTCGAAGCCACCGAGGACCACGCCGCGCAGATCATTGTCGTGGATGACGGCTCCGATGATGGGACGCCCGATAAGGTGCGCGAGGCGGAATTCGGTGATCGCGTGACGCTGATCGTGCATCCCAATCGGGCAGGCAAGTCGGCTGCCCTTCGATCGGGCTTTCTATCGGCGCCTACTGTCTGGGTGGGGACGATGGACGGCGACGGCCAAGACAATCCTGCGGACCTTGTGCGGATGGCAGGTGAGGTAGACCTCGACACGGTAGCGGAAGTCGGTGTCGTGGCTGGCGTTCGTGAGAACCGCACCGATGGCGATAGCCGCAAGACGGCGTCGAGGCTGGCTAACGGCCTCCGCCAGCGCATGCTGAATGACAATTGTCCGGATACTGCATGCGGGCTGAAATTCATGCCGCGAGACTTGTTCCTGGCCATGCCGTTCTTCGACGCGCTGCACCGCTATTTCCCAGCCTTCGCCCAGCACCTAGGCTTCACGGCCAAGTATGTGCCGGTGGTCAACCGGCCGCGTGCGGCGGGCGAGTCGAAATACTCAAACTTTGGCCGCGCCGTGGCAGGCTTTTTTGATCTCATGGGCGTGGTTTGGCTGATGCGCCGGACGCATGTGCCGTCGCAACAGCTGCTCATGCGGCCGGAGGGACGCCGGTGAACCCTCTTGGTACGGCTTATCGGCCCGATGGCAAGCTGGGCCTAGCGCCCGCCTTCCTCATGCTCTGGCTCGTGGCGCTAGCCCTGTTGCCGGGTCAGTGGTCGATCCCCGTCACAGACCGCGACGAGGCCCGCTACAGCCAAGCGGCGACGCAGATGATGGAGACGGGCGACTATGTCGACATCCGTTTCCAAGACAAGCCGCGCTATGTGAAGCCTGCTGGCATCTATTGGATGCAGGTGGGCACCACCCAAGCCTTTGGCGGCCCGGAGGCGCCCATCGGGGCCTATCGCATCCCCAGCTATGCTGGGATCCTGCTTATCTCGCTAGGCACGGCATTGATTGGTGCCCGGATCATTGGCGGCGCTTACGGAGCTTTCGCCGGTGCTTTGTTTGGCCTGACGCTGTTAGCAGGCGTTGAAGGCCGCATTGCCAAGACCGATGCGATGCTCGTCGCGGCGGGGACCTTTGCCCAGCTCGGGCTGTTCAACATCCTCGTCCAACCGAAGGGATCGCCACCGCGCCAGTTCCGCGGTTGGCCGTTGCTCTTTTGGTTCGCCAGCGGCCTAGCGGTGCTGATCAAAGGGCCGATCTTCGCCATCTTCACGGTGGGGA
>JABSRH010000119.1 GCA_013215175.1 Parvularculaceae bacterium | reverse complement strand
GGCGAGCTTACATCTTGGCCGACAACAAGATCGCCGAGAACGCTGCTTGGGACACGGAACTTCTGACTGAGGAGCTTTCAGTTCTTATCGAACTGCCGACGTCCTTCGATATCGGCGTGACAGGCTTCTCCATCCCCGAGATTGATGCCCTGATCGATGCGCACGAGCCCGAAGCGGATGCCGACCCAAAAGCCGATGCACTCCCCTCGTCGGCTCCAGAGCGTATTCGTCTGGGAGATGTCTGGCAGCTCGGTCATCACCGCCTCATCTGCTGCGATAGTCTAGACGGTCACACCATCAGCCAGCTGATGAACGGCAAGCCTTCATCCCGGAACTCGATCCTCTCTATTGCGACGTGATCCTCAGCCGATGGGAGGCCTACGCCAAGGATGACGCGGTCCGCCTCTCCTCCACCGCTAAAGAGGAGGATGCAGCGTGAGCCATTATGAAGTCGGCTACGGAAAACCGCCCAAGTCCACCCAGTTCAAAAAAGGCCGGTCCGGCAACCCCAAGGGACGGCCTAAGAGTGCACGGAACAAACCCAAGGTAAGCTCCGTCGGACCCGTTCAGCTCGAGAATATCATTCTCGAAGAAGCTTATAAGGCGGTGCCAGTGCAAGACGGCGGGCGCACGTTGACACTCCCGGTCGCGCAGGTTGTGACGAGATCGTTGGCGATGAAAGCTGCAGCTGGAGATTACCGGTCCCAGAAGCTGTTGACGGACCTTCTCCACCAAATCGAAGAGCGCCACCGCCACCAACAAGAAGCGCTGTTCCAGGAAGCGGCGGAATACAAAAGACATTGGACAGGCGTGCTGCATGATTGCGAGAAAGCGAACCTACCAGCGCCCGATCCTATGCCACTTCCACATCCAGATGATGTCGAACTCGATATCAAGACAGGAGAAGTGAACTTCCGTGGACCGATGACACCTGAGGATCAGGAGACCTTGGACGGAACTGTCCGTCATGTTGAACACATGCTCAACGAAATCGTTCACCTCAAAGAAGAGCTAGCCAAAGGTCATCAGCCTACGGATGAAAACGGAACGGTCATTGAGCCAGAAACATGGGCCAAATGGCTGGCCGATGAAGAAGCCCGTCTCCATAGCTTCATGAACCAGATACAGGGGGTAGCAGAGGTATGGCCGCGCCATTGGCCACCAGACAGACTCCGGTCCCGGCTGCCGCTAGAATGGCGGTTCAAAAACCTAAAGCCAGGCTCCTCGAGCTTCAAACAAATTGCTCAAGTGACTGGCACGACGCTTAGCGACCAATAGAAAATAGACCAGATGAGGAGCGCTCTATTCGCAGCAATAGCGCCATCTTACGTTTGCGAATCATGAGCGCTGCCCACCGGGACTGCGCCGTCAAGTCGAAGTGAAATCATACGCTTGACAACCAAACGAAGGTGAAAAGTGGAAATTCTATCTGATCGCGTCTGGGTCACCACCAAACAGAAGGAATGTCCACTGAGCAATTTTGTGTCTTAGAAGCGGACTTCAACCGTCCCCATGACCCGGCGTGGGTCGCCATAGAACGCTGTCAGCACACCACTCGTACCCAGGACGTTGTTACCCAGTTCTGGCACTGAGCTCACAAAGTCGTACCCGCCGACAATGTAACGCTCGTCCGTTAGATTTGTTACGTGCACAGATAAATCAACTCGTTCATTGGCATCCTCCCAATAGATACCTGCATTCACCAAAGAAAACGCTTCCTGGTCGAGTTGTGGGATCTCATAGCTGGGCTAGCTCATCTTATAGCTCTATCGACTGAGATCTGCCCAGCGCGCACGCTTGATGGATTCGGTATACCGATTTCTTTCTACGGCCGGTCATATTCACCAGTGTTAGCAAATAGCCGCTCGTCCATCGTGCTCGTCGCCCCCTTGGTGATTGTCTTTTTACCGCGGCGGTTTTTCTTCATGACAAAGTCATCATAAAGAGCACCTGTGGCCGTGCGCGCTTCATACACCAACTCGTCACCATCAATCGTGATCAATTGGAAGAATTGTGTGTTCTCGGCCTTGCGTTGAAGAACGACGCCCTCATCAACATACCGATCCCAACCATCTTCCTGGAACTCGTACTGTTTCGGACCGCTAACTGAGTTGACGAACATCGTACTGACGTCGCCGCCCTTGTCGGCGAAACCAACACGCTCAGGCGTTTGGCCAATTGTGCCGCGGGCGTAGGTGTGGTCATGACCTTGAAGGACCAGGTCGACCTTATGCTTGTTCATGACGGGAAGAAGGGCCGCCCGACGATCAGCGCTATCCCGACCACGGCCAGACGAGAAGATTGGGTGATGCATAGAAACAATCTTCCACTTGGCGTCACTCGCCTCTAGCTCGCGGTCGAGCCACTCAGCCTGCTGTTCAACTTTATTGTTCTGCGTCGAGAGAATGAAAAAGTGGACGTCTTTCGCATAGCGAACATCATAGGTCACTTCTTGCAAGTCGTCGTCGAGAGTTGGCTCGAGCGGAAGCGTGAATTGCGGGCGCCAAAGGATGGACAGCACGCGATCCTGCTCTGCACCTGGCAAGCCAAGGCGTTGATATTCATGGTTTCCGGCCACAGGCAGCGCCGGGATCATGCCGTGGATAAAGCCAGTCGCATCGAACCACTCCGCCCACTCATAATCGCGAGAGGCGCGGTTCACCAAATCGCCAGCGTGCAGAATGAAATCAGCCTTTGGCGCCTCTTGGAAGGCCGCTCTGATCAACCGCGACCAATGCGAGCGAACAGCGTTTTGGGCGTCACCCACGTAGAGAAATGACACCGGACCTTCGGCAGCTGCGGTCTTAGTTTGGAGCCACTCAGACCACTGATCACCTGCACCCTTTACACGGTAGGCATATATGGTGTCAGGCTTAAGGCCGGTGAACTCGACCGAATGAAAGTTTGCTGGCGGCAAGCCAGCGTTAAGTTCAACTTCCACCGTTTGGCCCAAAGCTTCAAACGCTGTGAGGTCAAGTGCCTCAGTGATCGCATCAACTTGCTCTGCACCAAAATCAAAGCGCGCATCATCACGAGCTTCGACAATCTGTGCTACGGTAGCATCGACGGTCGCGTCGGTGCGCCAGGTGACAGCGAAACCCGTTTGAGGCTCCTCAGGCAAGGTCACGACGATCCGATCAGGCCAGCCCGTTGCCTCTTGCCAGGGCGGCTGCTGATGGTCGTGATCGCCATCGGTGTGGAAAGCTTGAACTGGGCTCATGAGGAGCGCAGCGGCGACGGCGGTGGGTAAAAAACATCTGAGCATGATGGTTCTATAGCTCAGTACCGTGACATTCCGTTGACAGTCAGTAGAGGATCTCAGCCCGCGGCAAAGGAAAACCAGCGCTTGATGATGAAGGGTTCTGACCGCGAAGACTGATGGAAAAGAGCGAGGCGGTCGACGGCCAGCGGTTGGCTGATCGCGTCTTGGAAGAGGCCGGTAAGCAGGGCCAGCACTTCGTTCCGTTCTGCCGGATCAAGGATGCCGTTGGTTAGTGTCATGTGGAAACGAAAGTCTTCAAAGACATAGGGATAGCCCCACTCTTTCAAGTGTTGTAGCTGGCCATCCGTAAGCCGTCCGCCCTTCGAACGCCGCTCTACATCAGCGTCGTTTAGCGGGGCGCGGAATTCATTGAAGTCCTTTACAAGATCAGTATGCAGCTCAAGCAAAGCTCTGGACGGCTCTGTTGGACACAAGGCTAAAAATGCGCCCAAGCTAGAAACCTGGCACGGCAGAGCGAAAGCGGAACGTTCTTCCGCAAACGCTGCTAGCGCGAATTCAAGTTCTTCAAGAGTTCGATTTTCGTGCAGCTCGAATGGCGCGACCAGAGTACCATGAAAACCATAACTCGCGGCCTTCGCCGTGAGCTGCTCGGCTCGCTTGTCCGCCAGTGCAAGTCCCGAAGGCCGCGACGTCGCATGACCAGTCGCAGGGTCACGACCAAGCCAAGATGAACCGACAGACCAGACATCACTTGTCGGGTCTGGGGCGAAGTAGATCGCAAAACGTTCCGTACTTAGCGTCACGCGACGCGGGCGCCCCCACGCCAAACCTCACGAATGACAGGCCATTCGGCAGGTGCATGCGCCACACGAACAATATCAGCTCGCTTGCCAACTTCGATGACACCTCGATCTTGCAAGTTCGACATTGCGGCTGGGGCCGCTGTCACCGTCGCCAGGGCTTCGGACAGCGACCAGCCGAAGGGTTCTTCGGTGAGCATGAACGCCGCGCGGATCATGGATTGAGGTACGTAGTCTGAGCATAGAGCATCGAGCTCGCGAGTCGCTGCAAGAGCACGCGCAGAGAGGTTGTCACCATGCGAACGACCACGAACAAAGTTTGGAGCACCCATGACGTTGACCATGCCCACTTCGCGAGCGCGAGTCGCCGCCTCAGCCGTAATGGGGAACTCAGCGATGGTACAGCCAAGTTCATGGGCTTCGTCGATATGCTCCGGCAAACCATCATCGTGCGACGCGACCGGCAGGCCATGTTGCTGACCCAAAGCGGCAACCTTGGCACGGCGTTCCACGGCTCCGGCAGGGTCTCGCCAATCTGCTTGCCTATTGAGACGTTCGATGATTTCGTCCTCGCTCATACCCTTACGACGCCACTTCTCCTTAACGGCGTCAAGCCCACCAGGGTGCCGAGCACCGGGGGTGTGATCCATAGCAGACAGCATCTGCAAGCGATCCGCTCCCAGATAGTCCTCTAACAAATCAAAGAGGCCGGGATTGGTGACCTCACAGCGCAAGTGCAAACAATGATCAACTCGAAAGGCCTGATGAGCGTCGCCGTCGTCCAGTGCACCGATCAGGTCAGCCAGTGCATCAGAGCGGTTTAGGCCATGGGTCGAACGGCCGTGCAAGCTAAGGCTATCCAGCACAGTGGTGACACCGGCCGTTGCCATTTGCCCATCGTGAGCGATGGCGGCACCGAGACGATCCCACTGCGCGCCGGGGCGCGGCATGTAGTGCTTTTCTAGATTATCTGTATGAATATCAATGAGGCCAGGGACAAGGACCTCGTCAGTCCAATCGAGAGCTCCTGTAGCAGCGCTCCTGGCGTTCTCGACAGCCGAGATGATGCCGTCTCTGACCACAATATGACCACAGATGGTTTCATCAGCGGTGACAATGCGTTTGCAGTTGATGATCGATTCCATCACGCAGCTACTTTGTAGTCAGCCACCTCGAAGTAGCGCGTTGCGACCTGCGAGCGCACATCTTCGTCGTGGAAGATGCCGATCATGGCGGCACCGCGCTCAAGGGCACGATTGATCAACTTGACCACCCGCTCGCGGTTAGCGGCGTCAAGCGACGCTGTGGGTTCGTCCAGCAAGAACACAGGATAATCCCACACAAAGCTGCGCGCGATGTTCACACGCTGCTGCTCACCACCCGAGAACGTCGCCGGCGGAAGGTCCCAATGCGCTTCAGGCAATTCAAGAAGAGACAGCAATTCGCGGGCACGAGGCTCCGCCTCCTCTTCACTCACGCCATTGTCGATCAACGGTTGCATCACGAGATTCAGCGTGGAAATCCTCGGGATTACGCGGAGGAACTGGCTGACATAACCGAGCGTTTTGCGTCGAACATCATTGATCGAGTCGGGACGTGCGTTGGTAATGTCGGTATACTCACCTTCATGCATCACCTTCACCGAACCGCCGGTTGGCAGGTAGTTGCCATACAGCGAACGCATCAGGGTTGATTTTCCCGACCCCGAAACACCAGCGAGAACAACGCACTCGCCAGGCTCGACATCGAGGCTCAGGTTTTCGAACACCGGAATTCGAGCACCATCGGCATTGTGCAGAATGAACTGCTTTTCGAGATTCTCGACACGGATGACCGGTTCAGTCATGGGATAAATCCGATTCAAATTTGAAGAACGGCAGAGACAAGCAATTGGCTGTATGGATGCTGAGGGTCGTCGAGAACCTGGTCCGTAAGGCCAGTTTCGACCACATCTCCAGCTTGCATCACCATCAGACGGTCAGCCAAAAGACGAGCCACAGCGAGATCGTGTGTAACGATGACCGCAGCCATATTCAGACGGCGAACGAGATTGCGGATCAAGTCGAGCAAACGAGCCTGTACTGATACGTCGAGACCACCGGTAGGCTCATCCATGAAGACCAAGCTCGGCCCGTGGACAAGATTCCGCGCGATCTGGATACGCTGTTGCATACCACCAGAAAACGTCTTCGGGTTGTCGTCGATACGGTTGATGTCCAACTCCACGCGTTGAAGCCAGTCAATCGTCTGTTCACGCATGTTGCCGAAGTGGCGGTTGCCAAGGTTCATCAATGGCTCGGCAACGTTTGCGCCAGCTGACACGCGCATCCGCAAACCGTCACGGGCGTTCTGATGAACGAATCCCCAGGCCTCACGCTGCAAGCGGCGACGATCAGGTTCCGACAGCTCGTAGATGTCTTGAGGTTCGCCGCCATCCAGTGCGAACTGGATAGAGCCCTCATCCGGACGCAGACGACCGGAAAGACACTTCAACAATGTCGTTTTCCCCGAACCAGATTCACCAACGATACCTAGAACTTCGCCTGGATAGAGTTCGAAATCTACATTTCGGCAACCGACGACGTGACCGTAGTTCTTGCTGACACCTCGCGCGGACAAGAGCGGTCCAGCGGGTGCTTCAGCGATGGCGGTGGCGCTCATTGTTCCGTCTCCCCCTCTTCCTTCGCCAAGGCGTGGCCTGCCATCGGTCCAAAAAGGCCGGCGGCGCGGCGTTGTGCACAATAATGACTGTCTGAGCACACGAACATGCGTTCGTTCTTATCGTTCAGCACGACCTCGTCCATGTAACTGTCCGTAGCGCCGCAGAGACCGCAGGTCTCATCCCAACTTTGCACCGTAAACGGATAGTCATCGAACGCTAAACTGCGCACCGTGGTGAAAGGCGGCACAGCGTAGATGCGTTTTTCGCGACCAGCGCCAAACAGGTGCAAGGCTTCGCTCATATGCATCTTAGGGTTATCGAACTTCGGGATCGGCGACGGCGACATGATGTACCGCTCATCGATCATCACAGGATAACCAGCACCCGACGAAACTTCTCCGTAGCGGGCGACACTCTCGTAGAGGCGAACATATTGCAGTCCGTACTCTTCATAAGCGTGCATCGCTCGTGTTTCGGTCTCGCGTGGCTCAAGACCACGGAGAGGCTCTGGCTGCGGCACCTGATACACCATGATTTGATTGTCTTTGAGCGGTTCTTCAGGGATCCGGTGACGGGTCTGAATGATCGTAGCGTCGCCCGTCGCCTCAGTGGTCTCGACATCGGCCACCTTCGCGAAGAACGAGCGGATCGACACCGCGTTTGTTGTGTCATCGGCACCCTGATCGATACACTTGAAGACGTCATCTGGACCAACAAGACTAGCAGTCAACTGGATACCACCGGTTCCCCAACCGTAGGGCACCGGCATCTCACGAGAACCGAACGGAACCTGATAGCCGGGGATAGCCACCGCCTTCAGCGTCGCACGACGGATCATCCGTTTGGTTTGCTCGTCGAGGTAAGCGTAGTTGTAGCCGTCAACTGTCGCCGGGCTTTGTTGCGCTTGCGTCGTTTGGGACATTATTCAGCCGCCTCCCTGGCGGCGACTTCCGCGTAGTACTCACGCTGCTGTTTACGGACGAATTGCAGACTAGCCTGGAAGTCTACATAGTGCGGTAGCTTCAAGTGCTGGACGAAGCCCGAGGCTTCGACGTTGTCGGAATGATAGAGCACGAACTCTTCGTCTTGGGCGGCAAAGGCTGGCCTTTCGCCCTGGTCCGGGCGATCCTTCAGTGCACGATCAACGATTGCCATACTCATGCACTTGCGTTCGTTGTGCCCGAAGGTGAGACCATAACCGCGGCTATAGCGTGGTGGTGACGTGAGACCGCCGCGCGGGTTTGAAATCATCTGACACTCAGTGACGTTCGCGGTGCCGATCACGATCGGGAAGCCTAGCTCCTCCGGCGTGAACTCTACCTCAACGTCGCCCATGCGAATTTCACCACACAGAGGGTGAGTGCTGCCCCAGCCACGCTGAGTCGAGTAAGCAAGACTGAGAAGGAACCCTTCGTCACCGCGGGACAGTGCTTGAAGGCGCTGATCACGTTCCGCTGGAAAGGCCATGGGCTCACGCGTGAGGTCGAACGGCTCGTCGGTTTGATCAGCAATTGGCTCTTCCGGCTCGAGCAAGTCTTCGTGAGCAAAGACGCTTTCGATATTTGGCAGCTCTTGGATGGCCGCGTCTTCGGACTGCACGGCTGGCGCCAACGGCTCCTCGCCTTCGGCCATCAGTTTGAAGTCTAAAAGACGGTGTGTGTAGTCGAAGGTCGGGCCAAGCACCTGACCGCCAGGAATGTCCTTGAAGGCCGCAGAGACACGACGTTGGACCGACATCTTGCGCGTATCGACAGCATGCGTCATACCAAAACGCGGAAGCGTGGTGCGGTACGCCCGCACCATAAAGATCGCTTCAACGAGGTCACCGCGCGCCTGCTTGATCGCCAAGGCAGCAAGATCCGCATCGTAGCAAGAACCCTCAGCCATCACACGATCAACGGCGAGGCGCATCTGTTCGCGAATTTGTGGGACCGTCAGCTCAGTAATGCCGGTATCGCCCCGACGGTGTTCAGCCAACAGACGGTGTGCGTTCGATATCGCTTTTTCACCGCCTTTTACAGCAACGTAAGCCATTATTCCTCCGTACGATTCTGCGTTCAGGCGTCAGTTTTTGGACGTGAGGTGCGCGGCAGGCCCACCACCTGGGAGCCAGCACAAATCAAAACGTCAACGCCAAGGGGAAATTTCCGAGTGTTGAGCTGCCAACCCTGCCAAA
>JABSRH010000118.1 GCA_013215175.1 Parvularculaceae bacterium | reverse complement strand
GCGCGGTGCGTATACGGCCGACATCGTTTCCCCCGTCGAGCCGCGCTTGTTGCAGCGCTACTTTGCACCTGGTTGGGGCCCGAATGCTGATCAATTTGTCGTGGGCGACGACCTGCGATCGCTGATCTCGTTCCGGACGCTGAACTTGATGGAATCCTGGCCGATGGCACAGCGGTTCGACGTCATCATGTGCCGTAACGTCGTGATCTACTTCGATGAACCGACAAAAGCGGTTTTATGGCAGAGGTTTGCTGACTTGCTGAACCCAGGTGGCATCATGTTCATCGGGCATTCGGAAAGGGTGCAGGGCAAGGCGCGAGAGTATTTCGAGCCAGCCGGGGTCACGGCTTACCGAAAAGTAGACTGAAAAATCGGTGTTCTTTCTGCGGATGGCAGCGTCCCGTTAAGGACACTAGGGTACGAAGGTGAAGGGGCATTGGCCCTTCGAGTGGGAGAGCGTTGAACCATGTCGCTGGTGAAGGTGTTGAAGGTATTGGTGGTCGACGACATGTCGATTAGCCGTGGCTTGATCACGCAGACGCTTGCGCAGGTCGGTGTCCAGAACATTCGCTATGCTGAGGATGGCCGCGAAGCTCTTCAGAAGATGCGCGAAGATCCAGCTCACTTGGTCATCTCTGACTACAACATGCCAAAAATGACCGGCATCGAACTTCTGTATGCGCTGCGCCAAAACCCGAAGACGCAGAAGGTCGGCTTCATTCTGATCACCGGCAAGGCCACGCGCCAGATCCTGGAAGAGGGTGTTCATCTGAAGATGAACAACTACCTCCTTAAGCCGTTCGAGCCTCAGGACCTTCTGAAGAAGATCTCCGAAGTCTTCGGTCCACTGAGCTAAGCAGCTAGCTGTCAGCTTCAGCGCGTTGAGCGACGCTTCTTTCAACCGAATGCCGCGAGTCCAGCCAGCATCAAAGGCGCTGCTGCTGGTACAGGAACTGGTGCGGCACTGATGGTCAGGGTGATGGTGTCACTAGGCAAAGTGTATGTATAGACCCCCTCGGTCAGGGCCAAGGAAGCCAGCGTCTCGCCTTGATAGACAAGTTGCGCGGCTATAGCCTCGCCATCCGTATAGCCAGCACGCACGGCAACTGCTGGTGCCCCCCAAAGGCGCCCTAGATGAAGAAGCGGGAGCCCGTGGATGGCGAATAAGTTTCGTTGAAATCAATACTGGTGCCAAAGGCGCCATCGGCCGACGAGAGGAAGTATCGATCGATGTTCTCTCCGTCCCCCGTACCGATGTACCAGTTTTCGCCGCCGGTGATGATTCCGGGGCTGTAGGTCGATGCGGCGGAGACGCGAGCATCACTGATGATCAACGAGCCGGAGATGTCGAACACGACGTCGCCGGCGACTTCAGTCACATCGATTTCGACGGCCGCGAGGGCGTTGGCGCCTGCCAGCGACATTGCGGCTGCACAGCAGCTCAAAACCAGTTTCCTCACGAATATCCCCTCAATCGTATCGCTAGCGAAAGGTTCAGGCCTGGCCGCTGGTACCTCAACATTTAAGCGCAGCTGTCCGAGCAACGTTCGGTAGGCGGGTCGACCTAGCGGTCGGAATCGGCCCACGGGGTTTTGTTTAACAAAGAAACAGTCATGCCCCTCGCTTTTCCCGCTCCGCTCGCCCCCTTTGCCGCTCGTGCCGATGAGACGCGGGGGCGCCTGCACGCTGAGCGAGAGAGCACCGGGCGGACGCCGTTTCAGCGAGACCGCGATCGGCTCCTGCACACGGTGGCCTTCCGCAGGCTGAAGCACAAGACGCA
The DNA here is from genome assembly GCA_013215175.1 of Parvularculaceae bacterium. GTDB lineage: Bacteria > Pseudomonadota > Alphaproteobacteria > Caulobacterales > Parvularculaceae > Parvularcula. Next base: position 7,207 of record JABSRH010000118.1, on the reverse strand, counting down.
GGTCTTTGTCTTTCACGAGGGCGATCATTATCGCACGCGTCTGACCCACTCGCTTGAGGTGAGTCAGGTGGCCCGTGCCATGGCGCGAACGTTAAATCTCGACGAGGATCTAGCCGAGGTCGTGGCGTTATCCCATGATCTGGGGCACCCACCGTTTGGGCATACCGGCGAGGACGTGCTCGAAGAGGTGATGGAAGGCGCGGGCGGTTTTGACCACAACGCGCAGACCCTCCGCCTTCTGACCAAGCTTGAACGTCAGCATGGCGCCTATCATGGGCTCAACCTGACTTGGGAGACCTTGGAAGGGGCGGTGAAGCACAATGGCCCGCTGATTGGGCCGTTGCGAGTGAAGGATAAGCCTCTGCCCGTAGCCATTGAAGAATATGCGGAAAAGCATGATCTGTGGCTACACACCTACCCAAGCCTTGAGGCGCAGCTGGCGGCTTTGGCCGATGATATTGCTTACAACAATCACGATGCGGATGATGGTCTCCGCGCCGGTCTGTTCAGCTTTGATGACGCTTGCGAGGTGCCGCTTCTAGGCCCGGCGCTGCGCGATTCGCTGGCGGCCTGGCCGGACGAACCCCGCGAAGTGCAGATCGCCGAAGCTGTCAGTGGCCTGATCGGTAAGATGGTGGCTGACGTGCTGGCGGAAACGGGACGGCGCCTAGAGGCGTCGGACCCACAGCACGCGGATGAGATCCGGCTCGCTGATCGTGCGACCGCTTCGTTCTCGGACGAGATGACGGAGCAGCTGACTGTGCTGCGCAAGTTTTTGTTCTCGCAAATGTATCGGCACCACAAGGTCAATGCGGTGCGAAGCCAGGCCAAGCGTATCGTGCGGGATCTGTTTCTGCTGTACAAAGAGGAGCCCGAGGTTCTGCCGCCGGCTTGGTTCGCGCGGCAGGAGGGCGAGTCGATGGAGAAGCGCATGCGGGTCATCTGTGACTACATCGCGGGTATGACGGATCGTTATGCGATCCATGAGCATAAGCGGCTCTTCGATTTGTCACGTGACATGTTGTGATGGTTAACAAGGTCTTTACCGAAGCGAATCCAGATAGCGGGTTGGAAAGCACAAAAGAGGATTGAGTCATGTCAGCGACTGCGGCGCGTATGAATGACGTTTTCGACGACGAGGATGAAGGCGGCCTGTCCGGTTTCACGATCCTCGCCATTTTGGTGTCCCTGGTCGTCATCTTCGTCCTCGTGGTGATGTATGCCTACCGACAGGGCGTCGCTTCTGGCAGCACGCTGGCGAGCGAGGAGCTTCCGGTGGTGGTCGCTGATCCACGACCCATCGCAGAAGACGTGCCGCCGACAGCCTCAAGCGCCAATGTTCGCGAAGAGGTTTATTCTGTTCTGGATGGCGGTGCCCCGACGCGTGTGGTCGCCGATGAGAGCCCGGCTCGCGACCCGCTCAACGGTTATGGCGGTGCGCCGCAAGTGGCCGAGGAGCGCACAGCTCCTGCTACGGTCGATCCTGAACCCATGAGTCCGACGCGTACTGATCCCGTCGAGGCTGCGGTGGCGGCTGCAGTTGAAGCACGTTCGTTGCCCAGTGCACCGAGCCGAAAGCCGCAAACCCAGACACAGCCACCCGTGCAAGCCGCCGCGGCATCGAGCCAGGCTGCATCAACGCCTGCAACGACCCCAGCCGTCGCGGCCACGCCAACGCATGTGGTCCAGGTCGGTGCGTTCGACAGCAACAAAGCGGCACTCGATTACTTTGACGGTCTTTCCAACCGTCTTGGCATGCTGCTGAACGGAAAAGCGCCTGATATTCAACGGGCTGAAGTGAAAGGCCGAACTTATCATCGCCTGCGGATTGGTCCCTTCACGTCGAAGAGCAGTGCTGACCAGTACTGTGCGCAGTTGAAAACCCGTGGGCAGGATTGCCTGGTTCGCGGTGTTTAATGTGCGGTGGGCGAGCGACTCGGCGTAGGCAGTCGTCCTAAGAAGTCCCATCGGAGTGAAAGCTTGTTCGACGACGCTGTTCCCGAGTTTGAGGAAGATGCCGCTGGCGGTGATCCGACCGAAACGCTGATCCTCCGCCTCGATGGCTACGAGGGACCGCTCGACGCGCTCCTCGACCTCGCACACCGGCAAAAAGTTGATTTGCGCGAGATCTCGGTGCTGGCTTTGGCGAACCAATATCTCGCTTTCGTTGAAGAGGCACGTAGCCGGAACCTGCAGCTTGCCGCCGATTACTTGGTCATGGCGAGCTGGCTCACTTATCTGAAAACTCGGCTTCTTTTGCCGTCCCAAGAGGATGACGAAGAGCTGTCTGGCGAAGATATTGCGGCGATGCTCGCCCACCGTCTGCAGCGCCTAGATGCCATGCGAAGGGCGGCGCAGTCACTGACGGAGCGGTCTCTGCTCAGTCGAGACGTTTTCGCTCGAGGGGTTCGCGGTACCGAAGTGCGCCGGACGACCCACACGGCGGCGGATCTTTGGGATCTGCTGCGGGCTTACTCGACCCAACGTTTGCGCGCCGCGCCGCCTGAGAAGCGGGCTGATCCGATACCGGTCTTCCGGATCGAGCAGGCGCGCGAAGAATTGAAGCTCGCCCTCATGAGCGCGCGCGATTGGTTCCCGCTGCAAGGCCTGCGCCCCCAGTTTCAAACCACAGCACCTCGTGGCTCAGTCGTGGCGTCCACTTTCACGGCTGCTCTGGAGGCGGCGCGCGATGGCGATGCGGCGCTTCGCCAAGAGGAAGCGTTTGATCCGATTTATGTACGAGGCCAGTCATGAACGCTGTTCAACAGATCGAAGCCGACCAGGTTGCTGAGGCCGAAGACGTCGCCGAGGCCTTGGACGATGCGGAAGAGGGCGTTGCTGCTGAGGTGGAGGAGGCCACACGCCTTCGCCAGATTGAGGCACTGCTCTTTGCCTCGCCTGAACCGCTGTCCGAGAACCTGATTATGGACCGGGTGCCCGGTGGTTCGGTGCGCTCGCTGATGGTCGAGCTGCAGAAGCTCTACGAAGATCGGGGCATCAATCTGCGCCAAGTGGCGGGCCGTTGGCAGTTCGTCACGGCGCCTGATTGCGCTGACATCCTCGTGAGCCATCAAGAATCGACGCGCAAACTGTCGCGTCCTGCGCTCGAGACGCTGGCGATTATTGCCTACCACCAACCTTGCAGCCGCGCAGAAATCGAAGAGATTCGAGGGGTTTCGGTGAGCAAAGGGTCGCTCGATCAGCTGATCACGCTTGGCTGGGTGACCATGCGGGGGCGCCGTGACGCGCCGGGTCGCCCCTTGCTTTACGGTACCACAACCTCATTTCTTGAGCACTTCGACTTGCAAACGCTCGGTGATCTGCCGGGTCTGCAAGACCTCAAGGCGCAAGGTTTGCTGGAAGGACAATTGCCGCCAGGCTTTGAGGTGCCGCGTCCGGCCGATGGCTCCGACGACGATGAGGACTTGTTGCCCATCGACGCCGAAGACGAGGCTTGATCGACGGCCGTTCCCGCGTCACAGGAAACCTATCAGCAAGTTTCCCTTATTAAGGAGCATCTATGTTCCCCGGTTGGCAGCAGCTTCTTCTCGTCCTGGTCATCGCGCTCATCTTCTTTGGGGGGCGTGGCCGGATTACTTCGATCATGGGTGATCTCGCCCAAGGCATTCGCTCTTTCCGCAAAGGCTTAGCCGAGGACGCGCAAGAAGAAGCCGACGACAAGACAACAGCTTCCCTAGAAGCTCAAGAAACCGAGACCGTTGAGGTCAAGGCGCAAGAGACCACCAAAGCCGAATGACTTTGGTTCCACAGCTCGGCCTGCCAGAGCTTTTGGTGATGGCCGTGTTGGTGCTGCTTGTGGTCGGCCCCAACGATCTGCCGAAATTTCTCCACAGCGCTGGCAAGATGGCGGGCAAAGCTCGCCGTCTCGCGGATGAGTTTCGCGCAGGTCTGAGCCAGATGGCCCGCGAAGCTGAAATGGACGAGATGCGCAAAGAGATCGACGCGCTCAAGCGATCGGCGACCGTGCCCGAAGCCGATCAGGCCATGCGCGATATCAATGAGGCGGTTCGCAAGCCGGTGGAGCCGGCCAAGCCTGCCCCTGCTGACGACGAAGAGCCGAAAGACCAGGCCGACGGTCATGGCTGAAACACTTCCCCAGCCTGATATTCGCGATGACGGTGCTGACGATATCGAAGCCAGCCGTGCGCCACTGATCGAGCACCTGACCGAGTTGCGGCAGCGCTTGTTCGTGATCGTTGGCGCGTTGGCGGCGACCTTTGTCCTGTGCTTCTTGTTTTCGGCGCCGCTCTACAACTTGCTGACGCTGCCCTATGTGCGCGCGCTAGAGGCGGCGGGGCAGAGCGATGCGATCCTGAACTACTTCCCGCTTGAGCTCTTCTTCGCGCAAATAAAGTTGAGCTTCTTCGCGGCGTTGATGCTGAGTTTTCCGATCACGGCGTGGCAGATCTATGCCTTTGTAGCGCCTGGCCTTTATAAGTCTGAGCGCAGGGCTGTCTTGCCGTTCCTCTTCGCGATGCCGGTTTTGTTTGCCCTCGGCATCAGCCTCGTCAACGCGATGATCCTACCGCTGGTGCTAGACTTTGCGTTGGGCGTTGAGGGTAGGGCAGAGGCGACAGCCGCGGCGACCTACAATCTGTTTGTGAAGGTCGGGGACTATCTCGATCTCGCGCTGGCCTTGATGATGGGCTTCGGCTTTGCCTTCCAGCTGCCCGTGGTGCTGATGCTGCTGGGCAGAGCGGGAATTGTCACCGCCGATGGCCTCGCCAAGAACCGCCGTTATGCGATCGTGATTATCTTCCTCGCGGCAGCTTTTTTGACCCCGCCGGATCCTATGAGCCAAATTGCCCTGGGGCTAACAGTTTTAGGTCTCTATGAAATTTCTATTTGGGGTGTCCGTTGGACACAAAAAAAGCAGGCGCCTCAGACACCTGCTTCCAATGAAGACTAAAAGCCTGACTTCGCAACGTGCTGGCCTGGACCAGTGACGCTTCGGTTCGTGGTGAAGTGTATAATGAGTACACTTCACCGAACCGCTTTGATTAGGCCCGCTTACGCGATTTTTTCGTTGCTTTACGGCCACCTTGGGTGCCCAGGCCGATTTGCTTGGCGAATTCTGAGCGGCGTTTTGCGTAGTTAGGGGCCACCATCGGATAGTCAGCTGGCAGGTTCCACTTACGACGATAGTCTTCCGGCGACATGTTGTACTGTGTGCGCAAGTAACGCTTCAGCATTTTCAATTCTTTACCGTCTTCGAGACAGATCAAATAGTCTGCGGTGATCGATTTCTTGACGGGAACGGCAGGCTTTTGCTGGACGACTTCTTCTTCCTTCGTACCGCCCAAATTGCTGAGTGTTTTAAAGGTGTTGTTCAGAAGTTCTTGGAGCTGCTCAGCGGGTACGCTGTTGTTGCTCACGAATGCAGCAACAATGTCCGTGGTCAAGCTCAGCGTCTCTGCTGTGTCGAGAGCTGGTTCGTTCGCCGTCGATTCGGTCATTGAATTTATCCTAGTCAATAGAGTTCGGTATTGGCAGCGATGCGATTCTTGGTTGTTCTGGTCGCGCCATGGTTGGGGTAAGCAGCAGCCATAAGCACCTTTGTTTGGCTTGCCAAGAACTAAATACCCAACAGACGTGAAGCTTCTCTAACTTCACTATGAGGATACAAGCAAAGGGTGTGGTCGCATGAGGACAAACGCCCTCTTTGCGCGAAGGCGAGACACGTCTATGGGGCACCCAGCACAGCAAACATAGAAGGTTCCTGTTTGATGACGACTGCCGAGACTCTGAGCGCGCAACCCTTTGCTTTTGATAAGGGCTTGGCGGATACCGATCCCCAACTCTTTGCTTCTGTGCAGAAAGAACTGGATCGCCAGCAGAAGCAGATCGAGCTCATCGCGTCAGAAAACATCGTGAGCCAAGCCGTGCTGGATGCTCAGGGGTCAGTGCTGACCAACAAATATGCCGAGGGCTATCCCGGTCGCCGCTATTACGGCGGCTGTGAGTTCGTCGATGAGGTTGAGCGTTTAGCCATTGATCGCGCTAAGCGCCTTTTCGACTGTGAAGAGGCGATCGTGCAACCCCACTCAGGCAGCCAAGCCAACCAGGCTGTCTTCATGGCGTTGCTCAAGCCCGGCGAGAAGATCATGGGCCTCGACCTTTCTGCCGGTGGTCACCTGACCCACGGGGCCAAGGTGAACCAGTCGGGCAAATGGTTCGAGGCTGTGCACTATGGTGTGCGCGACGAAGACGATCGCATCGACATGGCAGCGGTGCGCGAGCTGGCGCTGCAAGAGAAGCCTCAGCTGATCATCGCAGGCGGATCCGCTTATTCGCGGTTCATTGATTTCGCGGCGTTCCGCGAGATTGCAGACGAGGTGGGTGCTTACTTCCTCGTGGACATGGCGCACTTCGCAGGCCTGGTGGCGGGCGGTCATTACCCATCACCTGTCCCCCATGCTCACGCCGTGACCTCCACCACGCACAAGACCCTCCGGGGGCCTCGTGGCGGCATCATTCTCACGAACCACAAGGACTTGGCCAAGAAGTTCCGTTCGGCGCTCTTCCCTGGCCTGCAAGGCGGGCCACTGATGCATGTCATCGCTGGCAAGGCCGCAGCATTCGGCGAGGCCCTGACACCAGAGTACAAGGTCTACACCAAGCAAGTGATGGAAAACGCCAAGGCGCTCGCCGAGGTTCTCGTCGAAGCTGGTTATGCTGTGGTCTCGGGCGGTACGGATACCCACGTCATGCTGGTCGACCTTCGCCCCAAAGGCGTGAAGGGCAATGCGGCCGAGGAAGCCCTCGAGCGGGCCGGTATGACCTGCAACAAGAACGGCGTGCCGAACGACCCTGAGAAGCCGACCGTTACCTCTGGGATTCGCTTGGGCACACCTGCCGGCACATCGCGCGGTTTCGGTGTGGCTGAGTTCCAAGAAACCGGCCGCTTGATCGCTCGCGTGCTCGACGGTTTGGCTGAGGGCGGCGATACCACTGCGCTCGAGGACGAGGTTCGGGCTGAAGTCGAGGCTCTTACCGCACGGTTTCCGATCTACGCCGGTTAAGTCCGGACAGGTTCTGTCACCCTTGCAAGGAAGTCGATCTTTCCAAGCGCTGTGGAAAGGTCTAACGGGCGCTCGATGCGCTGCCCTTTTTGCCAAGGTGAAGACACCCAAGTGAAGGATTCACGCCCCGCGGATGATGGGGCGGCGATCCGGCGCCGTCGGCT